>DASREU010000030.1:0-19211 GCA_035651935.1 Myxococcales bacterium | reverse complement strand
AGGGCCGCCAGGGCCTTGGCGCGGGGATCGTCTTCCTTCGGCGCCCGGAGGCCCTTCTTGAAGACGAACAGCTCGCAGGCGTTGGCGCGCTCCTTGTCGGAAGGGGGCTCGGCCTGCATTTCCCGGCAGCCGTAGCGCATGGATTCGTCGTAGGCGTGGCAGTTGAAGCAGCAGTGCAAGGGGGCGCGGCAGTGAGGGCAGTCGTCGCGGAGGCCGGCGGTGCCGGTGACGCCCAGGTCGACTTCCTTGCGGCACGCGTGGCAGACGTGCATGAGGTCCATCTTGCCGCTTCGGATGCGCTGGCGCTACGCTGATTGACTCTTCGGTCCCCCGCCAATGCGCCAGCCCACCAAGTTCGGGAAGTACCTGCTCCTGGAACGCATCGCCGTCGGCGGCATGGCGGAGGTGTTCGTCGCCAAGGCGTTCGGGGTGGAGGGGTTCGAGCGGCTGCTGGCGATCAAGAAGATCCTCCCCACCATGGGCGAGGACGCCGAGTTCATCTCCATGTTCGTGGACGAGGCGCGCATCGCGGTGCAGCTCGCGCACCCGAACATCGTGCAGGTGCTGGAGCTGGGGAAGCACGACGACACGCTCTTCATCGCGATGGAGTACATCTCGGGCCGCGACCTGCGGCAGCTGATCGAGCGATTCCGCAAGCGGCAGAAGCCGCTGCCGCTCGCGCAGGCGGCGTACATCGTCAAGGAGGTCTGCGCGGCCCTCGACCATGCGCACCGCAAGTGCGACGCGCAGGGGCGGCCGCTGGGGATCGTGCACCGCGACGTCTCGCCCCAGAACGTGCTGGTCAGCTTCGAGGGACAGGTGAAGCTGATCGACTTCGGGATCGCCAAGGCGGAGAGCAGGCTGCAGAAGACGCAGGCGGGCATCCTCAAGGGCAAGTTCAGCTACATGTCGCCCGAGCAGGTGAAGGGGCAGCCCGTCGACGGGCGCAGCGACATCTTCGCCTGCGGCATCCTCCTCTGGGAGCTGGTCTGCGGCGAGAAGCTGTTCACCGGCGAGTCGGACTACGCGGTCCTCGACAAGGTGCGGATGGGCCTCGTGCCGCCTCCGCGCTCGCGAAATCCGCTGGTGCCTCCGGGGCTGGAGAAGGTCATCCTCAAGGCGCTGGCGACGGATCCCGCACGGCGATACCAGAGCGCATCCGAGCTGCACGACGAGCTGGTCCGGTTCACCGTCGCCGGCGACGCGCCCTTCGGCTCGCGGCAGCTCGCGGCGTGGCTGGAGGACGAGTTCAGCGCGGAGGCGGAGACGGAGCGAAAGCGTCTGCGCGGGTGGCTCGCCGCGGGCCGTCCCGCGGGCGGGCTGCCGCCGGTGATCGTGGAGGACCTGGTGCAGACGCCGGCGGATCCATTTCCGGCGGCGGCGCAGGTGCACGCAGCGGCGCAGGCGCAGCCGCACGCAGCGCTGCAGCCGCACGTCCCCCAGCCGCCGTCCGCGCGCCGCGATAGCGAGCTTCCCACTCTGCAGCTCGACGAAAAGGCGCTCGCCTCGGCCGAGAACGAGCGCTTCGATCTCTCCGACGAGCGCACCGTCGCCCCGCGTCGCCAGCGGGCGTCGGCGCTCTCCAGGCCTCTCGGTCCGCCGTCGCGCCGCTGGGCGCTGTACGCGGTGGCGCCGGTGGCGCTGGGCCTGGTCGGCGTGTCCTGGGCGGTCCGCACGGCGACGGAGCGTCCGCCCGCGCCCGCCCGGCTGATCATCACGCCGTCGCCTTCCGTCGACGCAGCCGATCTCCTGATCGACGGCCGCCCGTCGGGCCAGCTCCCGCCGTTCGTGCACACGCTGACGCCCGGCAGGCACCGCATCGAGATCCGCGCGCCCGGCTACAAGCCGTTTTCCACCACCGTCGAAGGAAATCCCGGCGACGCCCCTCTCAAGCTGCGCGCCAGCCTGGAACCTGAACCGCCGATGCATGTCGACGGCGTCGTCCTCGTGCAGCCCGCCGCGCCCCCGCGGCCCCCCTCTCCGCAGCCGACGCGCAGGACCATCGCCGCGGCGCGCCCGCCTCCCGCGCCGAAAGCGGTCGCCGCCGCGAGCCCTGTCGCACCGGTTCCGGAGCGCGTCGCGCCCGTCGGCTATCTGGTCGTGAAGACGACCCCCGCCGCGCGCCTGACCGTCGACGGCCGCGACCTGGGCCGCTGGACTCCCGTCCCTCCCGCGAATCCCATCGCGCTGCCCGCCGGCCCGCACACTCTGCTGTTCACCAGCGCCGACGGCCGCAAGCTGGAGGAGCAGGTGCAGATCGTCGCCGGCGAGACCGCCCGCCTGGTCCGCGCGCTGCCGTAGCGCGTACTCGCACCTGCCGCGCGGCGCTCTGCGCGAGAGGCGCAAGAAATCAAACCTGTATCGTGTCCCCGCGTTTCGAATTGGTTAGAGCGGGGGGACCTTGCGGACGTAGAGGTCGTTGCCGTTGTTGACGAAGCCGTAGCCTTCGAAGAAGTCGTGGCGCTCGTCGCGGGTTTCAGGGAGGAGCATCTCGACGCGCTTGCAGGCGAGGGCCTCGCTGCGGCGGAGCGCCTGCAGGAGAAGGTCGTGGCCGATGCCCTTGTGCCGCTGATCCTGGGCGACCACGAAGAGATCGATCGAGGCGACGCGGCCGCCGAGGCGGAGCTGCGGCCGGTGCGACATGGTGATCATCGCGTAGAGCCTGCCGTAGGAGGCGGCGTCGTGCGCGACGAAGCTCTCCAGCTCCGGATGCTGCACCACCCAGGAGAGCACCGCCTCCTGCTCGTCGCCGGCGACCTGCCAGCCCGCCGCGCCCAGCAGCCTGAACGCGGCCTCGCGGTCGCCGCGTTTCAGCGGGCGGATCCGCCAGTCCTTCCCAGGTGCGGGCGCTGGCGTGCTGATGGTTCGCGGCGGCGGAAACGTCGAGCGCGGACTCGGGAAGCTGCTCACGGACGCAGGCTACTTCTTCGCGACCTTGTTCGACAACTCCGCGTCGATGATCGCCTTGAAGGACTCGAAGGGCATCGCCCCGACGAGCCGCCTGCCGTTGATGAAGAACGTCGGGGTCCCGTTGGCCCCCACCGCTCCCCCGGCGGTCATGTCCGCCTGGATCGTGGCGAGGCCGCTCCGCGACTCCACCGCCGCCTTCCACTTCGGGACGTCCAGCCCGATCTCCTTCGCCACCTGCTCGTAGAACGCAGGCGAGAGCTGCCCCTGGTTCTCGAAGAATTTGTCGTGCATTTTCCAGAACTTGTCGCTGCCGCCCAGCTCGTAGGCGGCCATCGCGGCCTCGGCCGCGGGCATGGCGTTCGGGTGGAACGAGAGCGGCTGGTTCTTCCACACCAGGCGGACCTTGCCGGCGTACTGGTCCATGATCTGCTTCAGCGCCGGCTGCGCCCGCCCGCAGTACGGACACTGGAAGTCGGACCACTCGACGATGGTGACGGGCGCGTTCCTGGGACCTTTGGCCGGAGCGTTCCCCGGCTGGATGTCGAACTTCTGCTCGGCCGCGGGCGCGGCGGCCGCCTGCGCCGACCCTCCGGCGGCCTTGACGTTCTCGTCCACCAGCGCGGCGTAGAGCTTTTCGTGCTTCACGCCCTTCTTCAAAAGCTCGTCCGCCTTCTTGATCTGGTCGTCGATCACCGACTTGAACGACTCGTACGGCAGCGCGCCCGAGATGAACTTCCCGTTGATGAAGAACGACGGCGTCCCGTCGGCGCCCACCTGCTGCGCGTAGGAGCTGTCCTTGCCGATCAGCGCCGCCACCTCCGCCGAGTCCTTGTCCTTCCTCCAGCGGTCGACGTCGAGCCCGATCTGCTGCGCCCACTCCTCGTACTTCGCCTCGGAGAGCTGGCTCTGGTTGGCGAACATCAGCCCGTGCATCTTCCAGAACTTGTCGTTGCCCTGGCGGAACGCCGCCATCGCCGCCTTGGCCGCGGGCATCGCGTTCGGATGGAACGAGAGCGGCTCGTTCCGCCAGACGATGCGGACGTCGTCCTTGTAGGTGCTGAGGATCTGCTGCAGCGTCGGCTCCACGCGCGCGCAGTACGGGCACTGGAAGTCGGACCACTCGACGATGGTCACCTTCGCCTTCTTCGCCCCCGTCGACGGCCCGTCGCCGGGCTCGACGTTGCGCGCCTGCGGCGCCGGAGCGGCAGCGGGCGGAGCGACGGGCGGACCGCTCTGGCCGTCCTTGACCAGCGACTCGTAGAGATCCTTGCGCTGCACCCCGCTCGCCAGCGCGGCGTTGGCTCGCCTGAGCTGCGCGTCGATCACCAGCTTGAACGACTCGAACGGCAAGGCGCCCGACACCCGCGCCCCGTTGATGAAGAAGTGCGGAGTCCCGTTCGCGCCGAGCTTCGCCGCCTGCGCCTGGTCGTCGCGGATCACCTCCGCCGTCTCGGGCGCATTCACGTCGCGCTGGTAGCGCTCCATGTCGAGCCCGAGGGCGCGCGCCATCTGGTCGACCTTGTCCTGCTTGAGCGCGTCGGGCTGGCGGGAGTTGTTCGCCTCGAAGAGCTTGTCGTGCATCTGCCAGAACTTCCCCTGCTTGCCCGCGGCGATGCTCGCCTTCGCCGCGTAGGGCGCGTCGGGGTGCATCGGCAGGGGATTGTGCTTGAAGACGAAGCGGACGTCGGACCCGTACGTCTTCTCGATCTGGTGCAGCGTGTCCATCACCCGCCCGCAGAACGGGCACTGGAAGTCGGACCATTCGACGATGGTGACCTTCGCCTCGGCGCTGCCCTTCTGCGGCGCGTCGCCGAGGGCGACCTTGAAGATCTGATCCGATCCCGGAGGAGCGACGGCGGGAGGCGCGGCGTTCGCGGCCTGCGGCAGGTTGCGCAGCGGCGTCCCGAGAGCGCCGCCCTTGGTGGCCATGCGCTGCCCGACCGCGAACCCCGCGACCGCTCCGGCGCAGACCGCGATGAACACGTTCCAGTTGCTCTTCACGTGGATCCCCTTCGTTCGCTCCCCAGCCCTGCAGGTCGCGAAAAAACGTAACATGGAACATCGGGAAACCGCGCGAAATTCCCTCTCAAAGCGAGCGGCGGAAGACCACCTCCGAGGCTCGGGCGAGCGCGCGCTGGACCAGCCGGGCGGCGGCCGCCGGATCCCTGCAGGCCGCCACCAGCCGGAGCAGCGTTCCCCGCTCGTCGATGCGCACGAAATCGACCTGCGGCTCGGCCGCATCCCGGTCGAGATCCTCGAATTCGGCGGCCACCGCGAGCAGCGCCGACCGGACCGTCTCCGGCGCCCCCGCCGGCGGGACGAGGACCTCCGCGCGCGCCATCCGCGTCACTCCGCCCATGGTGGCGTTCTTGATCACCTCGCTGGCCAGCGCGTCGTTGGGGATGATCAGCCGGCGCCCGTCGCCCAGGCGGAGCACCGTGTACGTGAAGTGGATGTCCTCGACGATCCCGCGATCGCCGCGCAGCTCCACGTCGTCGCCGATCCGGATCGGCTGTGTGATGGAGATGGTCAGCCCGGCGATGGCGTTCCCCAGCGTTCCGCGCGCCGCGAACCCCACCACCAGGCCGGACAATCCCGCGGACGCGAGCAGGCCGGTGGAGAGGACGCGCAGGTCGGGGAACTGCGAGAGCGCGATCGCCAGAGCGGTCACCCAGACGGCGACGTTGAGCAGCCGCCGGGTCAGGGCGAACTGCGTCGCCGTCTCCGGCTGCAGCGTGCCGCGCGCCTGGTGCCGCTGCAGCGCACGCTTGAAGGCGACGTTGATGAATCTCGAGAGCAGGGTGGCGAAGACGAGCAGCACCACCACCGTGATCAGGTGGCGCGGGCGCACGTCGGTGGTCAGCGCCGACCACCAGGACGAATTTGCCGGCGCGGGATCCGGGGAAGAAAGCACGGCGCGGCAAGGTTGATCCGCACGAGTGATCCGTCAACCGCGAAGTTGGCGTCAGGCGCTACGCGCCGGTACCATGAGATTCACCGTGAACGACAAACCGCGCCGCTTCTTCTCGAAGCCTGCCCTGATCATCGCCGCTTGCGCGGGCGTGGGCCTCTGTTTCGCCGCCCGCGCGCAGCAGGCGGCGGAGTCCGTGCCCGGACCTGGTGAGACTCCTCCCGCCATCCGCGCAGACGAGCTCACTCCGGGCGACCCGTCGAGCGACGCCGACGAGCTGAGCGCGGCCGACGTCGCCGAGGCGGTGGGCGAAGCGCAAGCGGAGCTGGACGGAGGCACGGGGACGCAGCCGGCGGAGATCCACCAAGTGCCCGCCGCCGCGACCAACGCGGTGGTCCAGCACGTCGATCACCCCCAGGGCCTCGCGCTCTTGAAGAAGGCGCAGATCTCCGGCGACGGCTACGTGGCGAAGACCGCCGACGGCAAGCAGGCGCGGCTCACGCTCGAGCCCCATCTGCAGAAGTCGATGGAGAAGCTGCTGCGGATGTACCGGCCGGTGGGCGCGGCGGTGGTCGCGCTCGATCCCCGGACCGGCAAGGTGCTCGCGCTCGCGGAGTACGGCGAAGGCACCGCCACCCGGCCCCTCTATCCAGCCGCCTCCGTCTTCAAGATCATCACCGGGGCGGCCCTGCTGGAGAAGGGCGTCAGCCCCACCAGCGAGACCTGCTACCACGGCGGGATGCACCGGCTCGTCGGCAAGCTCCTCGAGGACAAGCCGGGCCTCGATCGGCGCTGCCTCTCCCTGAGCATGGCGCTGGCGAAGAGCGCGAACGTGGTGTTCGCCAAGATGGCGGTGAAGCACCTCGACGCCGAGGACCTGCGCAAGTCGGCGGAGAAGTTTCTCTTCAACCGCCCCATCTTCGATCAGCCGGTGGAGCAGTCGCCGGCGCAGATTCCGGAGAATGGCCTCGACTTCGCGAAGGTCGCGAGCGGCTTCGGCGAGGTGAAGCTGTCGCCGATGCACGCCGCGCTGATCGCCGCCGCGGTGGGAAACGGCGGGGTGGCGATGGAGCCGTCGATGATCGACTCGATCGACGGCGTCAGCGTGGAGCCGACCGGCTCCATGCGCCTGCTCAATCCGGAGACCGCGGGATCGCTGCGCGACATGATGAAGCTGACCGTCTCGCAAGGGACCGCCACTTCCAGCTTCCGCGACCGGCGCCGCAATGCGCTGGGCAAGATCGAGGTGGCGGGGAAGACGGGCTCGCTCAGCAACCACAAGGGCCCGTTCAAGGACTACTCCTGGTTCGTCGGGTTCGCGCCGGCGGACGATCCGAAGATCGCGGTCGCCGCCGTGGTGGTGAACGGGCTCAAGTGGCGCATCCACGCGCCGTACATCGCGCGCGAGGCCCTCAAGGCGTACCTCGTCGGCGGTCCGCTCGGCGACCCGCCCGTCGCCCGGGTCAAGCGCTGGAAGCGTCGCAAGAAGCATGGCTGAGGTGGTCCTCTATACCCGCGAGGGTTGCTCCTTGTGCGTGAAGGCGAAAGCGACCATCCTCGCCGTGCGCAAGGAGATCGCCTTCGAGTTCCGTGAGGTGGACATCGGCTGGGAGGGCGATCTCTACGAGGACCACAAGCACGACATCCCGGTGATCGAGATCGACGGCAAGCGCGCTTTCAAGCATCGGGTGGATCCTGCGGTCCTCAAACAAAGGCTGTCCTCATGAGCAAGCCGTACCCGGGAGTCCCCGCCGACGAGAAGCGCACCTGGGTGGTGCCGCGCTGGCTGAAGGAGGCGTTCGTCGCCTTCGCGGTCGTCTCGGTCCTGGCGGTCGCGATCTCGAAGGGCGTGCAGCACTTCGGCGTCGCCGGCGAACGGGCGCGCAGCGCAGTGGAAGCCGACGAGCTGGACGGTGCGCCGGCGACCCCGTTCAACCTGCCCGCGCGCGGCGGAGGCCAGCTCGATCTCGCGGCATTCCGCGGCAAGCCCGTGCTGGTGAACTTCTGGGCCACCTGGTGCCCGCCCTGCCGCGAGGAGATGCCGAGCCTCGCGCGCCTGGCGCAGTCGTTCGATCCGCAGAGCTTCGAGGTGCTGACCGTCAGCGTGGACGACGGATGGGAACCGATCGAGAAGTTCCTCCCCGGCCCCAGGACGCCGTACCGGGTGGCGCTCGACGAAGGCGCGAAGATCTCCCGCGCGTACGGGACCACCAAGCTGCCGGAGAGCTACCTGCTCGATCGGGACGGCAAGCTGCGCCTGAAGTTCGTGGGGCCGCGGAACTGGATGGACCCGAACGTCGCCACCCTGCTCGAACAGTACGGCGCCCGAAGGAAGGGGTAGGCCGTGGGCCGGGGCTGGGTCCGGGCGCTTGCCGGGCCGGGATGGTCCATTTTTCAAATTTCTGTAGTCCCGGCAGCATTGCACCCCATGCCGATCGGCCCGGTGCGGCGGGTCCTGAATACCGCCTGACATCCTCGTCGGTTACCGCTTCCCTGACGCGGTAAGCCATGTCGGTGATTCAACAATTTCGAGGGATTGGCGGTACCCCCTTTCGCTTGTTTCGCCCGAGAACGGCGGGCTATAAGGCTTTCCACCCCGGCATTTTTACAATTTCGCAAACCGGGATGGAGGCGCGGGCGTGGCGATCAGAGTCGCACTGATGGGCCTTGGGGCCATCGGCCGCGCCATCGCCCGCTGCGCGCTGCAGAAGCCCGATCTGGAGATCGTGGCGGCGATCGACCTCGACCCCAGTCGGGTGGGCCGGAAGCTGTCGGACGTGGTGGACGCTCCTACCCCGGACGTGACCATCGGATCCGACGCGAACGCAGAGATGCGCAAGGCGCAGGGCGGCGTGCTCCTCCACGCCACCGGCAGCCGGCTCGGGAGCGTCGAAGGCGAGCTGGCGCAGGCGCTCACCGCGGGACTCTGCGTGGTCTCCACCTGCGAGGAGCTCTCGTATCCCTGGCTGCGGCATCCGGAGATCGCCGAGCGGCTCGACAGGCTGGCGCAGAAGCGCAAGCTCGCCGTGCTCGGCACCGGAGTGAATCCGGGGTTCGTGATGGATCGCCTGCCGGCGACGCTCGGCGCCGTCTGTGGCCGCGTCGATCGCGTCCGCGTCGTCCGGGTGGTGGACTCGCGCACGCGCCGCAAGCAGCTGCAGATCAAGACGGGCGCGGGGCTGAACGAGGAGGAGTTCGACCGCGGCGTCGACGAAGGCACGCTCGGGCACGTCGGCCTGATGGAGTCGGCCGCGCTCGCGGCCCTCGGCGTGGGGCTGGAGGTCGACGAGGTGGACGAGTCGATCGATCCGGTCGAGGCGGACGAGGACATGCAGGGCGAGGGGTTCAGGGTGCCGAAGGGCGGGATCGTCGGCATCCAGCAGGTGGCGCGCGCTTTCCACGACGGCAAGGAAGTGGCGAACCTGGACCTCACCATCGCGCTGGGGGCGCCCCAGCCGCGCGACGAGATCGAGCTGGAAGGGGAGCCCGGCATCCGGGTGCTGATCCCGGGCGGGACGCAGGGCGACAAGGCCACCTGCTGGACGGTGGTCCACGCCGCGCCTCTCGTGCAGGGGTCGGAGCCCGGATTGATCAGCGTTCTGGATCTGCCCGCAGGCAGATAGGGGAAGGAAAACCACCGTGGTCGATCGCAGCGCAGCCGGGCGGGAAGCAAAAGCCGCCGTCAACGAAGTGGAGAAGGGCGCCATCCGGCGCTTCGCCGAGGCGATCGGCGAGACCAACCCCATCTACTTCGAGGAAGCGGCGGCGCGCGCGGCGGGATACCGCAGCGTGGTTGCGCCCCCGACGTTCCCGACCAGCCTGCGCGCGGCGAACGACCTGCGCGAGGGCCTGGCGCTCTCCCCCGGCAAGCACCTGTTGCAGGCGGAGCAGAGCTTCGAATACGCGCGCCCCATCGTGGCGGGGGACAAGCTGACGGTGCGGAGCAAGGTGGCGGGGATCGAGAGCCGCCCGACGCCCAGCGGTCCGACCGACGTGGTGATCATCGAGGACGAGGGCCGGGACGATGCCGGCGAGCTCGTCTACCGGTCCCGCCAGCTCTGGGTGGTGCGGATGGCACCGAAGCACTCCCCGGGAGAGATCCATGACTAGCCGCAGCACAGCCAAGAAGTTGGTGCGGCCCGCGAGCAAGCCCGTGTCGAAGTCCGCTCCGAAGAAGCCGAAGGCAAAATTGGCCAAAGTGACAAAGTTCCCGACCGCCAGCGTGAAGAAGCCACTCCCGGCCGCGAAGAAGTCGTCACCGCCGCAGGCGGCGCCGGCCGCGCGCAAGTCCGAGCCGCCGCCGCGCGGGATGCCGGCGCTGACCCCGCCCAAGCAGGTGCAGGAGCCGAAGCAGAGCCTGGCGCGGAGCTTCTACTGGAGCGAGCTGCGGGTCGGGGACGACCTGCCGCCGCTGACGAAGCCGGCGATCGACCGGGTGCAGATCGCGCGGTACGCGGCGTCGTCGGGCGACTTCAACCGGCTGCACCTCGACGAGCCGTACACGCATGCGGTGGGGTTCCCCGGGCTGTTCGCGCCCGGCATGCTGGCGATGGCGTTCGTCGGCCAGCTGCTCACCGCCTGGCTGCGGCGCGGGCACGTGCGCAAGCTCGGGGCGCGCTTCATCAAGATCGTCTGGCCGGGCGACGAGCTGACCTGCCGCGGCAGGATCGCGGAGCTGCGTCGCGATGCCGGCGCCTGCTACGCGGACGTGGAGCTGTGGGCGGAGAACCAGAAGGGCGAGCTGGTGCTGCGCGGACTGGCCACCTGCGAGCTGTACGAGTCGCCGCAGAGCGGCGGCGGCGACGGCGGCGGGCTGCTCTTCGCGCTGCAGACCGGCGGGCCGACGCTGCCGGCGGTCTCGCCGCGCAAGCCGTCCTCTTCGCCTCCGTCGAAGCCGCCGAAGAAGAAGTGATCGGGACCCTCGCCGCCGCGGCATTGTGCGCGGCCGCGGGGTGCCAGACTCCCGCGCCTGCCGCGCTGCCGGCGGGGAGCCGCGCGCCCGTCGCGCAGGGAATGCCGGACGCCGGGTCGCCCGCCGATGCGGCGCGAGCGCTGCTGGCTTCGGCGCGGGAGAGGCGCCTGCGGATCGCGCGCGAGGAGCTGCAGGCTTCCGCGGACCCCGCGGCGCTCGCGGGGGAAGCCTCGGCCTGCGCGGCGGAGGCGCACCGCTCCTGGGCAGCGCAATTTCCGGAGGCCGCGGCGGATGCGCACCCGCTCCAGCGCCTCGGGCCGGGCGCGGCGGAGGCGCTGTATCTGGAGGCCGTCTGCACGGCGCTGGGCGCGCGCATGCAGGGGTTCACGCCGCTGATCGAGAGGCGGGTGGAGCTGACCGAGGTGCTGCTCCGGGTGGCGCAGCTTGCGCCGGACCTGGACGGGGCGGGCGCGGAACGCGAGCTCGGGGCCCTGTACGCGGCGCTGCCGGCGCATGCGGGAGGCGATCTGGACCTGGCCCGCAAGCACCTGCTCGCGGCGCTGGAACGCGCGCCGCAGGACGCGCGGAATCATCTCGTGCTGGCGCGAACCGTCGCGGTCAAGGCGCAGGACCGCGCGCTCTTCCGCGAGCAGCTGGAGCTCGCGGCGAAGTCCGCGGACGGCGCGTCCGCAGCGCAGGCGCAGGCGCTGCTCCGGCGCGAAGACGAGCTGTTCGCTCCCGAGTAGGCCTTCCTTTGATTTCGTCACCACGGCCGGGTGGCTCTCCACGCGCCGGGCAGCCTGTGGTCGAGCTTGAAGAAGAAGTCGCCGGACCAGCGGCCGTCGCGGGCGTCCCTCCGGGCGGGGTCGGGGCTGTTCAGGTCGCGGTCCCACGCGGTGTTGCCGAGCCGCGCGGCGCAGGTGCCGGCGGCGCCGCCTTCGTCGCAGAAGTCGTCGTCGGCGTGGCCGGCGATGGTGGCGCGGCCGCTGAAGTCGAGCGTATCCGCGGTCACCGGCCAGGCCTGGGAGAGCGCCTGGATCCAGACCTCCCCCCAGGCGCGCACGGTGCCGCCGCAGAGCGCCTCGACCGTTCCGGAGTCGACGATGCCATCGGTGGCGCTCTCGATGTCGGTGCCGAAATCCTCGCAGGCGACCATGCACGAGCCGCCGATCCGGCATTCGGTGGCCTCGTCCATGCAGCGGTATTCGCCGCCCGTGACCAGCGCGAGGAGCTGGTCGAAGAGGATGAGGACGATCTTCCCCATCTTCAGCTTCACCTGCCGCGGATCGACCTGCAGCGCGTACCCGGTTCCCTGCCGCACCACCGTGGCCGTGAACGGCATCACCAGCGCCGCGATCGAGGGCAGCACCTCGCCCTTGCACTGCGCCGTCTCGTCGGCGTACCCGGAGTCGCTCGTGAGCACGTCGATGCGCGCGCATTCGGGAGGGGCGGAAGGATCGCCCGAGATGTCGCCGCCGCAGAGCGGCAGCCAGTAGAAGACGAGGCTCGTCCACACCTCGTCGCCCTTGAGGTGCGCGAGGTCTCCGTTGCGGGTCAGCCGCATCGATCCCTCGCTGCGCAGGTTTCCGAGGATGGTGGCGAGGTCGTCGGCGAGGTGGATGAGCTGCTGCAGCCACTCCGGCAGGTACTGCTGGAGCAGCCGGGAGACGAAGGAGTTGAGGATCTCCTGGACCCACTTCGGAAGGCCCGGGATGGTGAGGCCGCCGAGCAGCGTCTGGTCGAGGAGCCGCACGCCTTTGAAGATCTCGCGGACGCTCAGCGGGAGCGCCTCGCGGATGCTGAAGTCGTGCAGGGTGAGCCAGTAGCCGGTGAGATCGGGAATGGTCTCGTCCGGGACGCAGGCGCCGTCGCCGCAGAGGTCGCCACCCTGGCAGTGGGTGCCGGGCGCGCAGCTCATCGGGCACGCGTCCTTGCAGGAGAGCGCGTCGGGGTCGCAGCACTGGCCCGGAGCGCAGGCCGGAGCTTCCGGATCGCAGCTCGCGCCGCCCGGCGGCTGGCAGACGCCGGCGACGCAGATGTCGCCCGGCGGGCAGCTCGCGCAGGGATCGCTGCCGCCGGCCTGACAGCGCGGCGGATCGCCCGCGCACACCTGCCCCGGAGGACACTGCGCGTTGGCGCTGCAGGAACCGCCGCCCTGCACGGTGACGCTGAAGGTGACGATCGGACCGCCGGACGCGGACTGCGCGACAACCTGCCAGGGGCCTTCGGGGTTCGGGGTGGTGACGAGGAAGGCGCGCGCCTGTCCTCCGGCGCCGGTCTGCGCCAGCGCGGTCCAGGAGACGCCGGTGCTCCAGCGTGCGTTGGCGGCGGTGGGCAGCGTGAAGGAGATGGTGTCGCCGGCGATGGGGCTGCCGGTATCCGCGTCGACCTCGCGCACTTTCAAGGCGACGCTGCTCGAGACGCCGGCGAGGGTCGAGGCGCTGCCGTCGTCTGCGACGCGGGTGGATGCCGTCGCGACGGCCTGCAGGGCGCGGCGGAGGGGGACGATCTCGAGGGCGGAGGCGACCGCGTCGGCGGCGAGGGCGGGGGCGCTGGCGATCAGCCTCAGGCTGGCCGGCGCGCCGGCGATGAGATGGACGGAAGCGACCCCGTCGGCGTCGGTCTGGGCATCCGCCGCGTCGAGGCGGGTGCCCGACGCAGTGCTTCCTGCGAATTCGAAGTGAATCCGGGCCTGTGCGACGGGTCCTTCCTCCTGTTTCACCAGCAGCACCTCGAGCGTGCGCTCTTCTCCCGGGTGCAGAATCAGTGGTTCACTCGGAGTCCATGAAAGTGTGTAAGGGTTGGCACCTCCATCCGGGGTCGGAGTCACGCCGTCCTCGGCGCATGCGAGAAGGTTGAGGCAGAGCGCAACGGCGGAGGCGCGGAAAGGAGACATGGCGGCACCCGGCGAAAAAGACCGAACCAGCATGTCGGACAGAGAAAGCGGCGCACATCGGGCAGATGCCGGTGGCCTTCGCGGCGCCGATGCCGGGTTGTACAGAAGCAGGATGTCCGTCCGCAGCCAGGCGCTCGAGGAGTTCGACCTCCCGGCGGCGCCGCAGCGGATCGACGATTTCCCTCCCGGCGCTCCGGACGCGGACTGTTGCCGGGTGCACTCGCCCGCCGGCCAGTTCCTCCTCCTCTGCGGGTCGGCCGCGCTCTCGCTCGCGTTCGAGGCGACGCTCTTCGACCTGCTCGCGGAAGCGCGCTATCCGGCGCCCGCGCCCCGCCGGGCGCGCGCCGGATCGTTCATCGCCTCGCTCGGAACGCACCGGGCGGCGGCGTGCTACGGGTGGCCGCCCGGAGAGCAGATCGAGGCGGCGACGGCGAGCGTTCCCCAGCTGATGGAAGTGGGGCGGCTCCTGGCGCGGCTGCACCAGCTCGGCGAGACGCACCCGGCGTCGGTCGCGGACCCTTGCGACGCAGGCGCGCTCCTTTTGCGTGCTCCCGAAGGCCCGGACCGCGACGCGCTGGAGGCGGCGGTCCGGGCGCCGATCCAGCCGCTCCCGAGCGGAGCGGGACATGGCGGCCTCGGCCCGAGGTGCGCGCTGTTCATCGGCGATCGGTGCAGCGCCGTGCTTCCGTCGGGAATGGCCGGTTCCGGCCCGCTCGCCCTCGACCTCGCGGAAGCCGCGGTGGCCTGGCTCGAGCGCTCGCCGCGCCCAGCCGCCGCCCTGCGCGCGATCACTTCCGGCTACCAGGCCCTGCGGCGCCTCTTCCCGGAAGAGCGCGACTCCTTCTACCTCGTCCTCCGCCTCGCCGCCGCCCGCGAAGGCGCCCGCCGCATTGCCACCGGCCGTCCCGACCCCCTCGACCCCCTCCAACTCATCGACTCCCTCGGCCAATCCGAAATCCGCTCCGCCGCCGGCTAGGATTCGGCGGAGATTCCGGGACACCATACGAAACTCGCGGCGCCACTGTGACCCGGCGTCGTACGCGCGATCGCTCGCGCCCTCCGCGCGGCGCCTTGGCGCGGAGTTTCGTATGGTGTCCCCGAATCTCAGGGGCGGGTGAAGGTGCGGAGGAGGGCGGTCCAGAGGGCGGCCTCGCGAGGGGTGAGATTCGCCCGTTCCAAAGTGCGGAAGAGGCGGCGGCGGGCGCCGTGTTTGCGGCGAGTCGAAGTCGCTTCGGCGAGGGCGCGGTCGACGGCGGCGAGGGCTGCGGGGTCGGCTTGTTTGCGATCGGGAGCGGTGCGCTCGGGGTTGCCCAGCGCTTCCATCCGCAGCTCGTAGGCGAAGATCGCCACGGCCTGCGCCAGGTTCCAGCTCGGCTGCTCGGGGTCGCTCGGGATGGAGGAGAGCAGATCCACCGCGTAGGCTTCCTCGGCCGTCATCCCGCCGCGCTCGTCGCCGAACACCACCGCCGCGTCTCCCCGGGCCGCCATGATGCGCCGCGCCGCTTCCCGCGGCGGGAGCAGCTTCCGCTCCGCCCGCGGCCGCGCGGTGGTTCCGACGGACAGCGCGCATCCCGACAGCGCCTCGGGCAGCGTCGCGCAGATCGCGGGCCGATCGAGCAGCTCCTCCGCGTGCACCGCGACCCGGCGCGCCGCCTGGAAATCGAGCGTGCGGGGATCGACGATCGCCCAGCGCGAGATCCCTGCGCAGCGCAGGGCCCGCGCCGCCGCGCCGAGGTTCTGCGGATTCCGCGGCCGGCAGAGGACGAAGCGGACGCGGCTCAGAGCCCCGAGGCGATCTTCCACTCGCCGTTGACCCGGACGAAGCGCATCCGCGCGTCGTCGCTCTCGCTCTTCCACTTCTCGCCGGTGTCCCCCGCGATCGCGTACCGCAGCACCTGGAAGTAATCCAGCCGCGCGGTGTCGTCCTTGACCGCCAGATCCTTGATCGTCGCCTCCAGGCGCACGCCGAGCACCTTGGCGAGGTCGGCCTTGAGCTTCTCCTGCAATCCCTGGCGGTCGGTCGGCCCGATCCCGCGGGCCGGATCGCCAGGATCGCTGTACCCGGGCGCGGTGAGGCCGATGATCGCGTTCGCGTCGCGCGCCTCCAGCGCCTGCTTGTACCGGCCGAAGACGTCGAGCACCGCGCGGTTTTCCGGGTTGTCGCGGATGTTGGTGCCCGGAATCGTCGCATGGGAGCAGGCAGCGGCGAGCAGGCAGGCGAGCAGCGCTGTTCTCATGGGCGAAGGATGTAGGCACAAAATCCGGATCGGTGGTAGCGAGAACGCGTGCAAGGGTGGGTCGACGTCGGCGCCGCCGATCTGATCGAAGGCGAGCTGCGCGGTCTCGAGGTGGGAGAGCGGTTGGTGCTCCTGGTCTGCCACGCCGGCCGCATCAGCGCGATGGACGACTCCTGCAACCACGCCGGGTGCCTGCTCTCCGGCGGCTGGGTGCTGGAGAGGAAAGGCGCCGTGGTGTGTCCCTGCCACGAGTACGCCTTCGAGCTGGGGACCGGGCGCAACGTCACCTTTCCCAGGCTGTGCGACGATCAGCGCGCGTTCGAGGTGCGCATCGCGGACGGCCGGGTGATGATCCGCCTCCCCCCGGAGTGAGCCATGGCGCACGACGACCCGAACGATCCCGATCACGCCCACGGCAAGCACCACCATCCGCACAAAGGCGACGTGCCGCACCAGCACAAGGCGCGCGCGCCCGCATACGCCAAGGTCTACGTGATCACCTGCTCCGACTCCCGCACCGCCGCGAACGACGAGGGCGGCCGCATCCTCAAGTCCGCGCTCGCCGACGCGGGCCACGTGATCACCGGGTCCGCCATCATCCCCGACGAGCCGTCGCGGATCGCCGCCGAGCTGGTGCGCGCCTCCGACGGCGGCGCGCAGGTGGCGCTGCTCACCGGAGGAACCGGCATCACCTCGCGCGATGCGACGTTCGAGGCCGTGACCGCCGCCATCGCCCGGCCGCTGCCCGGCTTCGGCGAGCTCTTCCGCATGCTCTCGTTCCAGGAGATCGGCAGCGCCGCGATGCTCTCGCGGGCGGTGGCGGGGATCGCCCGGAGCGGATTGATCCTCTTCGCCATGCCCGGGAGCCCGGCGGCGGTGAGGCTGGCCTGCGAGCGGCTGATCCTCCCGGAGTTGGGACATCTCCTGGAAGAGCTCGGCCGGTGAAAGCCTGGCCCCGCGCGGCGCTCCTGCGGCCCGCCCTGGACGCGCTGCTCGCGGCGACCGACGCCCCGGCCCGGATGCGCGGCGATCCGGTGGAGCTGCCGCACCGCTATTCCGACCCCCGCGACGTGGAAGTGGCCGCGCTCCTCTGCGCCGCGCTGGCGTACGGGCGCGTCGATCTCTTCAAGCCGCGCCTGATCGCGCTGCTCGATGCGCTCGGTCCGGCGCCTGCGGCGGTGGCGATGAAGTCGACGCCGGTCGAGCTGCTCCGCCGCGCCAAGGGGTTCTCGTACCGGATGACCGACGCGCGCGACGTGGCCTGCCTCCTCCAGGGCGCGGGGACCATCCTGCGCGAGCACGGCACGCTCGGCGCCTGTTTCTCGGCGCATTACCGCAAGGCCGGATCGGTGCGCGCGGCGCTGGGCGCGTTCGTCGGCGAGCTCTGCGCTCCGGACTTCACGGCGATCACCGGCCAGCCCGGGCCGACCCGCAGGCTCAAGCACCTCTTGCCGCATCCCGATCGCGGCAGCGCCTGCAAGCGCCTGAACCTGTTCCTCCGCTGGATGGTGCGCGGCCCCGACGGCGTGGACTTCGGGCTGTGGCGCGACGTGCCCGCGGCGGCGCTGGTGGTGCCGCTCGACACGCACGTGCACCGCATCGGCCGCTTCATCGGGCTGACGCGGCGCAAGGACCTCTCCTGGAAGACCGCCGAGGACCTGACGCGGCGATTGCGACTGCTCGACCCGGCCGACCCCGTCCGCTACGACTTCGCGCTCAGCCACCTCGGCATCAGCGGGACGTGCGCCGCCCGCAAGGACGCCCGCCGCTGCGCAGGGTGCCCGCTGAAGCCAATCTGCCGATACTGGGTCTAGCTCGGCGCGGGGTCGCGCCGTCCTCCTCTCTGCCCCAAGAACGGCGCCGCAGCCGGCAAGGCACGGCGGCGCGAGCGATCGCCTGCCCGGGGCTCGCCGGGACCGGGCGCTGTGCGCACGATGGCCAAAGGAGGCAGACGATGAAGGCCGCAGTAGCGATCGCTTTCTCGCTTGCGCTGCCGGTCGTCGCGGCGCAGCGCGAGGAGATGCAGATCCGGAACCAGGGGGCGGTGAGAAGCCGCGTGTGGTCCGCGGTGGCGGGGCTGGAGAGCGCGCAGATCTCTATGCGGGCGCTGACCGGCCTGGCGAATGACGCCACGGCGTGGGACTCGCAGCAGGCCAAGGCTCTCGCGTCGGAGGCGAAGCGCGACATCGAGACGGCGCGCGCGCACGCCCGCAAGCTGGCCGCATTCGGAGACGAGAAGGCGAAGCAGGAAGTGAAGAAGCTCGAGAGCGATCTCGGCGCGGCGGCGACGCTCGTGGGCAAGCTGCAGGCGCCGATCGCGCATGGGGTGAGCCCGAAGAACGACGACACGCAGGCCGACAACACGCTGCTCGGCGGGGCGGCAGCGGACCGCGGCTTGCCGCCGGGGAAGGGCGGAGACGTGACGCGTGACCTGGGGGGCGCGGAAAGGGGCGGCACGCCGCAGGTCGAGCAGCTTCGCAGCAACATCAAGGACGCGTGGGATCGCCTCGACGATGCGCGCAAGGATCTGGACCAGATCGCCCGCAAGTACGAGACGACGACCAAGCTTCCGGAGCCCTGATCCGGCGGGTCGCCGGCTCGTTCGACTGCTCGCAACCACACCCGGCCCGCGCAGCGCGCCCTCAGCGGGAGGCAGTGTTATAGAACCCGGGACGTGCGGCCCTCGGGTCTCATCCACCTCTTCGTCAATGGCGAGCGGCATGCGCTGGCCGTCCCGGCGCAGCGCACGTTGCTCGAGGCGCTGCGGTACGACCTGGGGCTCACCGGGTCGAAGCAGGGCTGCGACAAGGGAGACTGCGGCGCCTGCACCGTCCTGGCAAAGGAGCACGGGAGCGCCCGGCGCGGCGAGGCGATCCTCTCCTGCATCACGCTCGCGCACGACGCGCAGGATCTGGAGATCACCACCATCGAGGGACTCTCCGGCCCCGAGGGCCTCGACAGGGTGCAGCGCGCGTTCGCCGACTGCGGCGCCCTGCAGTGCGGATTCTGCCAGCCCGGGATGATGCTCTCCGCACGCGCGCTGCTCGACAAGAATCCCGCGCCGACGCTGCCGCAGATCCAGGCCGCGCTGAGCGGCAATCTCTGCCGGTGCACCGGGTACACCAAGATCTACGAGGCCGTGCAGGTCGCCGCCGGACTGCGGGCGCCGGCGCAGCGCGCGCCGGTGCAGTCGGAGCGCGCGGCGCCGAGCGATTCGAAGGCGCAGGTGGTGAAGGAGATCGTGCCGTGAGCATCGGGACGCGCTTTCCCAAGTCGGACGGAGTGGCGAAGGCCGACGGCTCCGGGATCTACGCCGACGACATCGCGCTGCCGCGCATGCTGCAC
>DASREU010000029.1:0-5015 GCA_035651935.1 Myxococcales bacterium | reverse complement strand
CTGCAGCACCAGGACGGCCACAGCCAGGTGGTGGCGGGCACCATTCCCAACTGCGTCGCGTACGATCCGACCTTTCAGTACGAGGTGGCGGTGATCGTGCAGGACGGGCTCCGGCGGATGGTCCAGGAGCAGGAGGACGTCTACTACTACCTGACGGTGATGAACGAGAACTACGCGCATCCCGACCTGCCGCAAGGCGCGGAGCCCGGGATCCTCAAGGGCATGTACCTGTTCCGCGAGAAGCCCAAGGCGGAGGTGCAGCTGCTCGGCTCGGGGAGCATCTTCCGCGAGGCGATCGCCGCCGCCGACCTGCTGGAGAGCGATTTCGGGATCGCCGCGAACCTCTGGAGCGTCACCAGCTTCTCGCAGCTGCGCCGCGAGGGGCTCGCCACCGAGCGCTGGAACGCGCTGCATCCCGAGGAGAAGCCGCGCAAGAGCTACGTCGAGCAGTGCATGAAGGACCGCAAGGGCCCGGTGATCGCGGCGACCGACTACGTGAAGCTGAATGCCGACTCCATCCGCGCCTTCCTGCCCGCGAGATACCGCGTGCTCGGCACCGACGGGTTTGGCCGCAGCGACACGCGGGCGAAGCTGCGCCACTTCTTCGAGGTGAACCGGCACTGGATCGTGGTCCACGCGCTTCGCGCGCTGGCGGACGAGGGGACGGTCCCCGTTGCCCGCGTCGCCGAGGCGATGAAGAAGTACGGCCTCGATCCCGAGAAGCCGAACCCGGTGACGGTCTAGCCATGGACGTGCTCGTTCCCGACATCGGCGATTTCAAGGACGTCCCGGTGATCGAAGTCCTGGTGAAGCCCGGCGACCAGATCGCGGCCGAGGCGCCGCTCGTCACGCTCGAATCGGACAAGGCCACCATGGAGGTGCCCTCTCCCGCCGCCGGCGTGGTCCGGGAGATCACCGTCAAGGTGGGGGACAAGGTCTCGCAGGGCAGCTTGATCGCGCGGCTCGACGCGGACGAGAAGACGTCGCGATCCGCGGCGACGGAGCAGCACCCCGCGGCGCCGGAGCAGCCGGTCGCCGCATCCCGAGGCGGCGCGGCGCCTTCGGAGCAGGCGGCGCCGGAAAAAGCGTACCGCGAGGAGCCGCAGGCGGCCCAGACGCCGCGCAAGGACTACGGCGGCCCGACCGAGACCGTGCCGCCGCCGAAGCACGAGCCGTCGACGGCTCCGCCGGTGATCGACGAGGTGGCGTTCCACAAGGCGCACGCCGGACCCGGCGTGCGCAAGCTGGCGCGCGAGATGGGCGTCGATCTCGGCCGCGTCACCGGGTCTGGACCGAAGGGGCGCATCGTCAACGAGGACGTGTACAGGTTCGTGAAGTCGGTGATGACCGGCGGCGCCGCGCCCGGCGCCAGTGCGGCCGGCGGCGGGATCGGGATCGCCGTCGCGCCGTGGCCGAAGGTGGACTTCGCCAAATTCGGGCCCGTCGAGAACAAGCCGCTGACGCGGGTGCAGAAGATCGCGGGGCCGGGTCTGCACCGCAACTGGGTGAGCATTCCCCACGTCACGAACTGCGAGGACGCCGACATCACCGAGCTGGAAGCGTTCCGCGTGGCGCTGAACAAGGAGCAGGAGGTGAAGGTCACCCTGCTCGCCTTCCTCATCAAGGCCTGCGTCGCGGCGCTGCAGAAGTTCCCCAACTTCAACAGCTCGCTGGAAGGCGACCACCTGGTGCTGAAGAAGTACTGGAACCTGGGCTTCGCCGCGGACACGCCGCAGGGGCTGATGGTTCCGGTGGTGAAGGATGCCGACCAGAAGGGCGTGTTCGCCATCGCGAAGGAGACTGGCGAGCTCGCCGCCAAGGCCCGCGAGGGCAAGCTCGCGCCCGGCGACATGCAGGGGGCCACCTTCACCATCTCGTCGCTCGGCGGCATCGGCGGGACGTACTTCACCCCCATCATCAATGCGCCGGAGGTGGCCATCCTCGGCGTCTGCCGCGCCCAGATGCGGCCGGTGTGGAATGGCTCCGGATTCGCGCCGCGCCTGATCCTGCCTCTCTCGCTCTCGTGGGACCACCGGGTGGTGGACGGAGCGGGAGCGGCCCGGTTCAACACCTTTCTCGCCGGGCTGCTCGGCGACGCGCGCAGGATGCTGCTGTGAGGGAAGTGCGCGTTCCGGACATCGGCGACTTCAAGGACGTGCCCGTCATCGCGGTGCTGGTGAAGGCGGGCGACAGCATCGAGCAGGAACAGCCGATCGTCACGCTCGAGTCGGACAAGGCGACGGTGGACGTTCCCGCGCCGGCGCCGGGAAGGGTCGCCGAAGTCCGGGTGAAGGTGGGCGACAAGGTCTCCGAGGGCAGCGTGCTGCTGGTGCTCGAGGAGAGCGGGAAAGCCGCGGAGAAGGCCGGCCCGCCGCCGCCGTCCTCGGCGCCCGAGCCGCGCCGTGCGACGCCGCCAGCCTCGGCGCCCGAACCGCGCCGTGCGACGCCGCCGGAGCCGCGCTCCGCTGCGCCGAAGGATTCCGGAGGTCCGTTCGACTGCGACGTGCTCGTGCTCGGCTCTGGCCCCGGCGGCTACTCCGCGGCGTTCCGGGCCGCCGATCTCGGACAGAGGGTGGTGCTCGTGGAGCGCTACAAGGCGCTCGGCGGGGTGTGCCTGAACGTCGGCTGCATCCCGTCCAAGGCTCTCCTGCACGTGGCCAGCCTGATGGACGAGGCCCGGGCCCTCGCCCCGCACGGCGTCTCCTTCGGCGAAGCGCGGGTGGAGATCGAGAAGCTGCGCGCCTGGAAGGACAAGGTGGTCGGCCGCCTGAGCGGCGGCGTCTCGACGATGGCGAAAGCGCGCAAGGTCGAGGTGGTGAACGGAGAAGGCAAGTTCACCGGCCCTCACACCCTCGCCGTCGGCGAGCGCACGATCCGCTTCGCCAACGCGATCATCGCCGCCGGCTCGCAGGCGGCCAGGCTCCCCTTCCTTCCCGACGATCCCCGCATCGTCGACTCCACCGGCGCCCTCGAGCTGCGCTCGGTCCCCCAGCGAATGCTGGTGATCGGCGGCGGCATCATCGGGATGGAGATGGCGACGGTGTACTCCACGCTCGGCTCGCGCATCGACGTGGTGGAGATGCTCGAAGGCCTGATGCCCGGCACCGACCGCGACCTGGTGCAGGTCTGGCAGAAGCGCAACGCGCCGCGCTTGCAGCGCCTGATGCTGAAGACGAAGACCACGGCTGCGGAGGCGACGCCGGAGGGAATCCGCGTGCGCTTCGAGGGCGCCGACCCCGGGGTCTACGATCTGGTGCTGGTGTCGGTGGGCCGGACGCCGAACGGAAAGAAGATCGGCGCCGAGGCCGCCGGAGTGGCGGTGGACGAGCGCGGGTACATCCGGACCGACAGGCAGATGCGCACCGACGTCCCGCACATCTTCGCCATCGGCGACATCGCCGGTCCGCCGATGCTGGCCCACAAGGCGACGCACGAGGGGCACGTCGCCGCGGAGGTCGCAGCGGGACACAAGGCGTCGTTCGACGCCCGGCAGATCCCTTCGGTCGCATACACCGATCCGGAGATCGCCTGGGCCGGCGCGA
Source organism: Myxococcales bacterium (assembly GCA_035651935.1). Lineage (GTDB taxonomy): Bacteria > Myxococcota > Myxococcia > Myxococcales > 40CM-4-68-19 > 40CM-4-68-19. The sequence goes on along the minus strand of DASREU010000029.1, from coordinate 1,473 downwards.
CCGAGGAGGAGCTGAAGAAGTCCGGCGCCGAGTACGACAAGTCCGTCTTTCCCTGGGCTGCGCTGGGCCGGGCGATCGCCAACGGCCGCGACGAGGGTTTCGTCAAGCTGCTCTTCGACAAGGCGAACGGGCGGGTGATCGGCGGCGGGATCGTGGGCCTGAACGCGGGCGATCTGATCTCCGAGATCTGCCTGGCGATCGAGATGGGCGCCGACGCGGAGGACATCGCGCGCACCATCCACCCCCATCCGACGCTCGGCGAGAGCATCGGGCTGGCGGCAGAGGTCCGCACCGGGACCTGCACGGACCTTCCCCCGCCGCGCCGGCGCTGATAGAAGGCGCCTCCGAGGCCGTCTGGCGGAACTGGCAGACGCAGTGGACTCAAAATCCACCGGGGTAAAACCCGTCCCGGTTCGATTCCGGGGACGGCCACTCTGAGGCCTGCAAGGCTACTTCGCCAGCGCGAGCTCGATCGTCTTCGAGAGGCACTGGACGCTGACCGGCTTGCGGAGCATGCGGAACACGCTCGGCTCGAAGTCCTCGGCGTTGTATCCCTGGTTCGCGCTGAGGATGACGACGCGGATCCCGTGCGATTCGGGCCTGCTCTTCAGGGCCTGGAGGAACTCGAACCCGTTCATGATCGGCATCATCAGATCGAGGACGATCACATCCGGCCGGACTCCCTCGTCGAGGGACTCGAGCGCTGCCTGTCCGTGTTCCGCGGTGTGGACGTCGTAGCCGTCGTCGCGCAGGCATTCGAACAGGGCATCGCGAATCGCTGAATCGTCATCCACGACGAGCACGGTCGCAGGCATCGGCGCACCAGGTGACACGAAGCCCGAGGGTAGGAACGAATCCGCTCGTTTGCATGGGGCCGCGGATCGGCGCCCGAGCGCAGTGCGCCGCGGGAAGTGCACGGCAGGCCGCCAGCACGACGGACGGGCAGCCCCGCGCGCCAAAGCGGCGTCGCGGGGCCGGATCCGCGGAACTATTGGTAGCTGCCGGTCAGGGTCACGCCCGAATACGCCGTATAGCCGCGCAGCATCACGTACCAGGTGCCCACCCGCGCGCTCAGGTTGCAGGTCTCGTTGGAGCCCGTGAGGTATGGCCTGCAATCGTACGTGGAAGTCGTCGGAGCGGCGCCGAAGCGGACGTACAGATCGGCATCGTTGCCCGCGCTGGTGGACCCCGCGATGTTGAACCGGACGGACGTCGGTCCCGACGGCACCGCGAGGGTCCAGGTCTGCTGCGATCCCGACGCGCCGGAGATGTTGGTCACCGGCACGCCGCTCGTGAGCACGTTTCCGCCGCCGCCGCCGCTCGCGCTGTAGGTCGCGGTCAGCGTCACGCCCGAGTAGGCGGTATAGCCGTTGAGCATGACGTAGTACGTGCCGCCCGCGGCGGGCGGCGTCAGCGTGCAGGTCTCGTTGCTGCCGGTCAGGTACGGGCGGCAGTTGTACGAAGTGAGCGTCG
>DASREU010000028.1:0-13892 GCA_035651935.1 Myxococcales bacterium | reverse complement strand
CCGGGAAGGCTGCCGTGAGGGTCGCTCCGGCGAGGCCCGGAGAGTGGCTGCTGCTGTTCGAGACGCTTCAGCCGCAGTCGCTGATCACCGCACCGATCCGCAGCGCCGGGTTGCTCGGCGCATCGCCCGACCTCGTCCGCTCCTACGCCGCTCCGGAAGGATGGTTGCTGATCGATGCCGTCGCTCATCCATCCGGCGACGTCAGCGTGTTGAGCCTGCGCGCCGACCCCGCTGCGGAGTATCCGCTGCGGGTGCTGCTTTCACGGTTCGGATCCGACGGCGCGGTCACCCATGGCGAGCTGTTCCGGCTTCCTCCTCCGACGGGCGTCGAAGCCGCGCCGAGGTTCATGTCGTCGCTGGACCGGGCGCGGATCGTCGCCCGCGGTGAAGACGTTTTCGCGGTCGTGCGCTGGGCGAACAATTCCGTACAGGCCTGCCGGCTCGGCTTCGAAGGCGGAGCCTGGCAGCAGAGGTGGGCCAGCTGGGTCGAGCCGGCGGCTCCGTTGCTGTTCATCGGGATCATCGGCGGCGGCTTCGACAATTTCCACCAGGGAGACAATGCCTCGTTCGTGTACGCCGACGTCGACGCACAGGAGAACCTGTACGTGGGCGTCGCCAGCACGGCGGACCTGCTCCCCGCCCATGATGCGTTCTTCGGCGAAGACCTGATGTCGAAGGCCGATCCGGACAACTTCGATTTCGGCACCGCGATCGTCACGCGGATCGACGCCGGCGGCATCCGGAGCGCAGCGCGACTGGCAGGGACGCCGGGCAGGAGGAAGAGTCTGCTCAACCTGCGTGTCGCCGGCGATTCGGTCGTCCTCGTGGGCCGGATCAAGACCGGCGACCAGCCCGGAAGCTGGGACGCCTGGATTTTCTCGACGAAAGGGGCGACGGGCGAGATCGACTACGAGCGCAGTCTCGACATCGAGAGCGGCGACATGTTCTGGGACGTCGCCGCGCTCGACGGCGGAAAGCTGCTGGCGGTCGGGTCCACCAACTACACGCAGAACCCGGCCGGATTGAGCGTCAGCGACGCGAGGGACGCGCTGGCGGTGATCCTCGACGCGCAGGGGAGCGTCGAGCAGCGCATCGTGCTTCCCGCAGGACCGCCGGGAAGAGGGAACGAGGCGATGTCGGTGAGTGCCGGCGATCGGATCGCGATCTCCGGGGTCCAGAACGCGCCGGGCACGCACGCGGAGGTGTTCTCGGATGCGTTCGTCGTGGTGCGCGATCAGGTGGCCGCTCCGCTTGGGGAAGCGGGCCGCAGGCCCTGATTCGCGTGGTAAGAGGCGGGCGTGCATGCCCCTCTCTTGCCGGACCCGGCGCATCTCGACCGGCTGACCGCGCGCGCCGCGGCGCTGATCCGCGACCAGCTCTCCGGAAGCGGCGCCGCCGCCGCCCTCACCTCGCTGGACGAGGCGCTCGCAGCGGTCGGCGGACCGTTGCCCGTCGAACCGGGCGAGCCGGACGCCGTGCTGGAGGAGATCGCGCGCGTGATCGCGCCGTTCGATGCGGCCAACACGCACCCGAGGTTCTTCGGATACGTAGGCAGCTCGGCGGCTCCGGTGGCGGTGCTCGCGGAAGGCGTTGCTGCGGCGCTGAACCGGAACGTCGTCACCAGCCGCTCGCGGCCTCGCGCCGTCGCGGTCGAGCTCACCGTGCTCCGTTGGCTGCGCGAGATGCTCCGCCTGCCCGCCGACGGTTCCGGCATCCTGACCAGCGGCGGCACGGAGGCGAACCTCCTCTGTCTCGCCGCGGCGCGCGCCGCACGGTATCCGCAGTTTCGCGAGCGGGGCGCCCGAGCGCTCTTGCGCGCGCCGATCGTGTATGGGTCGCGAGAGCTCCACCTATGCCACCGCAAGATCGTCGAGCTCCTGGGGCTCGGCAGCGAGAACCTGCGCCTCGTCGCTACGGACGCGTCGCGGCGGATGCGGCCGGATGCGCTGCGCAGCGCGATCGCGGAGGATCGCGCGAAGGGTCATGAACCCTTCGCGGTGATCGCCACCGCTGGCACCGCGCTCACTGGAGCCGTCGACCCGGTGGGCGACCTCGCAGCCCTCTGCCGCGAGCAAGGTCTCTGGCTGCACGTGGATGCGGCCTATGGCGGGTTCGCGATCCTCGCCGAGAGCGCTTTGCCGGCCGAGGCCGCTCGCCACCTCGGCGCTCTTGGCGCTGCGGACTCCGTCGCCGCCGACCCGCACAAGTTCCTCTACATGCCGCTGGAGTGCGGGGCGGCCTTCGTCCGCGATCGCTCCCACTTGCGCGCCGCATTCAGCGCGCAGGCGGACTACCTGGCGGGCGGCGAGCACGACTTCTTCGAACACGGGCTGGCCACCTCGCGCGCGTTTCGCGCGCTCAAGCTCTGGATCGCGCTGCGCAGCGCGGGCGTCCGTGCATTCGCCGCGGCGATCGCGCGCAACCTGCGCCAGGCCCAGCGCCTGCACGCGATCGCGGCTGCCGATCTCGACCTGCAGGTCGCCGCGGGCGCTCCCGAGCTCAGCATCACCTGCTTCCGATATGCGCCAAAAGGCGCCGCGGACATCGATGCACGCAACGCGCGGATCGTCCGGTCGCTGCAGCTTGGCGGGGATGCCTTCGTGAGCGACGCGACCCTGGATGGAAGGCCGGTGATCCGCGCCTGCATCGTGAACCTGCGCACGCGCGACGAGGACGTCGATCGGCTGGTCGCGCTGGTGCGCGCAGCCGGAGAGGCTCCGTAGCGGCGCTGCCGTTCATGGCGCCGCAAACACCGTCACAGCGTCCCGGTCAGCGCGACGTGTCGTTTGCGCGAGGATGGCGGCATGGTCGGACGGCCGGGTCGCAGCGTCGGCGGCTGCGTGCTCAGGACAGTGCTGCCAGCTCTTTGCGCAGATGCTTGGTCGCAGGAGTGACGATCGCGACGAAGTACGCCTCGCGAAGCTTTCGCTGAGCAGGAGCGCCCGCGAGGTATCCCTTCGCGCCCGCATGGAGCAGGGCCGCCTGCGCGGCCCGGAGCGACCACTCGCTGGTGTCGAGCCTGACCTGCAGCACCCTGCGCTCGTAGTCCCGCGCGGTCTCGAACGGCGTCGTGGCCAAAAGCGAGATCTCCGCCGTCAGGCGTTCCAGTGCTTCGAGGAACAGATCCGGACGGTCCTCGAGATAGCGGTTGATCTCTCCGCAGCTCTCATCCGACCTGCGCATCACCTCGACGCAGCCGCGGATCACGCCGAGGCCCATCCCGGTCTGCAAAAGGATGAACCCCGCCTTCACCCGGGCGATGAACGGCGCCGCAGGATCGGCGAGCACGAGCGAGCGCGGGATGAACACGTCGCGAAACGCGACCGAGCAGGTGCGGGTGCCGTCGAGCGCCAAAAAGCGCGCGCCGTCGCCGAGCCGGATCCCCGGCGAGGAGCAGTCCACGATGGCCATCGCCTCGCGCGCAGCCCCCTCCACCGCGAAAGCCGTGCCGAAGTGGTGCGTCGCGCCGAGATTCGACACCCACGGCAACGACCCGTTCACGATGAAGCCGCCCTCGACCTCGCGCCCGCGAAGGCGCATCGGCTCGATGCCGGAGAGGGCCTTCATCGGGTTCGACAGGCCGGTGCCGCCGAGGACCGTGGCGCTCGCGGCGTCCGGGAGCAGACGCCGCCGCAGCCCTTCGTTCTCCGTGTTTTGCAGGTACCAGGCGAACGTGTCCTGGCACCACATGCAAAAGGCGGTCGCGAGGCACTCCTCGCCGACGCGCGCCATGGCGTCGATCGCCTCGAAGAGCTGCGCCGGCCCGGTTGCCTCCCCGAGGAACGCGCCCGCCGCTCCGAGCCGCCGCAGCACCGCTTCCGGATAGTGGCCCTCGTCGATGCGGCGGACGAGCGGCGCGAGCTCCGTGCGGAGGATCTGCGCGATCGGATCGGCAGGCGATGAGCGCGCCGCGTCCGCGTCCGTCACCAGCCGCAGATCAGGAGAGGCGGACATCGACCGGAACCGGATTGCGAACCGTGCCCGTCACCGGCGACCATTCGACGGCGTGCGCCACCAGCCGCGACAGCGTCTCACGGTCGGCGTCGGCGTCCAGCTTCACCCGCACGCGGACGGCGGTGAATCCCACGGGCTTGGGACTGATGTCGCCCGTCCCCCAGACGGAGGTGATGTTGAGATCGCCTTCCAGCTCCAGCTCCAGCGACGAAAGCGCGATGCCCTGGGCGACGGCATTCGCGTGGATGCCCACGGCAATGCACGATCCGAGCGCGGCGAGCACCGCCTCGGACGGGTTCGGCGCGGTGTCGTCGCCCAGGAGTTGCGGCGGCTCGTCGATGACATGGGCAGGCAGGTTGCGGATGAAGTTGAGCTGGCGGAAGCGCGCCTCCGTCACCGTCCGGCACTTGATGGTGCGGACCTGCTTCGGGTCGGCCTTTCCCTTTGCGGCCAGCGCATTGAGGCGGTCGCTGTCGATGGCGGCAAGCTTCTGGTGGATGGTCATGGCGTCGACTCCTGTCGGGGGTTGTTCGAATGGCCGGGCGGGAACGGCTGGCCCGGGTGGACGACTCCAAGCTCCTGGAGGACCTGGGCCCGCAGCGCGACGAAGCCGTCGCTGGTGCGGCAGCGGGGGCGCTTGAGCTGGACGGGGAGGATCCGCTGGATCCGTCCCGGCGCGGGCGCCATCACCACGATGCGGTCGGCCAGGAACACCGACTCCTCGACGTCGTGCGTGACGAAGAGGATGGTCTTGGCCCGCTGGAGCGCGATCCGCGCCATCTCGTCCTGCAGGCGCATCCGGGTCAGCGCATCGAGCGCTCCGAAGGGCTCGTCCATCAAGAGGATGCCGGGATCGACGGCGAGGGCGCGGGCGAGCGCGACCCTCTGCTGCATCCCGCCGGAAAGCTCGTGTGGGTGGTGCGAGGCGAAGCTCTCCAGGCCGACGAGCCGCAGGTACTCGTGCGCGATGTCGCGGCGCTCGGAGCGGGGGACCCCGCGAACCTCGAGGCCGTACTCGACGTTCCCCAGCACGCTGCGCCAGGGATACAGCGCGTAACTCTGGAAGATGCACATCCGCGAAGGGTCGGGAGCGGTGACCTCGCGGCCGTGCACCAGGACGCGGCCGGACGTGGGCCGATCGAAGCCGGCGACGAGGTTGAGGAGCGTCGTCTTCCCGCAGCCGCTGGGTCCGAGAAGGCAGACGAACTCGCCGGCGTCGATCTCCAGGGAGACGTCGGAGAGCGCGTCGCGAAGTCCGCCGGCGCGATCGCGGTAGCGGCGGGCGGCGCGCTCGATGCGGATCGCCGCCGCGCTCACGGATGCTCCTCGGGCAGAAGGCCCCAGCGCGCGTCGAGGCGGCGCTCGAGCCAGGCCACCCCGCGGTCGATGACGAAGCCGATGGCGCCGATCAGCACCATCGCCATCAGGATCAGATCGGTGCGGAGGAAGTTGCGGGCGTCGACGATGAGGAAGCCGAGGCCGGTGCGGGCGCCGAGCATCTCCCCCGCGACCAGGTACACCCAGGCGGCGCCGACGGCGATCCGCAGCCCCATCGCGATCTGCGGAAACGCCGCGGGAACGATGACCTTGAAGATCAGCTGCGGCCCCGACGTCCCGAAGTTGCGCGCGACTTTGAGGTAGACCGGGTCCACGCGCCGCACCGCCGCCACCGTCGCGAGAAGAGCGGGATAGAAGGCCGCCACGAAGATGATCGCGATCGCCGGGAGGTTCCCGATGCCGAGCCAGAGCACCGCCAGCGGGAACCAGGCGACCGGCGAGATCGGCCGGAGCACCTGGATCAGCGGGTCGGCGGCTCTCCACAGATTCGGGCGAAGCCCGAAGACGAGACCGAGCGGGACGGCGACGGCCACCGCCGCGAAGTATGCCGACCCGAACCGGGCAAGGCTCGCCGTGACGTGCGGCAGCAGCGTTCCTTCGGCCCAGACCTCGCGCGACGCCCGCAGCGCATCGAGCGGGCCCGGCAGCTGATCCACGGTGTAGAGCCCGGACGCGGCGAGAAGCTGCCAGACCGCGAGAAGGAGCCCGATCCCGGCGAGCGGGAGGAGCTTGCGCGCCAGAGCGGAGAGAACGTCGAACGTGCGCGCCTCTCGCACGCCGCGCTGCGGGCGCGAGGGAGCGGCGGCGGAAAGCGTCGTCGCCTCCACGCTCATCGCGCGCTCCGCTTGCCGCCCGGAGACTGCGCGGCGCGCGCGAAGCGATCGTCGAGAAAGCGCGAGAGGTCGACGGGTGCGCTGGCGAGCTTGTACTTGATCATGTCGTCCTGGGTCGCGCTCAGGTCGGCGAGGGTGGGGACGAGGTCGTCGTAGGTGACGCGCCCGGGCGGCTCGGTCATCGCGCGCAGCACCACCGCGGGATCCTGGCCCAGGTACCGTTTCGAGAGCTGCGCGGCTTCCTGCGGATGCTCGGTGGCGAAGTGCCCGGCGGCCGTCAGGGCCGTGACCAGCTCCTGGACCGCCTCGGGGTGCGCGGCGATCAGATCCTCGCGCGCATTCAAGGCGCAGCAGACGTGGTTCGGCCAGATGTCCTTCGAGAGCGCGAGCACCTTGCCGAGCTTGCGCAGCTCCGCCTGCGCGCCGAAAGGCTCCGCGACGATGAACGCGGAGATCCCGCCGCGCGCGAGCGACTGCACCATCTCCGGCGGCGGCAGCTCGACGAGCGTCACGTCCCGGTCCGCGTCGATGCCTTCGCGGGAGAGCAGGCGCCGGAGCAGCAGGTTGTGCGTGGAGAAGCGGCTGGGGATGGCGATGGTCTTCCCGCGCAGATCGCCCACCTTCGCGATGTCGTTCGCCGCGAGCAGCACGCTGCCGTTGCGGTGGCCGAGCAGGACGATCTTGATCGGCGCGCCCTTCTGCCGCAGCGTCAGGCTGATCGGCGTGAGCGCGAACGCGGCCTCCAGGCTGCCGGCCTTGAGCGCCTCGGCGAGCTCGGGCCAGCTGGCGAACTTGACGGGCTCGAGCGTCAGCTTTTCGAATTGCGCGCGCGAGGCGGCGATCACGGTGAGGTGATCGGTGATGGGAAGGTGGCCGAGGCGGATGTGGACCTTCTCGCCTTGCGCGCGTGCCGCCCGCGACCCCGCCGCGAGCGCCGCGGCGCCGGCGACGGTGAGCCGCAGGAGCTCCCTCCTGCCGATCGGATCGCTGTGCTGAAGAGAAACTTTCACGGGAACTCCAACGTCGAGGCGCTCGACGTCTGAACTGCATGAGATGTTGGAGGAGCGAATCAGGTGCTACATGCCGCGCTGCGGACGCCGGCTATCGACAACAACAACAACGACAGCAGGGGGAACGAAAGATCCCGTTCCCGCGCGCGCAGACATGTCGACCCATTCGCACAGCATACTGGTGCCTCGCCGACGCGCACTTGTCAAGCGGACCCGGAATTTCGGGGACACGTACGAAACTCGGTCCCTGAAACTCGAGCCGTCAAGCGGCGAAAAACGAGAGGAGCTCCTGCAAGGTTTCCTCGGGGGCTTCTTCCGGGATGTAGTGGCCGCACGGCAGCGAGCGGCCGCGAACGTCGGCGGCGCGCTCCCGCCAGGTTGCGAGGACATCGAACGCGGGCCCGATACGGCCCTTTGCGCCCCAGAGCACCAGCAGCGGGCACTTCACTTTCGTCGCCAGATCGGCCGCGTCGTGCTCGAGATCGATGCTCGCAGCCGCGCGGTAATCCTCGCAGGTCGCGTGGATCACCGCCGGATCGCGGAACGCGCGCACGTACTCGGCGACGGCCTCGGGAGCGAGCGCGCCGGCGCCGAGCCGCGCGAAGAAGTTGCGGATGAAGAACTCCGGATCCGCTCCGATCATCCGCTCGGGGAGGTCGAACGGCTGGATGAGGAAGTACCAATGGTAGTAGACGGTCGCGAGGTACTGGTTCACCTGCGCGAACATCGTCCGCGTCGGCACGATGTCGAGGACCGCGAGCTTCTTCACGCGCCGTGGATGGTCGAGCGCCATGCGGTGCCCGACGCGGCCGCCGCGGTCGTGTCCGGCGAGGAAGAACTCCTCGTAGCCGAGGCGCTGCATCATCTCGACCTGGTCCTGCGCCATCGCGCGCTTCGAGTAGCCGAAGTGGTCCGGGCCGCCTTCGGGCGTGCTGCTGGCCCCGTATCCTCGCAGGTCCGGCGCGATGACGGTGAAGCGCTCGGCGAGCCGGGGCGCGATGCGGTGCCACATCGTCAGCGTCTGCGGGTACCCGTGCAGCAGCAACAGAGGAGGGCCCTCGCCGGCGCGGACGAGGTTGATCGTGGCCCCCGCGGTCTCCACCGTGGCCTTCTCGAAACCCTCGAACACGTTGCACCTCCCGGGCGGAAGGGAGGAGGTTGCCACGCTCCGCTTCGCTTCGCACTTGACGCGAGCGTCGCGCCACCTTAGAGTTGACCAGTTGGTTAAAACAGTCGCTCAAGAGAGCGGATCAGGAGATGCCCGTCACCGTGCCCACCGACCCTGCCACCACCGCCATCTCCCAGGACGCGGACCGCCCGCAGCTCTTCGCGGCCGCTGACCTGGGCACGACCAAGGCGAAGATCCTCGACGCCGCCTACCGCTGCCTGGCCCAGCAGGGCTACGCGGCCCTGAGCACGCGCGAGATCGCCAAGGACGCGGGCGTGAACCACGCGCTGATCAACTACCATTTCCACACCAAGGACCAGCTGGTGATCGCGGTCCTCGACGAGGCGAACCGGCAGCTGCTCGCGCGGCAGCAGCAGATGTACCAGGGCCCGGGCGGGTTCGCGGAGAAGTGGGCGCAGGCGCGGCGGTTCTACGAGGCGGACCTGGCCTCGGGCTTCGTCCGCGTCCAGGCCGAGCTCTGGGCGGCGGCCATGTCGAATCCGGAGCTGCGCGAGAAGTTCCTTCCCCGGGTCCGCGCCTGGAAAGAGGTCGTGCTCGGGGGCGTCCGCGACGCGCTCGCCACCAGCGCGGCGTGCGGCGTCAAGCTGCCCCCGCCGTTCACGGCCGAGGCCCTCGCCACCTGGATCTCGGAGTTCTGGCTGGGGATGGAATTCTCGGATCTGATCGGAGCGCGCGAGGAGCAGGCCAGCCACCGGATCGCGCTCGATGCGATGCAAGAGCTGCTGGAGCGGCTCGACGCGCAGGCGCGCAAGCGCGCCGCTCCGGCGGGCAAACGCTCTGGAAAACGGCGGAGGACCTGAGCATGGAGACGAAGCTTCCCGAGAGCTTCCAGCGGATCGTCGGCGAGCTGCCCGAGGGCGGACGCGTCGTGAGCGACGCTTCTCCTTACGAGACCCTTCGCCCCGCGCGCACAGGCTTCATCGAGCGCGAAGGGGTGAAGGTCTGGTACGCGGCCTGGGGCGAGAGCGGGCCATGGATCGCGTTCGCGCCGATCTTCCAGATCGCGCATTCGCAGATGCTGAAGACGACGGTGCCGTACCTCGCGCAGCATTTCCGCGTCGTCACCATGGATTGCCGCGGGAACGGCCGTTCGGACAGGCCCGACGGCCAGGCGGCGTACAGCCTCGACGCGTACTACCAGGACTTCGTCGACGTCCTCGACGCCTTGCGGGTGGAGAAGGTCGCCGTGATCGGCATCTCGGCCACGACGATGACCGCGCTGCGCCTCGCGGCCGAGCAGCCCGACCGGGTCACGCACACCATCATCGCCGGCGGATTCGCCAAGTCGCTCCTCAGCGATCCGAAGCTTTTGGGGCGCGTAGGCGCGGAGACGGAGTGCCTCCGGCGCGACTGGCCCGAGCACCTGCACCAGTTCTTCACCTCCGTGTTCACCGAGCCGCACTCGACCAAGCCGTTCGAGGATGGCGTGCGCTACGGCTGGGCGACGAACGCGGCGGTGCTCGAGCGGGCCCGGACCGGCTGGCTCGACAACGACGTGCGCGAGCTCGCCCGCCGCGTCGCCTGCCCGACGCTGGTGATCCACGGCGATGGCGACCGGCGCGCCGCCTATCGCGACGGCAAGGAGATCCACGACCTGGTGCCGGGATCGCGGATGCTCACCATCGGCGGCGGCGGCCATCTCCCCTCTGTCCGCGACCCGGTGCTCTTCAACCGGACGGTCCGCGACTTCGTCGCCGGCGCTCCGCGGACCTCCACCTGGGTTCGCGCGATGAGCCGCAAGCGCAAGGCGCTCTTCATCTCCAGCCCCATCGGGCTCGGCCATGTGCAGCGCGACGTGGCGATCGCCCGCGAGCTGCGCAAGCTCCACCCCGATCTCGCCATCGACTGGCTCACGGTGGACCCCGCTGCCCGCTACCTTCTGGAGGAGGGCGAGCGCGTCCACCCGATCGCGAAGCGTCTGGCCAACGAGAGCCGGCACTTCGAGCAGGTCGCGGGCGAGCACGATCTCCCGGCGTTCTTCGCGCTGCGGACGATGGACGAGATCATGATCAACAACTTCATGACGTTCAGCGATCTGCTGGAGCAGGAGCACTACGACCTCGTCATCGGCGACGAGTCCTGGGACGTCGATTACTACCTGCACGAGAACCCGGATCTGAAGCGCCAGCCGTTCGTGTTCCTCACCGATTTCGTCGGGTGCCTGCCGATGGACGGCGACGAGCGGGAGAGGTTCCTCTGCGCGGATCGCAACGCCGACGACATCGAGCACGTCGCGCGCTTCCCGTACGTCCGCGATGCCGCCATCTTCGTCGGCAATCCCGACGATGTGACGGACGACCCGTTCGGACCGGGGATGCCCGAGATCCGCGCGTGGACGGACCGCAACTTCTCGTACGCCGGCTATTCGTTGCCGTTCGATCCCGCGGCGTACGCAGACACCGAGAGGGTGCGCGCCCGGCTCGGGTACGGGCGCGGCGAACGGATCGCGATCGCCTCCGTCGGCGGAACCGGGGTGGGCAGGCACTTGCTGGAGAAGATCGCCCGAGCCTTCCCGCGGATGAAGCGGCAGGTCCCCGAGCTGCGGATGATCCTCGTGGCCGGGCCGCGGCTCGCGCCGGACGAGCTCCCCCGGTTCGACGGCCTGGAGGTGCGTCCGTACGTGCACAACCTCTTCGAGCACCTGGCCTGCTGCGATCTCGCGCTCGTGCAGGGCGGCCTGAGCACCTGCATGGAGCTGGTGGCGACGCGGCGCCCGTTCCTCAGCTTCCCGCTGGCCCGCCATTTCGAGCAGCGGGTGCACGTCCGCCGGCGCCTGGCAAACTACGGGGCGGACAACTCCGTCGAGTACGGCGGGCTTGCTCCGGAAGCGCTCGCCGAACAGGCGCTGGCGAAGATGCACGCACCCGTTCGCTACCGCCCGGTCGAGACCGACGGCGCAAGCCGCGCAGCGCGGCGCATCGCCGAGGTGCTCGAGAACCGCCGCTGGGCGCAGCGCTGAGCGCGCCCGCTTTCCGCTGAACGCCGGCGCGCCGCCGGCGGATCGTCGTTGCATGTCCCGAGCAAAGGAGAACCAAATGGCTGCAGTATTGTCCGTCTTCTATGGCGTCGTCGTGTACGCGCTCTTCGCCGGAACCTTCCTTTACGCGGCCGGTTTCGTCGGAAACGTGGCGGTGCCGAAGTCGATCGATACCGGAACCGCCGCGCCGCTCGCGCAAGCGCTGGTGGTCAATCTGTCGTTGCTCGGCGTCTTCGCCGTCCAGCACAGCGTGATGGCGCGGCGCGGATTCAAGCGCTGGTGGACCCGCGTGGTCCCTCACGCCGTCGAGCGCAGCACGTTCGTGCTGTTCACCAGCCTGGCTCTGCTGCTGCTCTTCTGGCAGTGGCGTCCGATGACCACGCCGATCTGGACGGTGTCGGACCCGGCCGTCGCCGCGGTGCTGACCGCGCTCTCGTTCATCGGCTTCGCGATCGTCTTCGTCAGCAGCTGGCTGATCAGCCACTTCGAGCTCTTCGGGGTGAAGCAGGTGCTTGCGCGGGCGTTCCGCCGTCCGTTGCCGACGCCGCAGTTCAGGAGCCCGGGCTTGTACCGGTACGTGCGCCATCCGATCTATCTCGGGTTCCTGGTCGCGTTCTGGTCGACGCCGAAGATGACCGCCGGACACCTGCTCTTCGCGATCGCCACGACCGGCTACATCCTGATCGGCATCTATTTCGAGGAGCGCGATCTGATCGCGCAGTTCGGCGATCGCTACCGCCGCTACCGCGAGCAAGTGGGGATGCTGGTGCCGAAGTCGAACCGCGGCTCTGTCGTGCGGCCCGGCGAAACGGCAGGGCCGTCGACCTGACGCTGACGCGGCTTTGCAGGGCCCGGGCGCTCGACCCGGGCCCTCGCCGTCCGGCCCGCTTCGACGCGGTGCGGCGCACCTGTTGTCCATGCCGGGGGCCGCGGCATTCCATTGTAGAATGCAGACACTTCCGTGGATCATTACGAAAGGCTTCGAGTCACGCGAGACGCGACCCGTGCGCAAATCCGCGCGGCGTATCTCCGGCTCGTGGCGCTGCACCATCCGGACCGCAGCGTCGCGCCCGATGCCGCGGAAGTCACGGCGGAATTGAACGAGGCCTACTCCGTCCTCGAAGACGAGCGGAAGCGGCGGGAGTACGACGACGCGCTGCGCGCCGCGGCGGTTTCCGCCCAGAAGGCGGCGGCGCGGGCGCGCGAGGAACCGCGGCGGCGGGCCGAGATCCCGCAGATCCGGTGCGAGACGTGCGGCGCCGTCGACTCCAGCTTGCGCGCCGCCGAATTCCTCCGCTGCGTGTCGTTCGTGAAGAACTTCTCGCGCGCGAGAGACGCAGGCATCCGCTGCCAGCCCTGCCGCAGCCGTGCCGCCGTCAAGGCGAACCTGATCAGCGGAATCTTCGGCTGGTGGAGCCCTGGCGGGCTCTTCTACGCTCCGCATGCGCTGTGGGTGAACACGCGCGGAGGATCGCAGGACAAGCCGCGCAACGCGGTGCTCCTGCGCACTCTCGGACACCAGCTCTTCGCGCTCGGCGACGTCGTCGAATCGGTCCGCGCGCTGCGCGCGAGCCTCGCTCTCGCCGCGGACGAACGCACCTCGAAGTTGCTGGAGTATGCCGCCGCGAACGCGGGAGGCCCGGTGGCGGATCCCCGGCGCCGCAGCTTCAGCCCGTTCCTCGCGGCGGTGATCGCGCCCGTTCTGTTTTCCGCCTGCGGAGTCTGGGTCGCGCGTCACCCTCTGGCGCGAGCGAGCGCGAACACCGGGGCCGCACAGGAACCGGCTCCCGCGACCGCGGCAGCCGCGGCGGAGCACGAAGAGGAGGTGACGCCTCCGGCTCCCTCGGATCCGTACGTCGCGCGCCTGGCGACTCTCGTCGAGGTCCGCTCGCCGATCATCGGCACCCACTCGGAGGCGGGGGCGATCGTCCGCGAGCACGAGATCGACAGGTCGCGATTCGACGCCAGGGAGATCGATCAGATCGCCGATGCGATCGCCCGGCAGCTCGGACCGGGCGATCAGGTCGATCCGCGCGTCGTCGCCGCCTATTTCAATGCGCGGATCCTCGCATTGAGCATCCACCTGATCAATGCGATGCGCGCCGGCGAGCCCGTCGACGATCAGGCCGCGGACGTGCAGCGGTTCCTCCGTTCGGAGCCGGTGGCGACCTGGCTGCGCTCGGGCGCGTACAGGCAAGCGGCCGCGGATCTGCAGAACGAGCTCCGGGCGGTGACGAAGGACTATGCCAAAGGCGCGCCGCTCTCCGCCCTCGAGGAGGACCTGTCGGTGCGGAAGCAGGCGCTCTCGCAGGAGGAACTGCGGCTGGAGTTCTACCGCCGCGCGAACGTCACGGACTACAAGGCGCGCGTCGACGACTTCAACCGCGGGGTCCGCGCGGCGAAGGCTGCGATGCGCGAATACCGGAGAAGGCGCAGCGGCCTGGCGCGCCTGGAGGTGGCGTTCAACCGCTGCCTCGATCCGAAGATCCTTTTCACGCGCTTCGGCCGGGTGGAGATCACCAGGAATGCCTCCGGCTTCGAGGAAGCGGGCGAAGACGCCGACACGCGCTGATCGGGGCGCCTGATCCCGG
>DASREU010000027.1:0-3584 GCA_035651935.1 Myxococcales bacterium | reverse complement strand
GCATCGGGATGCGCTGGAACTGCTCCCACGCCTCCAGGCGCAGCTCCAGCAGCCATGCCGGCTCCTGCTTGCGGCGCGAGAGCTCGCGCACCGCCGCCTGGTCCAGCCCGCTCGTGTCCGCCGCCGCCATCGCGGACGGCGTCCTGGTGTCGATCACAGATCACTCCCGCGGTCGGCCGGCCACGGTCTGGCGGCCGGCCGACCCCCACATGCGCGGGACGGCCGTGCTCAGCCGACCGCGCCTTCCATCGAGAGCGCCAGCAGACGATTGAGCTCGAGCGCGTACTCCATCGGGAGCTCCTTCGTGAACGGCTCGAAGAAGCCGTTGACGATCATCGTCTTGGCCTCGCCCTCGTCCATTCCCCGACTCATCAGGTAGAAGAGCTGCTCGTCGCCGATCTTGCTGACCGTCGCCTCGTGGCCGATGTCCACCCGCTCGTCGTCGATCTCGATCGACGGGTAGGTGTCCGAGCGCGACGTCTCGTCGAGCAGCAGCGCGTCGCAGCGCACGAACGCCTTGACGTCGTGGCAGCCCGGGTAGACCTTCAAGAGCCCGCGATACGAGGTGCGCCCGCCATCCTTCGAGATCGACTTCGAGGTGATCGTCGAAGAGGTGTTCGGCGCGGCGTGGATCACCTTGCCGCCGGCGTCCTGGTGCTGGCCCGCGCCGGCGAACGCCACCGAGATGATCTCCGCCCGTGCGCGCTCGCCCATCAGGTAGACGCCCGGGTACTTCATCGTGACCTTGGAGCCGAGGTTGCCGTCAACCCACTCGACCAGCGCGTCTTCGTACGCGACCGCGCGCTTGGTCACCAGGTTGTAGACGTTGCCGGACCAGTTCTGGATGGTCGTGTAGCGGATGTGGGCGCCCTTCTTCGCCACCAGCTCCACCACTGCGCTGTGCAGCGAGTTGGTGGTATAGGTCGGGGCGGTGCAGCCCTCGATGTAGTGCACCCGTGCGCCCTCGTCGGCGATGATCAGTGTCCGCTCGAACTGGCCCATGTTCTCGGTATTGATGCGGAAGTAGGCCTGGAGCGGGATCTCCACCTGCACGCCCTTCGGGACGTAGATGAACGAGCCGCCACTCCAGACCGCCGAGTTCAGCGCCGCGAACTTGTTGTCCCCAGGCGGGATGACCGTCCCGAAGTACTCCTTCACCAGCTCCGGGTGCTGCGCCAGCCCGGAGTCCATGTCCAGGAAGAGCACGCCCTGCTTCTCGAGGTCGGCGCGGATGTTGTGGTACACGACCTCCGACTCGTACTGCGCCGAGACGCCGGCCAGGAACTTGCGCTCCGCCTCGGGGATGCCCAGGCGATCGAAGGTCCGCTTGATCCCCTCCGGCACCTCGTCCCAGTCGCGGGCGCGCGTCTCGGACGGTCGCACGTAGTAGAAGATGTCGTCAAAATTGATGTCGGACAGGTCGGCGCCCCAGGTGGGCAGCGGCTTGCGGTAGAACAGCTCCAGGGCGCGCAGGCGGAAGCGCAGCATCCACTCCGGCTCCCCCTTCATCTGGGAGAGCTGCTCGACCACCTGGCGCGAGAGGCCCCTCTGCGACTTGAACACGTAGTGCTCTTCGTCGCGGAAGCCGTACTTGTACTCGTTCGAGACGATGTCCTGCGGCTTAACGGCCATTGGTCGACACTCCAACCGCGAATTCCGACTCCCCGGCGCGGCGGTCCGCGGCGAGGAACGGCTCGTACCCTTCGGCCTCGAGCCGCTGCACCAACTCCGCGCCGCCGCTCTCCACCACCCGCCCGGCGACGAGCACGTGCACCACATCGGGGGTGATGTAGTTCAGGATGCGCTGGTAGTGGGTGATGATCAGCACCGCCATCTCAGGCCGAGCCTGCTTGAGCGCGTTGACGCCCTCGGCCACCACGCGCAGCGCGTCGATGTCCAGCCCGGAGTCGGTCTCGTCCATGATCGCCAGCTCCGGACGCAGCATGGCCATCTGCAGCACCTCGGCGCGCTTCTTCTCCCCGCCCGAGAAGCCCTCGTTGGTGTAGCGCCCGGCGAACGAGGGGTCCATCTTCAACAGCTCCATGTTGGCGCGAAGCTGCTTGCGGAAGTCCATCGCCGACATGCCGTCGCCGCGGGCCGCCTTCACCGCGGAGCGCAGGAAGTTGCCCAGGCTCACGCCGGGAATCGCCACCGGGTACTGGAACGCCAGGAACATGCCGCGCTTGGCGCGCTTGTCCGCGGTCAGCCGGGTCACGTCCTCGCCGTTGAAGCGCACCTGGCCACTGGTGACCTGGTAGCGCGGGTGGCCCATCAGCGTGTTGGCGAGTGTGCTCTTCCCGGAGCCGTTGGGGCCCATCAGCGCGTGCACCTCGCCGCGACGCACCTCGAGGCTCACGCCGCGCAAGATCGGCTTGCCGTCAATCGCTACGCGCAGATCCTCGACCCGTAGCAGGGGTGTGGTGTCCGTCATCGTGAGTAGCAGCCCACCTTCTGTATGCTGATCGGAAGCGTCGGAAGCACCGTCCGCGACCCCTCGCGCCCGTCCACCAGGTCCTGGAGCGTGGTCGCGTCGAGCACCGCGTCGATGCTCTCCTTCACCCGCTGCCAGACGGAGCGCGACAGGCAATCCGGCTCGCGGTGACAGGAGCCGGCCGCGTAATCCTCGGCGGTGCAGTCGACCGGCGCGATCGGGCCCTCCAGGATGCGGACCACCTCCCCGACCGTGATCTGGCTCGGCCGGCGGGTGAGCGTGTAGCCGCCGTGCAGCCCGCGCAGCCCTTCGACCAGCCCGGCCTTGCGCAGCTCCGCCATGAGCTGCTCGAGGTAGGTGGCGGGCAGCCCTTCGACCCGCGCGATCTCGCTCAGCGCCAGTGGGCCGCCTCCGAAGGCCTTCGCCAGCTCGGTCATCGCGCGTAACCCGTAGTGGGCCCGGCTCGACACCTTCACGCGCGCCTCCGAAAATCCTACCGATTCACTCGGAATTCTACCGCCCGGTCTCGGGGGCGTCAAGGCGCGGTCGGCGCGGCGCCGCCTGGGTGCGGGCGGCGGGGCGGACTCCGCGGCGAGATGCTCCGCTCCAGGTTGCGCGCGTCCGTGGCGCGGAAGCGGGCACGCTATACTCAGCGCGCAGTCTGCACGCCGCGTCGGGGCGCCGGTGGCCCTCGGTCGTGGGCCTGGCGGGCGCCGCACGGCCGCGATCCTCCTCTCCGGCGCGAGGCGCGGCGGGCCGCGTCATCCTGGCAGGCTGGAGGTCGGGCGCCCGCGGGCGCGTGCCGCGGTGCGTGTGGGCCGCTGCCAACCGTCCCGTGGCATGAAGGGGCACGTCATGCGCTGCCTGACCTGCCATCGCGACAACATCCCGGACGCCGCTACCCATTGTCCGAGCTGCGGCGCGGACGCGCGGAAGGCCGCGGCCACCGTCCTGCGTCGCGGCACCACGCTGCGCGAGGGCAGCTACCAGGTGGGGGAGGCGCTGGGGCGCGGCGGTTTCGGCGTGACCTACCGCGCCCGGCACACGGCGCTCGACGCGTCCGTCGCGATCAAGGAGTATTTCCCGGAAGGGCTCGCCAGCCGCCAGGCCGAGACGCAGGATGTGTGGGTCGGCACCGACCACCGCCACGCGT
>DASREU010000026.1:0-16964 GCA_035651935.1 Myxococcales bacterium | reverse complement strand
CTACCAGGGCTGGGGCGAGGGGCGACAGGGACCGCAGGCCGCGTCGCGGCCCGTCGGCCAGGCGATGGAGATCGCCTCGATCAGCGGGAACACCGTCACCTTCACCACCGGGTTCCACCAGACCTATCGCGTCAACCACTCGGCGCACCTGGTGCAGATCTCCGACGGCGCCAAGGTGGTGCCGACCACGAAGTGGTCCGGCATCGAGGAGTTGACGGTGGAGAACGGCAGCGGCGGCGACGGCGGCGGCAACATCCGCATGTTCGCCAGCTCGCATTGCTGGGCGAAGCACATCGAGAGCCGGAACCAGAACGCCGGCGCCGCATTCGCCTTCGACGGCTCCTTCCAGTGCGAGCTGCGCGATTCGTTCATGCACAGCGCGCAGGATCCGAATCCCGGCGGAGCGGGCTACAGCATCGTCTTCGACACCTACACGGCGGACTCGCTGGCCGAGAACAACATCTCCTGGAACTTCAACAAGGTCTCCGCCTTCCGCAGCTCGGGCGGGGGCAACGTCTTCGCCTACAACTATTGCGAGGACATGTACGGGCAGGGCTATCCGACCATCGTGGAGGTCGGCATCAACGCCTCGCACATGGCGGGCTCGCACCACGAGCTGTTCGAGGGCAACCAGGGCCCGAACTTCGACAGCGACTCGTACTGGGGCACGCAGATGTACATCACGGCGTTCCGCAACCACCTCACCATGATGCGCAGGAACATCAGCGGCGTCGCGTCGCTCGGCAACGGCGTGCTGGCAAATCTGAAGGACCAGAACAACAAGCGGGGCATCGGGCTCACCGTCTACCAGAAGTGGTACAGCTACGTCGGCAACGTCATCGGCGTCCCGAACGGCTATCTGCAGAGCCCTGCGATCGGCTTCGCCTACCCGAGCACGTTCGGCCCCGCCCCGCAGGGCACCGTCTTCAAGTACGAGTGGCTCGGCGGCGCCTTCGGGTCGGACGCGAGCCCGACGTACACGCCGATCTGGCAGATCGGCTACGACGGCGCAAACTGGTTCACTACCCAGGAGAGCACGTCGCAGGCGACGGCGCAGCGCGACGCGAACTACGACTACTTCACCAAGCAGGTCCACTGGCACGGCGTCGGCGGCACGGGACAGGGCAACGGCCTGACCGCGCCTCCCGGGGCGACCCTGCCCAACTCGCTCTATCTTTCCAGCAAGCCGGCCTTCTTCGGCTCGAATCCGTGGCCCTGGGTCGACGGCAGCAACGCGTCGAATCCGCTGCCTGGCGTGTTGCCGGCGCGGACGCGGTTCGACGCCGGGACGCCGAACTCGCTCTGATCGCCACCGCCCGCGGACGGGAAAAGCGGGATCGCGACGAGGCTCCTTCGCTGTCGAGGACAGCGAGAGGTTGTGATCACTTCAGGAGCCGGATCAGCGCTCCCATGTGCCAGTAGTAGACGGCGAGGTCGTCGACGCGCAGGCCGTTCCAGCTCGTGTCGCCGCTGGTCGCGAGCGCCGTGAACCCGGTTCCGTCCGCGTTGGCGCGGAAGATGCCGTACGGCGAGGCGCCGCCGTTCCAGTTCCAGTAGACGACGGAGGCGTTGACCTCCAGGTCGAGATTGTACATGTAGCCGCCGTTGCCGTTCCCGCCGGACAACGTCACCACCTTCGAGTCCTTCTTGCCCAGCGCCTGGACCTCGCCGCTCTGGGCAGGGTAGCCGGACCACACGGTCCGGAAGTACACGAACTTCGAATCGACCCGGACCGCCTGCGGGAAGCAGGTCGATCCGCACGCGAACACCGTGTCGACGCTCCCGCCCGTCCGCGGTACGCGGCGGATCGATCCCTGCGTGCCGTAGTCGGTGAAGTAGACGTCCGTCGCGTCGACCGCGATGCCGCCGCCGCTGGGCGTCACCCCGCTCGCGAGCACCGTGTCCTGACGGCTCTGCATCCGGTGGACGGACGAGCTGGAGCCTGTGCTGCGGTTCTCCACCGTCCAATAGAGTGCGCCGTTCTCGTCGAGCACGAGCTTGCCGATCGAGCTGCCCGAGAAGAGCAGAGCCACCTGGCCGCCCCCGACGGGAGTGGAGTAGAGGTTGCCGCCGTCCGTCCAGTACAGGTAGCTGTCGTCCGCCACCAGCGCGAGCGCGTATCCGCTGGTCACGCGCACCGGATCGCCGCCTTTCTTCGACACCGACCAGATCTCGTTGCCGGTGGAAAGGAAGCGGGGCCAGAACACGCGCGTCGAGTTGAGGGCAAGGGCGGTCCCGTTCGTGCCGTCGTTGGCGGCGAGCACCAGCATCTCGGACTGGAATTCCGCGGTCACCTTGGTGTCCGTCTGCACCGTCAGCTGGCAGGTGTCCGAGGTGCCGCTGCACGCCCCGCCCCAGCCGGTGAAGCGGGTCTTGCCCGCGGGCGTGGCCGTGAGCGTGACGGCGGTGCCGCTCGCCACCGTCACGTCGCACTTCGACGTCGACTCGCCGCAATCCAGGCCTGCCCCGGCGACGGTCCCCGGTCCGGTGACCGCCGCGACCAGGTGCACCTGCGCGGGGGGCGGAGGAGGCGGCGGCGGCGGCGGCTGGGCGGCGACGAAGTTCGCGTACACCGTGGAATCGCTGGAGAGGACGACGCTGCATCCCGCGGCGCCCGAGCAGCCCGCGCCCCAGCCGTCGAAATTGAATCCCGAGGCCGCGGCCGCGCTCAGCGAGACCGAAGTGCCCGACGCGAAGTCGGCGCTGCACGTCGAGGAATCGCAGTCGAGCCCCGCGGGAGACGAGGTCACGTGCCCCTTGCCCTGGACCACGACGGTCAGGCGATGCTGCCCTGCAGGAGGCGGCGGCGGGGGTGGCGGCGGAGGCGGCGGGGAGCTCGGTTGGAACGCGGCGCTGACGTCGCGGTCCGCATCGAGAGTGACGTCGCAGGTGCTGCTGCCGGTGCACGCGCCCGCCCATCCGGTGAAGGAGTCGGTCGCATCCGGCATCGCGGCGAGGTGCACCGTCGATCCCGCCGGGTATTGCACCGTGCAGCTGCCGCGGCAGTCCGGCCCGGCTCCCCGGACGACGCCGTTTCCAGTGGTGGAGATGCGCAGGTTGAAATGCGCGGGACCGGGACCGCCCGAGCCTCCATCGGACGATGGACCGCACGCGGCTGCGACGATCCCGGCTGCACAGGCGACGATGAACGCGCGCATCGGTTCCTCCACGGATGCCCAAGAGGGACCGTTGACACTCGAACAGGCGGCGGCAAGCCTGAAAAGGCTTTCCCAAGCGGTCGAGCGATTGCCGCCATTGCCCGGATTGCAAGGACCGTTTCCGGGGAGTGGCGGCGCCGGTCAGGCGTCGACGATGCGATGGCGAACGGCGTAACGCACGAGCTGGACCACCGACTGGAACCCGAGCCTCTGCATGATGTGCGCCCGGTGCGTTTCCACCGTGCGCGGGCTGATCCCGAGTGAACGAGCCGTCTGCTCGTTGCTCTTCCCCTCCGCAATGAGCTGGACGATCTGGCGCTGGCGCGCCGTCAGCGTTCCGCTCGCCGTCGCGCCGCGCCCGTTCCGTCCAGCAGCGGACCCGCTCGCCCGTGGAGCAGGCGAGCGGGCGGTGGACTCGATCGCCGCGATCAGCTCCGTCGCGGTGCACGACTTCGACACCCAGCCGCGAGCTCCCGCTTCCAGCGCCTCCGCCGCCAGCTGTTCCGAATCGTGGACGCTGAAGAGGAGCACCTCGATCTCGGGCAACGCGGCGCGGATCTGCCGCGTCGCCTCCACGCCGTTCAGGAGCGGCATCGAGAAGTCCAGGATGGCGACGTTCGGACCGAGCTGGCGGGCGAGGCCGACGGCCTCGACCCCGCTCCGGGCCTCGCCGCACACTTCCCAGTCCGCGCGGGTGCGGAGCAGATCGCGAAGGCCGTGCAGCACGACCTCGTGGTCATCGGCGATGAGGATGCGCATGGGGGTGGTTCCTCCGGCGAAGCGGGACGGTGGCGATCGCGGTGACGCCTCTCTCTCCGGGGCGGAGCTCGAAGGTCCCGCCGACGACGTGCAGCCGCTCCCGGATGCTGCGGATGCCGAGGCCCTGCTGCTTCTGCAAGGCCGAGCGCCGTTCGGCCGAAAGCGGGCGCCGGCCCCGGTTGGAGACTTCGACGACGACGCGCTGTTCGTTGCGGCGCAGCCGGATGGAGGCGTCGCCGCCGCTCGAGTGGCGGTAGACGTTGGTGAGGCACTCCTGCACCACCGCGAAGAGCGCCATCTCCACGTCGCGCGGCACACGGCCGAAACCCCTGCCCACGCGCAGGGCGGTGCGGATCCCGCTCCGGCGCGCGAACCCCGACACGTACCAGCGCAGCGCGGAGACCAGGCCCTCGTCGTCCAGCAGCGGAGGGTGAAGCAGATACGAGAGCGTCCTCAGCTGCGCGACGGAGCGCTGCGCGAGCTCGCGGCTTTCGCTGAGCAGCGCCGGCATCGTGGTGTCGCCGGGAGGCGCCGCGAGCTCGATCCGCGCCAGCGAGAGGCTGATCGCGGTGAGGTTCTGCGCGGTCTGATCGTGAAGCTCGCGGGCGATCCGCCGGCGCTCCGCCTCCTGGGCGCGGATCAGCCGGCGGGAGAGGACCCGCAGCGCGCGTGCGGAGCGCTCGGCATCGGTGACGTCGCGGTGGACCACCAGCAGGTTGAACGAATTGCCCACGTCGATGCGCGTGACGCTCAGCTCGGACCAGCGGTTCGGATGACTGGACCGGAACTCGCAGGTGAATCGCGGCCGCGTTCCGCGGATGAGCGATCGGATCCCGCGCGCCGTCTCCAGCGCCTCTCGCGAACGCATCCCCTGCCAGAGCTCCAGGTAGGAAGCGCCGGGGTGGGGAAGCCCTCCGGCATTGCGCGGGCCGGGCGCCCGGAGCCACGCCCGGTTCGCGGAGAGAACCCGTCCGGTGCGGCCGAGGATGGCGATCTCTTCCGGAAGCCCGTCGATCGCTTCCTGCAGCGAAAGCATCGGTCCCCGATGCGCGAAGGACGCGTTCGCGTTCGATCGGCGCGCCCCGGAGGGGGCGCTCTCGATCGGAATGCGTCCGATGAGATTGTCGGGCGCGCTCATCGCCCTTGCTCCACACTTCCCCCGGAGCAAGGCATACCCACTTCTGGCGATCGCTGGCTACGTAGATCGCGACACGGCGACCCCGGGTCGCGGGTGCGAGCCGGATATGCCGGATATCCCGGAACGTCGGCGCATTAACGTAGCCGAAGGCGTTTCGCCGAACAGCGCAGAATATGCGCTTGCGAATCGGCCGAGATCCGAAAAGCCGATGCGGCTCCCCACCTGCGCGACGGTGGTGCCGCGGGGAGCGGTTCTCAGCGTACGGCGTGCCAGATGGAGACGCCGCAATTTGCCATATCCGCTCGGCCCTATCGCATAGACGGCGTGAAAAGCCCGTTGCAGCTGGCGTTCGTTCACCGCGGCCGCGTCGCAAAGGACGGAGGTGGGGACCAGCTGGCCGGGATGCGCGCGGAGGAACGCATCGGCGCGCCCGATGATCCGCGTCTGGAAATCCCCGGCCCAGTCATGGCCTTCCTTCCGGCCGCGATCGCTCTTCACCGTGGTGACCAGGGCAGCGAGGATTTCGTCCGCGAGCGAGCCGATGAAGCCTTCGCTGGCGAGCGAGGGCGGATGGTCGATCGCGCTCAGCGCGTCCGCGCAAAGGGTCTGCAGCCGGTCCAGGGCCCAGGGCTCCGGCTCGACCAGCGTGCAGAGGCTCGGACCCGAGGGGAATCTCGCTCCGGTGAGCTCGATGGAAACGCGATCGAGGTCGCCGGGCCGCGCGACGATCTTCACCAGCCGCGCATCCACGCCGGTGTCGGTAGCGACCCGGACCTCCGTGCCGGGCCTGTGATCGAGCAACCGGCTTCGATCGAGGGCGTGGCCGTTGACCAGCACCGAACCGTGGCCGTCCGTGCGGAGGAGGAACATCCGCTCGTCCGGCGCTACCGTCGCATTGGCGATGATCGGCGGGGTGCGGAATGACCAGATGAGGACGATGCGGCCGAGGTCCGCCGTGATCCGCTCCGCTGCGCAGGAACCCTGACCGCGGCGAAGGATCTCGTCGTGGGGAGAGGATTCGGCAAAGTCGTCGAATCCGAGAAAGGCCCGGCGGGTGACGCGTGCGACCGGCGGTCGTGCCTCTTCCATGGTTTCCCTCCCCCCTTGCGGCGCGCGGGAACTGTACGATGGCCGCAACCCGGCTGGCCGTTGGACGATGGTCCAATCCGGCGCTCGCGTTCTCTGGCGCCCGGTTGCCGTGAATTTGTAAATCGCCGGACCGGATCCATCAATTTTGTTGGTTTCGACCCGCTTGACTTCGCGAAAACGGTACTGCCAACCTCGCGTGGCATGGACCAGCCTGCCACAGTCCACGTCGTCGACGATAGCGAGGTGGTGCGCCGCGCCGTTTCCTCGCTGCTGAAGGTCGCGGGCTATCGCGTCAGGGCATATCCATCCGCCGAAGCGTTTCTCCTCGAGGCGGCGATGAGCGACGGCGCTCCCGCCGTCGTCCTCACCGACCTCGTCCTCCCGGGGCTGGACGGGATCGCCTTCGCGGAGCGGCTGGGTACCAGCCCCGCCGCGCCGCCCGTGGTCTTCTTCAGCGCGTACGGCGCCGTCCCCTCGAGCGTGCGGGCGATGAAGGAGGGCGCCGTGGACTTTCTGGAAAAGCCCGTCCGCGACCACGAGTTGCTCGATGCCCTGAGCCGGGCGGTGGCCCGGAGCCGCGAGGAGATCTCGCGGCGGCAGCGTCTCGCCGAAGCGCGGCGACGGTATGAGACGTTGACGCAACGCGAGCGGCAGGTCCTGGCCCTGGTGGTCTCCGGGCTCTTGAACAAGCAGGTGGCGTCGAGGCTCGGCATCTCGGAGAAGACGGTGAAGGTGCACCGGGCGCGGGTGATCGAGAAGCTCGCGGCGCGGTCGCTCCCCGATCTGGTGCGGATCGCCGGACGTCTCGGCGTGGCGGTCGAACCTGGCGAGCGGGGCGCCGGCACGGACTGACGCCACCCGGATCGCGGCAGTGGAACCGTCGCGAGCGTTCCGCGTTTGCGGTACGTTGCAGCCGCGCCCAAGATGCAGGAGCAGACCCAGA
The DNA here is from genome assembly GCA_035651935.1 of Myxococcales bacterium. Taxonomy (GTDB): domain Bacteria; phylum Myxococcota; class Myxococcia; order Myxococcales; family 40CM-4-68-19; genus 40CM-4-68-19. Next base: position 9,877 of record DASREU010000026.1, on the reverse strand, counting down.
TTCCCGAGGCTCGGCCGCTCACCCAGTTCGCCTGGCTGTCGATCGCCGCCGCGATCGTCACCATCGCGCTCAAGACCTCGGCGTGGGTGTTGACGGGCTCGGTGGGCCTCCTCTCCGACGCCCTGGAATCGCTCGTCAACCTGGTCGCGGCGGCGGTGACGCTGTGGATGCTGGCGCTGTCGGCGCGCTCTCCCGACGAGAAGCATGCGTTCGGGTACACCAAGGCGGAGTACTTCGCGAGCTGGGCCGAAGGGGTGCTCATCCTCGTCGCCGCCGTCGGGATCGGCTGGACCGCGGTCCCTCGCCTGATCGCGCCGCGCCCGCTGGAGCAGGCGCCGCTCGGGCTTCTGGTCTCGGCCGTCGCATCGCTGGTGAACCTCGGGACTTCGCGGGCGCTGCGGAAGGCCAGCCGGCGGTATCACTCGATCGCCCTGGAGGCGGACGCCCGGCATCTCATGACCGACGTGTGGACCTCCGCCGGCGTGCTCATCGGAGTCGGGGTCGTGGCCGTCACCGGGTGGCAGCGGCTCGATCCGATCGTGGCGTTGCTGGTGGCGGCGAACATCGTCTACACCGGCGTGCAGCTCGTGCGCCGTTCGTTCCTCGGCCTGATCGATGCGGCCCTGCCTGCGGAGGAGCTGCAGTCGCTGCGCGCGGTGCTCGATCGCCACGCCAGCAACGCGCTCAGCTTCCACGCCATCTGGACGCGGCAGGCGGGATCCCGCCGCTTCATCCAGCTGCACATGCTGGTTCCGGGCAGCTGGACCGTGCGTCGCGCGCACGACCTCGCCGAGCGCATCGAGGGCGAGATCCGCGCCGCCTTGCACAACGCGTCGGTGCTGGTGCACATCGAGCCGCTCGAGGATCCCGCGTCGTACGAGGACGCGACCCTCGATCGCGCCCGGTGACGGCGTCCGCGCGCGGACGGGCGGCGAGGCGTTCGCGGGAGAGCGCAGAAAGAGCATGGCCGCGATCCAGCCTTCGGCGGAAACGTCTACCGGGGCAGCTCGACGGTGAAGGTCGCTCCCAGCCCAGGCGCGCTGGTCAGCCGGATGGTTCCACCGTGCGCTTCGACGACTCGCCGCGCGATCCAGAGTCCCAGGCCGAAGCCGCCGAATCGGCGCCGGGACACCGCGCGCTCGAATTGCCCGAAGATCCTCGCCTGGTCCTCGGGCTCGACCCCGATGCCGTGGTCGCGGACCTCCAGCACCACCCGTTCGCCGCGCTCGCCCAGCCAGACCTCCACCGGCTTGCCCGCTCCGTACTTCGCGGCGTTGCTGAGCAGGTTGTCGATCACCTGATCGAGGCGGACGGGATCCCAGCTCCCGGTGACGTTCCCCTCCTGCCGCAGCTCCACCGTGCAGGCGGCGCTGGAGAGCTGTTGATCCAGCCGCGCCATGCCCTCGCGCACGGAGGCGGCCAGGTCCATTTCCTCGCGGTGGAGCTCCAGACGCCCCATCGCCACCCGGGAGACCTCGAGCAGGTCGTTGGTCATCTTTGCCACGCGCGCGAGGAGCCGGTTCGCGGCGTCGGCGGAGGCGATCATCTCCTCGCGCGACGGCTGCTGGTCCGGCCGCCGCAGACGCCGGAGCAGCGACTGCAGATGGAGCGTCAGGGCCGTGAGCGGCGTTCGCAGCTCGTGCGAGGCGATGGAGAGGAATTCGTCACGCGCCTCCACCGCTCGATTGCGCTCGGCGATGGCTGCGCCCAGCACCAGCGCGGTGGCGGCGACCACTCCCATGAAGATCTGCAGGTCGAGGAGCGAATCGGCCAGGACCGGCTCCGCGAAGGGTCCGAACCCCAGCGCAGTCCCCGCGATGGCGATGCCGGCGACGAGGAAGATGGAACCGACGGCGCCATACTGTCCGTAGCGCAGCGCCGCCCACGCCAGCAGTGGAAAGAGCAGGTAAGGATGGTGCGGGAGGCTGATCGATCCGCCCGAGAGATTGCCGAACACGACCAGGCCCGTCGCGATCAGCGCACACCCGAGCAGCACGGCTTCGGGAACCATGAAGCGGCGGGCACGCAGCGGAGGCCGCGCCGCGAGCATGAACAGCAGCGGCGCCACCACCAGGTCGCCGAGCATGTCGCCGACCCACCACGCCTGCAGCATCTGTCCGGTTCCGCCGGAAGAGACCTTCGCGGAAAGCCGCAGGCTGGAGACGCCGATCAGCGCGCTGAGGGCAGTGCTGACCATGGCCGCGGCCACCAGAAGGCAGAGGACGTCGGAGATGCGGTCGAGCTGTGGACGGAACCGGACGCGGTCGAGGAGCCAGGTTCCGGCGACCGCCTCGAGCGTGTTGCCGGCTGCGATTCCCAGCGCGGCCTCGAGAGGGGCGCCAGCGGCCAGGTTGACGAGAAATGCCCCGAGGAACACCCCGGGCCACAGCCGGAAGCCGAAGAGCGTGAGCGCCGCGAGCGCGATGCCCGACGGCGGCCAGACCAGGGTGGCGAACCCGGCGACGGCTCCGAGCAGCAGCCCGAGCCGTGCGGTGACGAAGTAGGCGAGGAGCAGGACGGCACAGCCGAGCACCGCGTTCGCCCTGCTCCCGAGCGGCTTCATGCGGACAATTGTCCCCGATGCCAACAGCAAGTCTACCGTGGAGAGATGGGCGCCGGACGAACGTCGACAACGTCAGCTTGCGCCCATCGCCAGGCCCTCGATCCGGGCGCGGCTGAACGCCCCCGGCAGAGCGGTGACGCCGTCGGTGTGAAGGGCGCGCACCGGGCGTTCGACGTCCGTTTCCTTCCTGGCGGTTGCGAGCACGGAACAGATCTCCCTCTGCGGGCGCGGCCCGCACGGGGCGATTCGTCGTCAGGAAAACGGGCGCGAGGACGCGACAAATTCCGGAAAAGCGTCGCGTGACGCGAGGGGGATCGAGCGCGGTCCGGCTCGAAGCGCGGCCTCGCCGGCTCCCGCTCGAATGCTCAGCGGCCGGGCGGGAACGGAGTGCCGAACATCTCTTCGCGCGAGTAGAGGCACTGCTCGGTTCCCGGCGGGAACTCCCGGCACATGTTCGGCCGGTGCGGATAGATTCCGCAGAGGAACCCGTCCAGGTGCACGCAAGGCCGTTCCGGGGTCGGCAGCAGCGGCAGGATCCGGCGGGCGGCTTGCGCCACCAGCGCGGGCTTGCGGGAGGCGCGGAAGCGCGCCCGGTCCTCGGCATCGAGCGCGACGGAGTTGTCGAGGCAGCACGCGGCGCAGCGGGTGCAATCGAGTCGCAGGGCGTGCGTCGCCCCGGGAAGGCTGGAGTCGCGGTCCACCCACTCGCGCACGCGCTCCACCCAATCGGCGCCGACCGGCGCTTCGACCACGCGCAGCGCCGGCAGCCTGCGAAACCGGGGCGCCTCGATGGCGCGGATGGCCCAGTCCACGTAGAGCGGCATCTCGAGAGCGCCGAGGATGCGGGACCGGCGCCCGAAGAGCACCGCGATTCCACCCCTTCTCGCGTGCCGCACCGCGCGCGCGGTCGTGGCAAAAGCGCGCCAGAGCGGCCGCCGGACCGTCTGCATGAACCCAACCTGCGCAGGTGCGCGGTCGTCGGCATCCGGGATCGCGCTGGCGGTGCGTGCGGATCGTCAGCCGGAGAGGGCGCGGGCGACATCGACGCGGGTCTCGAACTCCGCCTGTCCGGCGGAGAACGAAGGAAAGAGGCCGACCGCCGCGTCCGGCAGGACCGGCGCGCCGGAGGTGAGCGTGTTCAGCTCCGGCCAGCCGTCGCGCATCCAGACCGTCCCCGAAGGGACGCGATCGGTGACGAGCGCCCGCGCGCGCATCTCCCCGCGCGCGTTGAAGATCCGGATCTGCTCGCCGTCGGCAAGCCCTCGCTGCGCGGCATCGGCTGGAGAGATCCACAGCCGCGGTTCGGGATCGGCGGCCGCGAGCGTGGGCAGCGCGCGGCCGTGATCGTAGAAGCCGTGAAAGTGCGTCAGCGTCCGGCCGAAGCGAAGCGAAAGCGGAGCGTCCGGCGGACGCGGGAGAGCGAAGACGGGCAACGGAGGAAGGCCCAGGCTTTCCGCGCGGGCAGAGAAGAGCTCCACCTTCCCGGAGGGAGTGTCGAACGCAAGATCCGGATACGCCACGTGGGAGATGCGCAGGGCGCGGATGCCGCCTTCGGCGGCGAGCGACGCCGCGGTGGCGTGCCCGGTCGCGGGCACGTCCAGGACCGCGTCCAGCGCGCCGGTCTCCTCGGGCCAGGGGAAGAAGTCCTCGACCTCCAGCCGGCGGGCGAGCTCGCGCAGCACCCACGAGGGCGACCGCGCCTCGCCGGCAGGCTCGAGGAGTTTCGGCATCAGGTAGAGGTGCGTGTTCGTGCTCTTGCACCCGGTATCCTCGAGCCAGGAGGTGGCCGGCAAGACGAGATCGGCATGCCGCTGCGCGGTGTCGTGCATGAACAGGTCGTAGCTGGCGAGGAGGTCGAGCTGCCCGAGCGCCTTGCCGACGCGGCGGGCATCCGAGAACGACGAAACCATGTCGGTCCCGAAGAGCAGCAGCACGCGGACCTGCCGCTCCTCGATCGCCTCGGTGATCCGCGACATCTGACCCGGCACCTCGGGGCCGGGCCGCCGGCTCGCGGAGATGGTGGCGAGGCCCTGCCCGTGAGTGGCGGCCCCGTGCCGCGGGCCGAGACCGCCGCCTTCGATGCCGAGATTCCCCGTGAGTGCCGGGAGGCAGGAGATGGCGCGCGAGCCCTGCCATCCATCCGCGCCTTTGTACATCGAGCTGCCGCCGAGGACGATCATCGAAGGCTTCGTCGCGGCATACCGGCGCGCGAGCGCGGCGATGCGGCCCGGCTCGATGCCGGTCGCCTCGGCGGCCCAGGCCACGTCGTGCTTCGCGAGGTGTGCGGCGAGGGCCTCGAACCCGACGGTGTGCGAGGCGACGAACGCGGCGTCGTAGAGCCGCTCCGCGACGATCACGTGCATCATTCCCAGCGCCAGGGCGGCGTCGGTCCCAGGACGGATCAGCAGCGTCTCGTCCGCCTGCGCCGAGGCCTCGGTCCGGCGGACATCGATGTCGACCACGCAGGCGCCGCGTCGCTTCGCGGCGGCGAGGTGGCGCCCGGTGTTCGGCTGGCTCGCCAGATTCGCGCCCCAGAGGAGGATGAGATTCGAGTGCGCGCCCATGTCCTCCTTGGTGTTCACCCTCAGCACGCCGGTGATCCCGAGGCCGAACGCGCCGAGGCCCCAGCAGATCATCGTCGGGCTCCACCACTGGCAGCCGTACAGGTTCGCGAACCGCCGCAGGACCTCGGAGGAGAGCCGGGTGCCATAGTCGTTCGCGAAGAACCCGTGACCGCTCCAGGCGCCGACGGCGGCGGGACCCGCGGCGCGCGCGCGTTCGGCGATCGTGTCGAGCGCATCGTCCCAGGTGGTCCGCTCCCAGGCTCCGCCGCGCGTCGTGCGCCGGAGCGGGTGGAGAAGCCGTTGCGGATTCCCGATGATCTCGCGCGCCGCGTGGCCGCGGATGCAGAGGAAGCCGCGGCTGTCCGGGTTCTCCGGATCGCCGCGGACGGAGGCGACGCGCCCGTCCTCCAGATCGACCAGCATCCCGCACAGCGTCGGATGGCAGTTCATCGGACACATCGTGCGGACGGTGCGCAGCACGCCCTTGAGGATAGCGGAGGCGCGGCGCGCCTGCTTCAGGCCGGGCGGTGCGGCTGCGCCATGGGCGCGGCGGCGGCGGCGGAGATCCGCGCCTGGCCCACGCCGAGCGCCAGCAACGCCGCGATCGCCTGGAAGATCGCCACGCCGTAGAGCACGGTCGCCGGCATTCCGCCGTCCATGAAGCGGCCGAAGAGGATCGGCGCGGTGGAGAGACCGACGTCGAATCCGGAATAGACGAAACCGTAGATGCGGCCGAACGACCGCTGCCCGAACCGGCGCATCGCAGCGCTGCGCACCAGGAGGTCGCGCGACGGGCTGGCGGTCCCGGTGCAGAATCCGATCGCCGCCATCAGCGGAGCGACCGCCGCCTGCGGCACTCCCGCGCCGGCGAGGACGAAGGCAAACCCGGCGGCCCCGACGAGCAGCCCGGCGACGATGCGCTCGTGCGCCTGGTAGCGTGCCGCGAGCACGCCACCCGCCGCGATCCCTGCCGCGCCGCCGAGCAGGTAGAAGGTGAGCGCCGAGGCGCCGGCGGCGAGCGGCAGACCGTAGACCGCCTCGAGCGTGGGCGGCCCGAAGTTCTGCAGCGCGCCCAGGCTGATCGTCGAGGCGACGAAGAAGGCGAAGCACATCCACACCGCGCCGACGCCGAGGAAGGCGAACCGCGACTCGCGGACGGGCGGATCGCGGCCCTCGCGTCCGGACCCCGCGGCCGGGGCGGCGAGGACCGTCCGGAGGATCACCAGCGACGAGAGCGCGGTGATGGCGAGGAGGCCGGCAGCGAGTGCGGCGCTGCGCCACCCGGCGAAGGCCGCGATTCCCGTCATGCACACCGGCGCGGCGGCCCAGCCGAGGTTCCCCGCGAGCCCGTGCGCCGAGAAGGCGTGGCCGAGCCTTCCCGCGGAGACGCTCCGGTTGAGCACGGTGAAATCGGCGGGGTGGAAGACGGCGTTTCCGGCGCCGGCGAAGATCGCGGCCGCCAGCAGCAGCGGGTAGCCGTGCGCGCTGGCGAGGGTGAGCGCGGAGAGCGAGAACAGTCCCAGTCCGGCCCAGAGCACCCGCTGGGCGCCGAAGCGATCGACGGCGAATCCGGCCACTGCCTGTCCCACGCCGGAGACGATGAAGAAGGCGGTGGTGAGCGTGCCGGCGCCGGTGAAGCTGAGTCCGAAGTCGGCCATCAGCCAGGGAAAGAGCGAAGGGATGACGAGGTGGAAGAAGTGGGACGTGGCGTGGGCGAAGCCGATCAGCGACATCACGCGCAGATCGCTGCCGCGGCTCGCGCGCGGATCGGCCTCGATCGCCTCGCCGCTCATTCGCGCCTGCCAGGCGCGGCGACCACCGGCTTCAGCGGGCGCTCGTCGACGGAGAGCTGGAACACGTCGGGCCGCGCGTAGTGCCCGGCCACGTCGAAGTCATACTTGCCGCGGGCGATCTCCTCGGTGTCGAGCTCCGCGCAGAGGATCTCTTCCGCGTCGAAGACGGGGCCCGCCAGCACCTTCCCGGCCGGATCGATGATGCAGCTGCCCCCGCGCATCAGGAGCGTGTGGGGTGCGTCGCCGAGCGCGTTGGGGATATCCGCGGGCAGATCCGAGCGCCGCAGCACCTGGCAGGCGGTGAGCACGAAGCAGCGGCCTTCGAGCGCCACGTGGCGCATGGTCGGCAGCCAGGTTTCGCGGTCGTCGGCCGTCGGAGCGCAATAGAGCTGCACTCCCTTGGCGTACATCGCCATGCGCAGCATCGGCATGTAGTTTTCCCAGCAGATCACGGCGCCGAGACGGCCGAGGCGGGTGTCGAAGACGGAGAGCGTCGAGCCGTCGCCGAACCCCCACACCAGCCGCTCCGCCGCGGTGGGCATCAGCTTGCGGTGCTTGCCGAGGAAGGCGCCATCGTCGGCGAAGAAGAGGACCGTGCAGTACAGGGTCCCGCCGTCGCGCTCGATCACGCCCACGACCAGGTGCAGGCGATGCTCGCGCGCCAGCTTCGCCATCCGCTCGACGTCGGGCCCCGGCACTTCCACGGCGCTCTCGAAGTAGCGGCGGAAGTGATCGCGCCCTTCGCGCGTGCGCCTGCCCACCACCGCGCCGAAGTCGAGGCCCTTGGGATATGCGGAGACGAAGGCCTCCGGGAACACGGCGATCTCCGCGCCTTGCCGCGCGGCATCGCCGGCGAGGCGCTCGAGCTTGTCCAGCGTTCGCGCCCGGTCGAACGCGACGGGCGCCGCCTGCACCACCGCTGCCCGGATCTTCATCCTGCGACTCCGGCGGCGGCAGGGACGGCGGGCCGCGCCGCGCCGGCGCGCCAGCCGAGCCAGAGGACGGCAAGGGCCATCGCCGCGAGGACGAAGGTGATGATCAGCCGGGAGAGCGCGCTGAAGAGGGAGAGGGTGCCGCTGGAGAGCCCGCTGAACGCGAGCCCGACGACCGGCAGCACGGGAACGCCGCAGCCGGCCAGCGTGCACGGTCCCGTGGTCAGGCCGACGATGCTGGTCATCGCGCCCGCGATGCCGGCGGGCCGCGCCGCCTTCGCTCCGACGCCGCACGACGCCTGTTCGCGCCTGCGATGCGACCAGAGCGCGAAGTACGTTCCGAAGACCAGCGAGGTGAGGACGATCCGGATCAGCGTCGGGACGTCGACGATGAACCCCCAGTCGATGCCCTCCACCTTGTTGTCCGCGCTCACCCAGGCGATCGCCATGCCGGAAAGGAACGACATCTTCTTCTCAAATGGCTCGGCGGAGAGGAGGTATTCGGGGAGCCGCGAGAGCCAGGGATTGAAGGTGAAGAAGTCCGGCGGCCTGCGCGCGGCGGAGAGGATGGCGACCGGCGCGACCAGGTTGAAGACGGCGACGAGCGCCGTCACTCCCCAGAGGATCTTCGCGTGGCCGCGGAGCCCTTTGGCGATCCCGCGGAGCGTCTGTGCGACTGCCGCGAAGGGTTTATCGAGCATCGGAGCGCCGTCCTTGCCAGAGGGCGAGGATACGCGATCGAGACGACAGTCGACAACCCGCAGCGTTGACTTTGATACTTTCCACATGATAGCGGCCGTCGATCATTCCAAGTCGCTGGTGGCAGACAAATCCGAGGGGGCCATATGTCAGGTCGACCGACGCGGCGGGATTTCCTTTCGCAACTTGGCGTCACGGCAGCAGCCGCCGTCGGAGGTTCGGCGGTCGGGATGGGCATCGCCGGGGTGGCGCATGCGCAGGAGAAGCCGAAGGGGACCATTCCCGACAAGCCATTCAGGATCGGCCACATGACGTTCTTCACCGGCGCCGGCGCGGTCCTCGGCGAGCCGATGTACAAGGGCAACCTGCTCGCGGCGGAGGAGATCAACGCGCAGGGCGGGCTGCTGGGAAAGAGGAAGATCGAGATCCTCAAGGCCGACGAGGCCGCGGGCACCGACGCGAACACCAAGGAGATGCGCCGGCTCAAGCTCTCCGAGAAGGTGGACATGTTCATGGGGATCACCTCCAGCGGAAACACTCCCGCGCTGGGGCCCGTGGCGGAGGAGCTGAAGCTCCTCACCATCTTCATCGACGGCTGCACCGACTTCCTGTTCGACAAGGCGGTGCCGAATCCCCGCTACATCTTCCGGATCACGAACATCCAGTCCGCGGACGGCTCGGCGTGCGCCCTCGGCGTGGCCCAGACCTGGCCCAGCGTGAAGAAGATCGCCCACATCCATCCGGACTACTCGTACGGGCGCAACTGCTTCGATCACTTCAGCATCGTCACCAAGAAGCTCCTGCCCAAGGCGCAGAACGTCTCCGAGGCCTGGCCGAAGCTCTTCTCCACGGATTTCACGCCTCACATCACCAAGTCGCTGGCCTCGAAGCCGGACCTCCTGGTGACCTCGCTCTGGGGAGGCGACTACGTCGCGTTCTACAAGCAGGCGCTGCAGCACGGCCTGTTCGAGAAGATGAAGGTCGCCACCACGCTGGGCCTGGGCTCGGTGCCGCACTCGATCGGAAAGGACCATCCCGAGGGCGTGCTCAGCGGCGTGCACGCGAATTACCACTTCACGTATCCGGCGGGGAATCGCTGGCCGTCGAACAAGACGTTCGTGGAGAAGTACAAGGCCAAGTTCAACGAGTACCCGAACTTCCAGGCCGAAGGCGCCTATACCGCGATGCACGCGCTCAAGACCGCCATCGAAAAGGCGAACAAGCTCGCGGGAGGCTGGCCGGACGACGACGCGATCATCAGCCAGCTCGAGGGAAGCATGACGGCCGGGCCCGGTGGCTACGTGTACATCCGGCCCGACAACCACC
>DASREU010000025.1:0-8531 GCA_035651935.1 Myxococcales bacterium | reverse complement strand
GCCGTCGTTGTTCGCGGCGGCGCCCTTGACGACGGCGTAGATGCGATCGCCGTCGCGCAGCGCGTCCGGAAGGCGCTTGAGGATCACTGCGCCCACGCCTTCCCCCATGACGAATCCGTCGGCGGCGGCGTCGAAGGGCCGGCATTCCCCGCGCCGGGAGATGGCGCCGATGCGGCTGAAGGAGACGAGGTTGTCGGGCAGCAGGTTCAGGTACACACCGCCCGCGATGGCCAGATCGATCTGGCCGCCGCGGAGGTTGACGATCGCCTGCTGCGCGGCGATCAGCGCGGAGGAGCAGGCGGCGTCGATGGAGAGCGCAGGGCCTCCGAGGTCCCAGGTCTGCGCGACGATGGCGGCGGCCATGTTCAGCAGGCTCCCCGGCATCGAGAAGGCGCGCATGGGGACCACGTGCTCGATCAATGCGTCCCGCAGCTTCTCTGCCTCCGGGCCGGGGAGCGCGCGGCCGAACGCGCCGTCGAAGAGCTGCATGGCGCGCACGCGGGAGAGCAGGACTTCCTTGTGCTCGCTGACGCTGGCGCCGACGAAGACGCCGGCGCGGCGGCGATCCCAGGTGCGCTTCTCGTAGCCGGCGTCCTGGAGGGCGGCGCGGACGGAATCGAGGAGCAGGCGCTGCTGCGGATCGGTGACCTGGATCCGGCGCGGGGCGATGCCGTAGTGGAGCGTCGCGAATTCGCGGAGCTCCTCGTCGTCGAGGTAGGCACCGCGGTCGATGTAGGCCTTGTCCGGGATCCGGGTGGTGCTGTCGTAGAAGCGGGCGTGATCCCAGCGCGATGCCGGGATCGGGCGGAACGCGACGGCGCCGTTGCGGATCAACTCCCAATACCCGAGGGGGTCCCGGGCCCCGGGGAAGCGGCACCCCAGGCCGACGATCGCGATCTCCAAACGGCCTCCGAACCAGCCTGGCTGCTCGTTTACGGTGCTTTGATGCTGCACGTCAAGCTGCGTTCCGCCAGTTCCCTTCGACCTTTTCCGCCTCCTGGCGGCCACGTTGGGTTATACGGGCGGCGCATGCGCGTATTGCTGACCGGAGGTTCAGGCTTTCTCGGCTCGTTCGTGGCCGAGCAGCTGGCGGCGGAGGGGCATGTCGTGCGCGCGCTGGTCCGGCCGCGCAGCGAGCGGAAGATCCTCGAGAGGTTGCCGAAGATGGAGTTCGCGCCGGGGGCCATCGAAGAGCCCGCGTCGCTCACCGCCGCGATGAGGGACGTCGATGCGGTGGTGCACGTCGCCGGCATCGTGAAGGCGCGCAAGCCCGCCGAGTTCTTTGCGGTGAATGCGCAGGGGACGAAAAATCTGCTGGAGGCCGCAGCGGAGCAGGGGGTCGGCCGATTCGTGTACGTCTCGTCGCTGGCGGCGGTCGGGCCGAGCGCGGACGGGATGCCGGTCTCCGACGACGCGGAGCCGCGGCCGGTCACGCACTACGGGCGCAGCAAGCTGGAGGCGGAGCGCGCCGTGCTCGCGGCGAAGGACAAGCTGCACGTGACGGTGGTGCGGCCTCCGTTGATCTACGGACCTCGCGATCGCGAGACGCTGGCCTTCTTCACCTCGATCCGGAACGGCGTGCTGCCGATGACCGGCGACGGCCGGAACACGCTGAGCGTGGTGTACGTGGAGGACTGCGCGGCGGCGATCGTGCGGGCGGTGTCGGGGAACGGGGTGACGTCCGGGCGGACGTACTTCGTCGAGGACGGCGCGGTCTACGTCTGGCGCGACGCGCTGGCGCAGATCGAGAGCGCGCTCGGGCGGCGCGCGTTCGTCCGCTTCGGGATGCCGATGGGGGTGGTGAAGGTGGCGGCGGCGGCGACGCAGCTCTGGGGGAAGGTGACGAACACGGCGCAGATGCTCACGCTCGACAAGGTGAACGAGCTCACGCAGCAGCACTGGGTCTGCTCGAGCGCGGGAGCGCGGCGGGATCTGGGTTGGGAGCCGCGGGTGCGCTGGGAGCAGGGCGTGCAGGAAGCGGTGAAGTGGTATCGCGCGGAGGGCTGGCTATGAAGTTCTACGAAGCGGTGCTCTCCTCGGCGGCATTCCGCGTCCGCATCGCGCTGCATCTGAAGGGCCTCGCCTACGACTCGGTGGTCTTCGATCTGCGCGCGAACCAGCATCTGACGGAGGAGTACCGGAAGGTGAATCCGATCCGCACGGTGCCGTCGCTGGAGCTTCTGCCGGGGCAGACGCTGTTCGAGTCGATGGCGATCATCGAGTACCTGGAGGAGACCCATCCCGAGCCGCCCCTGCTTCCTGCGGACCCGCTCGCGAAAGCCCGCGTCCGCGCCATGGCGCAGCTGGTGGCGTGCGAAATCCACCCGCTGAACAATCTCCGCGTCCTGCGCTACCTCTCGCGCGAGCTGAAGATCGACGAATCGGGCCGCGACCGCTGGTACGCGCACTGGATCCAGGAAGGCTTCCAGGCCCTGGAATCCCTTCTCCCCGACTCCGGCTCCTTCTCCTACGGCTCCTCCCCGACCCTCGCCGACCTCTTCCTCATCCCCCAGGTCGCCAACGCCCTCCGCTACAAGGTCGACATCTCCGCCTACCCCCGCATCCGCCACATCTACGACTCCTGCATGCAACTCCCCGCCTTCTCCCTCTCCCACCCCGACCACCACATGGGAAAGTAAACCGGGGACACGATACACGTTCTTTTTTTTGCGCCTCGCAATACGGAACTTGCCTGAATCGAGCGGCGCAGCGGTCCGGTACGAAGGATCGCATGGCACGCATCGCGCGGGTAGTGATCCCGGATCTTCCGTACCATGTGACGCAGCGCGGGAACCGAAGGCAGCAGACCTTCTTTCGCCCCGGAGATTACGCCCTCTACAGGGACGTGATGTCCGAGTGGTGCCGCAAATGCGGCGTCGAGATCTGGGCATATTGTCTAATGCCAAACCATGCCCATCTCGTCGCGGTCCCTCGAACCCCCGATGCGCTTCGACGCGCGATCGGCGAGGCGCACCGCCGCTACACCGTCGAAATCAATCGACGCGAGGGCTGGACGGGGTATCTGTGGCAGGGTCGCTTCGCGTCGTTTCCGATGGATGAGCGGTACACGCTCGCCGCGGCGAGGTACGTCGAGCTCAACCCGGTCCGGGCCGGCCTCGTGTGTGCGCCGACGAATACCGCTGGAGCAGCGCGCGGGCGCATCTGCTCGGTCAGGACGACGGCCTGGTGGCCGTCGAGCCTCTGCTCTCGCGCATGCCCGACTGGTCCAGTTTCGTCGCCACCGCCGCGCGGCCGGAGCTCGAAGATCAATTTCGCCGCCACGGGAACACCGGCCGTCCACTCGGCAGCGACGAGTTCGTCAGCGAAGTGGAGCGGCGTCTCGGTCGCGTGCTCCGGCCGAGCAAAGGCGGGCGACGGAAGGTACAGAGCGACAGCGCGCTGCTCGAGGCGCAAGAAAAAGAACGTGTATCGTGTCCCCGGTTTTAGGCGGCGAATTGGCGGTCGGGGGCTAGGCGGGCGACGGTGTCGCGGAGATCGCGGACGGTGCGGATGTGGCCGAGCTCTTCGTCGGGGATGCGGAGGGAGAGCTTTTCTTCGAACCAGCTGACGAGCTCCATGATGGCGACGGAGTCCATGCCGAGGGTGGCGATGACGGTTTCGCCCTTGAGGTCGGGCAGGCGGCGGTTGTCGACCTCGAAGGCCGCCTGCTTGAACATCTCGATGACGTCGATCCGATCGGCCATTGGGCTCATCCTCCGAACAGCTTCCGGACCTCGTGACGTGCGCGGCCGACCAGGGACAACGCCAGGTGTCTCGCCAGCGCAAGGCGCGCATTGCCGTTGCGTCCGGCGCGGCCCAGGGTGCCGTTCAGGTACTGCTCGCGCGTCTTGCGGCGCTGCAGCTTGCCCGACGAGGTCTTCGGCAGCGTCCCCGGCGCCACCAGCGCCACGTCGGCCACCGCGAGCTGGAATTCCTCGCTGACGCGGGCGACGATCTCCGTCTTCACCGCCGCGGCATCCTCCGCGCGCGACTCCGCGGCCACCACGATCTCCTCCGACGCGCGCCCCGGCCGCGTGAACACCACCGCGCTCCCCTTGCGCACGCCCTGGATGTCGTCGACCAGCCACTCGATCCGCTGCGGGTAGTAGTTCCGCCCGTTGACGATCAGGATGTCCTTGATCCGCCCCGAGATGAACACCTCGCCGTCGACGAGGTACCCGAGATCGCCGGTGCGCAGCCACCCGTTCCGGAACGCGGCCCTCGTCGCTTCCGGGTCCTGCCAGTACCCCGGAGTGACGCTGGCGCTGCGAAGGCAGATCTCCCCGATCTGCCGGTCCGGCAGGATCCTTCCATCGTCGTCCTGCACCGACATCTCGTGCCCGGGAAACGTCCGTCCGCAGTTCACGATCTCCAGCGCCGCCGACCCGTTCGCGGCCGGCGCCGCCGTCGCCTCGCGGTGGTACCGCTCCTCGTCGATGCGATCCGTCCGCAGCGGCTCGTCGACGCCGACGAACGAGATGGCCAGCGTCGCCTCCGCCATCCCATAGCAGGGGAGCAGCGCGCTCGGCTTCAGCCCCGCCGGCGCCATCGCGTCGACGAACGCGCGCATGGTGTGCGGATTGATCGGCTCGGAGCCGCAGCCGAAGACCCGCACGTGCGAGAGGTCCCAGCGCGCGATCTGCTCCGGCTTCGCCCGCTTCGTCACCAGGGCGTAAGCGAAATTGGGCGCGAAGGTGAGATTGCCGCGGTACTTGTGCAGCGTCTCCAGCCAGAGCGTGGCGTTCTTGATGAAGCTGAGAGTGGGAATGTACACGCTCGGGATCGCGTGGCAGACCGGCGCGAGCACGCAGCCGATCAGCCCCATGTCGTGATACAGCGGCAACCACGAGACGCAGATGTCGCGCGCGCCGTCCGCCTTCAGCCCGTGCACGACGATCGCGTGCGTATTCGCCGCCAGGTTCCCGTGCGTGACCATCACTCCCTTCGGGAGCGCCGTGCTCCCGGAGGTGAACTGGAGAAACGCCACCTCGTCGTCGCGCACCGCGACCGCCTTCGGCAGCGGCCCGGCCGGTTCCCGCGCCAGCTCTTCGCTCGTGATCACTCTCTCGAGGGAAGGAATGCGCCCGACCGCCGGCCAGAGCACCTTCCCGACCCGCTCGGTGGTCACCAGCACCCGCGGCTTCGCCACGTTCAGGATGGTGACCAGCGCGTCCATGAACGCGTCGAGCTTGCCGAGCGAGACCGGGGGGTAGAGCGGTACCGGGATCAGCCCGATCCAGAGCGCGCCGAGGAACGCCGGGATGAAGTGCTCCCCCTCCGGGACGATCACCGCCACCCGATCGCCGCGCACCAGCCCGGCCGCCGCGTAGTGTGCCGCCCGTCGTTGCGCCGCCAGCCGAAGCTCATGAAAGGAGAGGAAGAGATCCGCGCCGGGACCCTTCCCGCCGAGGAAGGTGAACCCGCGCACGTGCTCGCCTTCGTACGAATCGAGAGCCCGGACGACGCCGATCATGGGCGCCCCGTGTAAACGGCGGCAGGCTGCGGCGTCAAGCGAAGATCAAGGAGGGACTCCGAGTTGGCGCGGCCGTCCGCGCGGAGGTTGCAGCAGCTTCATCAGCACCACGCCAGCGACGAAGCCGCCAACGTGCGCCCAGACCGCGACGCCGCCGGTGTCCGCGGGCGCGCCCAGAGAGCCGATCCCTTCGAGAAGCTGCAGCACGAACCAGAACGCCAGGTAGACGAACGCCGGGATCTCCACGAACCAGGGAAAGATGAGGATCGGGATCAGCGTGAGCACCCGCGACCTGGGGAAGGTGACGAGATAGGCGCCGAGCACGCCGGCGATCGCGCCCGACGCGCCGACCGTCGGCAGCGCCGAGGTGGGATTCAAGGCGACCTGCGTCAGCCCAGCGGCGGCGCCCGCCACGACATAGAAGAGGAGGAACCGGAGGTGCCCGAGCCGGTCCTCCACGTTGTCGCCGAAGATCCACAGGTACAGCATGTTGCCGATCAGGTGCAGCCACCCGCCGTGCCAGAACATGCTGGTGAAGATGGGCAAAAAACGCAGCGGGTCGAGCGGATCCCCGGGCCAGTAGACGAAACGGCGCGGGATCAACCCGTACGCGTAGACGAATCGCTCGAGATGAGGTCCAAGCCCGATCTCGTGAAAGAACACCATCACGTTCACGACGATCAGCGCGACCGTCACCACCGGCGCGGTGCGCGAGCGGATGGTGTCGCGGATCGGGATCACCGCTCCTCCATAACCCAGGTCGCATGACTCCGCCCGGGCGAAACGTCAGCGAACCGCGTCCGCCAGGGCGGCGATGTCTTCCACCACCAGGTCCGCGGGGCCCGGGCGCGAATGCGGCCTCCGCACGAACACGCAGGTCAGGCCGAGGGCGTGCGCCGTCTTGTGATCGTAGTCGCCGTACGCCGAGACGTGCCACCACTGACGACCCGGCGTGACGCCCATCCGCCGCGCCGCCGCCCGCCACATCTCCGGGTCCGGCTTGTACGCCCGCACTTCGCCCGCGGAGATCCAGCCGTCCAGCGCGAACCCGAGCTGCTTCTCGATCTGCGGCCGGTGCTCCGGATCGCTGTTGGTGATCGCGGCGCACGGCGCGACCGCGCGCAAGCGCCGCAATCCCGCCGCCGAGTCGGAGAAGACCGGCCAGGTGCCTGCCGAGGCTCCGATCCGCGCCGCCTGCTCGCGATCGCTGCCCAGCTCGTCGACGAGCGACTGCGCCACGATCTCCCGGTACGGGCGGAAATCGCGCTCCAGCTCTCCCTGCCGATCGACGATGCGGTCGAACTCCGCGTCCGACAGGCGTCCCCCGAGCGCGGCGCGGAGCCCTTTGCGCCAGTCCAGCACGGTGCCGAAGACGTCGAATGTGAGCAGCGTGATTGACACGGCGCCCCCAGTTTGGCACGGAAGCCGGGTGCCAGCGCGGATGAAGTTCTGCCCGTCGTGCGCGAGCCCGCTCATGGCTCGCGTGGAGGACGGCCGCACGCGACTCGTCTGTGCCAGCGACGGTTGCGACTACGTCTTCTACGACAATCCCGTCCCGGTCGTCGCGGCGCTCCTGGAGCACGGGCAGACCGTCATCCTGGTGCGCAACAAGGGATGGCCAGAGAAGTGGTACGGCCTGGTCACCGGCTTCCTCGAAAAAGGCGAGTCCCCCGAGGAAGGCGTGCTCCGCGAAGTGAAGGAGGAGGTCGGCCTCAAGGGCGAGATCATCTCGTTCATCGGCGCGTATCCGTTCCACGAGATGAACCAGATCATCCTCGCCTACCACGTGCGCGGCCACGGCGAGATCACGCTCGGCGACGAGCTCGCGGGCGTCAAAGCGGTTCCTCCCGACAAGCTCCGTCCCTGGCCGCTCGGGACCGGGCACGCCGTCCGCGACTGGCTGGCGGCCCGGGGCGGCCTCGGCCCGACGGTGGCCTGACCGGTCCTCGACCGAAGCGCCGCTCGCGCTTGACGCAGGCGGTGCCGGCAGGCACAAGGCGCAGCATGGTTCAGCCCATCCGGGTTCTCGTGGCGAAGGTGGGACTCGACGGCCACGACCGCGGGGCGAAGGTGGTGGCCCGGGTCCTGCGCGACGCCGGGATGGAGGTGGTCTACACCGGCCTGCACCGCACGCCGGAGCAGGTGGTCTCCGCCGCCGTGCAGGAAGACGTCGACGTGATCGGGATCAGCCTGCTCTCGGGCGCGCACATGACGCTGGTGCCGCGGCTGATCGAGCTCCTGAAAGAGCAGAAGGCCGAGGACATCGCCGTCGTGGTCGGCGGCGTGATCCCGGACGAGGACGTCCCCGAGCTGAAGAAGCTCGGCGCTTCCGACGTGTTCCTGCAGGACACCACTCCCGAGACCATCGTCGGGCGCATGCGCGAGATCGCCGGGAGGCGGAAGGCGTCGTGAGCGAGTGGCCTCCGCGCTACGATCCGCGCTACCGGCCCGCCGCGAACGAGCCGTACTGGCGCCGGGAGCTGGAGTGCGAAGACCCACGCCATCGCGACGCAACGATCCTCGCCAAGCTGCGCGCGCAGGTCCGCTACGCCTGGGAAAAGGCGCCGTTCTACCGGCGCAAGTGGGAAGAGGCGGGGGTCTCGCCCGAGACCCTGCGCTCCCTCGACGATCTGGCGAAGTTCCCCGTCATCCAGAAGTCCGATCTGAGGGCCGCGCAGGCGAAGAGCCCGCCGTTCGGCGACTACCTCTGCATCGAGCCGCGCGAGGTGGCGCGGATCCACGGCACCAGCGGCACCACCGGCCGGCCCACGGTCTTCGGGGTCGGCGCCGACGATTGGGACCGCATCGGCGAGGCGCACGCGCGCATCCTCTGGGGCACCGGGATGCGGCCCGGCGACCGGGTGATGATCTGCAGCTTCTTCAGCCTCTACATGGGGTCGTGGGGCGCGCTCAAAGGGGTGGAGCGGCTGGGCGCGACCGCCTTCCCCTTCGGCGCGGGGGTCGCCGGGCAGACGCTGATGGGCGTGCAGTGGGCGCGCGAGCTGAAGCCGACCGCCTTCTACTCCACCCCGAGCTACGCGCTGCACTTCGCCGACAC
>DASREU010000024.1:0-5877 GCA_035651935.1 Myxococcales bacterium | reverse complement strand
GAGGGCCCGAGCACCCACTGCAGCGCGGGGCGAGGCGCGAGCCCGTGGGCGCTCGTCACCCCGCGCACCAGGACCTCCGAGGAGACCTGGAGGACGCCGTCGCGCAGCGCGATCCGGCTCCTCCTCCGGGGGAGCGTCTGGGCGACGAGCAGGAGCAGCGCCGCTCCGACCACGGCGACGTGCGCGGTGTTCCACGCCGTCGGCAGCGGGATCGGCACGCCGCTCTCGTCCGTGCCGCGGAGGAACAGCGCCGCTCCGAGCGAGGGATAGGGCGGGAAGCCGGGCGGGCGGAAGGCGTCGATCAGCGTGTTGGAGAGCACGTCGATGAGGACGGCCGCCGCCATTCCGGAGAGCAGCAGCGCGCCGAGCTCGCGGCGGCGGCGGAGCCACAGCCCCTGGCGGACCAGGATCGACCAGCGCGGCTGGCCGCGCACCCGCGCCGCAAGGAAGGAGTCGCTGCTCTCTTCCGCGGCGCGCACTTCTTCGAGCCAGCTCCAGAGGCCGCGCCCCATGCCGAGCCCGAGCCCCACCGAGGCCGCGAGCAGGCCGGGAGCGATCCCCAGGAGCGATCGGTATGCCAGCTGCTCGTCGGGGCGGAGCGCCAGCCAGCGGCCCGCGGCGAGGAACGACACCTCGGGGCAGAGCAGCGCGCGGACGACGAGCGCGAAGGCGACGTACGGCACGGCCCCGGCGAAGGAGAGGCATGCGCCGGCCGCCCGCCCCGCCGCATCGAGCCGCCGGGCGTAGAAGAGCAGCCAGACTCCGCCGATGCAGACGGCCGTGGCGGCGGCTCCGAGGGCGATCAGGCACGTCCCGGCGAGCATCATCGGGAGCGCCGGCTCCGCGAGCCGCTCGAAGGGCAGCGCGCCGCGCCAGAAGAGCGCCATGCGGAGCGGGAAGAACGTCCCGGTGCTTCGCCACACCTCCAGCGCGGCGGCGGCCAGGGCGGCCAGCGCCACCGCCGAGAGCAGCGCGCCGGGTGATCGCGGCGGCGCCGCATCGCGGGCGGTGGGGTGCCGCCGGTTCAGCGCCACGAATGCGCCGAGCGTCGCGCCGCCCGCCGCGAGCAGCAGGGCGAGCAGGGCCGCGGCGAACGGATACGGCTCGTCGCGCGCGAGCAGCGCCGCGACCTGGGCGACGCCGAGCAGCAGCAGCAGGCCGGCGATGACGGCGGGAGCGCGACCGGTCATTCCGCGCTCCCCGCCGCGCGCAGGGATCCGCGCGCCTCGGCGACGAACCGGTGGCCGAGGTACCAGAGGACCACGAGGGCGCCGCCGACCAGCGCCGCCGACGAGAGGCGTTCCCCGGCGGAGACCTCCTGCATCGCCGCGCGGATCAGGCCTCCCAGGCCGCTCGTCTCTCCGCTGCGGCCCGGATCCTGATCCGCCTTCGCGCACACGAACACGGCGGCGGCGGCGAGCGCCGGAACGAGCGGGACGAGCCAGCGCGTCGCCTCCAGCACCGAGAGCCGCGCCGCGCAGAGCAAGGCAGGGCGTCCGGCGAGCGCGCTCAGGGCGGCAGCCTGCGAAGGCGCGCCGAAGAGGGCGCGGGCCGCGGCGCCGGACATCGCGCCGGCGAAGGCGGCGACGAACAAAGCCGCCTCGAGTCCGGCTCCGACGGAGCGGGTCCGGTCATAGAACAGGGCGGGGTCGAGCAGGGGCAAAAGCGGGAGCGCCACCAGGGCGAGCGCCGCCCCGCCGAGCCCGAACGAGCGGCGCGCCGGCGTCCACGACCGGATCTGCTCGGCGAACGCGCCGCCGGCTCCGGCGGCGAGGAGGGCGAGGGAGAGCCCGGCGATCAACACTCCGAGCGCGTCCCAGACGCCGCGCGCCGCGGCCCGGAACCTGCTCTTCTGCGAGACCGAGGCGGACCAGGCGTCGCGAACCGGGACGAGCTGGGAGCGCTCGGCGGCGTGCGCCGGCAGGCTCCACGCAGGCCGCCTCGCCCAGACGCCGCGCAGCAGATCGCTACTTTCGGGTTCGGCGAGGCTGCGCTGCGCCAGGGCGTGCAGGACGCCCAGATCGAAATCCAGGTACGCGGAAGCGGACGGGAGCGCGGCATCGGGCGCGCCGCTCCGATCGCCCAGGGCGAGCGCGACCGAAACCGCGAGCAGCGCGGCAAAGGCGACCGCGCACGCGGCGCCCCAGCGCAGCGCGGAGGCCGCGATGCGGGAGGCGCGGGCCGCGGTGGCGAGCGCAGCCAGCCCGTCCGCCGGCGAGGCGATGGCGACGGCGGCAGGAGCGATCACCGGGACGCCTCGGGACCCGCCGCTCCGACGCAGCGGCCGTCCTGGCCGACCGCGCACCCGAGCTGCTCCTCCAGGACCGAGCGCAACACGTCGAGCTCCGGGCAGTGTCCCGACCACGCCGCGGCGTCGAGCGTGAACGAGGCGCGGTCGAGCGACGGACCGCGCCCGACGATCTGGCGCTCCCACTGGTCGAAGCGGTCGAGCACCGCGGTGTGCTGCCGCGCTTCGACGCCGCAGCGCGCGGCCGCCGCAGGCGGAGAAGGAGAAGGCGCCGGCTGCATCGCCGGCGCCGCGGGCGGAGCGGGAGCGGGCCGGTCGTCGCCGAGCAGGATCCCGTCCTCCAGAGGAGCGGCGCGGTCGAAGGCCCGGCTCCAGCGCGCGTCGCCGAAACGGAAGGACTCCGGCCAGCGGCTCCCCTGCGCGAGGAGCGGAAACGAGGCGCCGGCGAGATCCGGCTCGCCGTCCGTGCGCACCGGCAGGAGCCACCATTCACAGGCGCTGTTCGGACCGAGATCGTTCGCCGGCCAGCCTCGCTCCGATGCCCAGCAGATCAGCGAAGTGCGCAGGGCCGCGCGGTTCGGCGCGGACGGTTTGGGCTCCTCTCCCTTGCGGCGCTGGGGCGACCTCGGCCACCCCGGGACCGCAAAGGCGGGAGCAAATCGCTCGAGCAGCGCCGGCGAAGGAGGGCCGCGGGCGATCCGGATCGCTGCCAGCTCCACCGTCCCCCGCGCGGCGAACAACGCTTTAGTGTGCGCCGCGCAGTCGGGATCCGCCTTCGAGCGCAACAGGCGCACGCGTCCCGGAACCGCGGGCCGCTCGGCCGCATAGTCGTCGAGCGCGCGGCTCTGCGTTCCGGCGCGCACCTCGCAGACGTCGTCCGCCTCGCCCTGGCACTCCGAGCAGCCGCGCAGGCTCGCCGTCTTCTGCGCGTACTGGTAGACGCGAAACCAGTCGGGCGCCGGAGCGGCCAGCGCGAGGATCAAGAGAGCGGCGCTCATGGCTGCGCGGTCCATGCCTGGAGCAGGCGCGCGAAGTACCAGGGGCTCTGCGCCGGCTCCGCCTGCGACTCGGGGATGGTGAGCGTCGCGGGCCTGAGGAAGGCGAGGGGGTAGATCGGCGCGGGGCCGTTCCGCGCCACGTCGGCTTCGAGAAGCTCGAGGCTCTCGGCGCGCGTCGGCGGCGGGCCGCTGGACGCGCCGAGCCAGGAGGGCGGCGGATAGACGATCGACGACTCGTAGCTGGCGAGGAGCGTTCTTCCCGGGCTCTCGCTCATCGCCTGGCCGCCGCTCAGGTTCTGCTTGCCCGCCGGGTGCAGCAGCGGAACCAGCGTCGGGTACTTGCGGTTGTAGTAGTTGCTGGCGACGGTGAGCAGGACGTCCCAGCTCCCGAGCGACCCGCGATGCACCTCGCTCGCCTTCACCCCCGAGACGGACACCGGAACGCCCTGGGCGGTGGCTACGGCGGCGATGCGCGCCGCCGCGGCGGCCCACGGCTCCTCGAGGACGTACACCAGGCTCAGAGGACGGCAGCCTTCGCCCGCGACGTCGCCGAAGGGCTTGTCTGGATTTCCTCCGCAACTCGCCGATGCGCCTTCCGCGAGCGGCACCAGGCCGGCGAGCGCGTGCGCGCGCGCATCGCACGGCGCGCGGTTCTCTCCCGCTCCGACGGGCTCGCGCAGGTCGCGCTGCACCTCGACGAGACGGTCCTCGCCCGCGGAGGCGAGCGCATTGAAGAGCCGCCGCACGCACCGCGTGTTTCCGTCGCGCCGGGCGAAGAGCGCCACCAGCGACTCGAAGGACTCGTCGCCGGCGGGAGCCGCGCGGGGCGCGCCGTCCGCGCTCCAGAGCGCGCGGAAGAGGCAGATCCCGGGCTGCTGCAGGCACTGCAGCCGCTTCTCCGCCACCGACTCCGGCCAGAGCGGCTGGTAGCGCACCAGCAGCCGCGAGCGCGCTCCTTTCGCCTTCGCCACCTCGGCCGAGCTCTCCAGCGTCACGTGGAGGGTGTCGGAGTCTGCCAGGTGGAACGGCCCCGACGCGCCGATGTGGTACGGGATCTCGTCCGCCGCCAGATTGGTCAGCGCCGGCTGGAGCTTCCCCAGGGAACCGCGAAGCTGGGACGAGATCCGCTCGCGCTTCAGCTTGCAGGCGCGATCGCCCGAGGCGTCGCAGCGGCTGAAGAGCGCCGCCATCGCTTCGTCGTCGAAAGCGGCCCGCTGCAGGCTGCGCAGGAGCGGCGAGGCCCGGGCCGGGAGGCGGGGATCGAACGGCGCGAACACGGGAAAGGCGAGGCTCTGGGCCGCCATCTCCGCCTCGCGCGGCCGCTCGACGTCGATGCCGCGCATGAACAGGCAGATCCCGCGCGGGTGCCGATCGAAGAAGGCGCGCAGCTCGGCTGCGGTCTCGGCGCTCCCCGGAGCCCCGCCCAGGGTCGCCGCGTTCCACGGCTGCGCCTCGATGAAGCGGGAGGCGCTGGTCGCCGTCACCGCTTCGGAGATCAGCGTGCTCAGGTGCACGCTCATGGGGACCGGTCCGCAGGCGGGGGGCGAAACCGACGAAGGCGCCGCCGCCTGCGCCAGCGCCTGGTAGTAGTAGAGGCTCGTGGCCACGTCGTCCGGCGCGAGATCGGCGGTCCCGCCCTGGAAGCAGGCGCCTTCCGCGCAGGTGCGGACCACCCCGCAGTAGAGGAGCGCGCTCGCGGCCTTGCTCACCGCGCAGTTCGCGCCGCCCGGCGGGCAGGGGTCGAGACGGCCCGGCTGCAGCACGGAGGCAGGCGCGCTCTCGTCCTGCGCTCGCGAGAGCTGCAGCGCCGGCAGGAACAGCGCGTCGTGGAGCTGCTGCTCGGTGAGCGTCGCATACTGGCCGGGACAGAGCGGCGCGACCCGCCCGCTCACCTCGTAGACGAGGACGTCTCCGACCTCGTCTGCGGCCTGTGCCTCGCACTCCGCGGAAGCGCCGGCGGTGGCGAAGCGCAGGTACTGTCCGGGGACGTCGCCCCGCAGCGGGCACTTGAGGAGCACCGGTCCGGTCGCCTCGCGCACCTTGAGGACCGCGTGCGATCCGCGGACCGAGAAGGTGGCGGCCTTCTGCACCGCCGGCGGCAGCGCGCGGTCGATGCGCAGGGCTCCCGCGCGTTCCACCAGCGACCAGGGCGACGCGGGCCGCACCGGCCCGTTGCTCCGCACGTACGCGGCGCCGGAGGCAGCGACTCCCGCGAAGGCGGTGATCAGGGCGAAGAGCGTGCGCACTCAATAGTCCCGGCGGCGCAGGCTGAAGAACCAGAACACCTGGTTCGCGACGGTGGGCGTGAGCGCCACTTCGTAGACGGAGTCGTTCCGGCGGGAGACGTCGCCGGGATCGGTGAGATCGGCGACGCGCTCGTAGATCCGCCCGAGCTGCGGGTGCCGGCCCTGGCGGGTGACGTTCTCGCTGCCGTAGCGGAACGGGTGGGCGCTGGCGATCGCCACCAGGGTGCCCGCTTCGCGCAGGCGGTGGAGCGTCAGGCGCACGCCGGCGTGCGCGTCACAGCTCGCGAGCATCAGGCTGCTCGGCGACTCCGGGCTGGAGAGAGTGATCTCCTGGGGGCGCTCGACCCCCGGCTCCGCCGGCGGGCAGATCGCGCCCTCGAACTGC
>DASREU010000023.1:0-19291 GCA_035651935.1 Myxococcales bacterium | reverse complement strand
TGTTCTGGAAGGTGCGCGCGCAGCCCAGGTGCGCGATCGCGTGCGGCGACAGCCCGCGGGTATCCCGGCCCATCACCTCGATGGAGCCCTCGGTCGGCGGATACACCCCGGTGAGCAGGTTGAACACCGTGGTCTTGCCCGCGCCGTTCGGCCCGATCAGCGCCACCAGCTCGCGCGGCATCACCGAGAGGGAAAAGTCGCTCACCGCGGTCAATCCGCCGAAGCGGATGGTGGCGTTGCGGACGTCGATCAGCGCCTCCGTCGCTTCGCGGTTTCCGGGCACGCGCGCGGGGCGCCTCTTGCGCCACCAGTCCCAGATCTCGCGGGTGCCGAGCAGCCCCCGCGGCCGCAGCAGCATCAGCGCGATCAGCGCGATCGAATAGATGACCATGCGCAGGTTCGCCAGCGCGCGCAGGTATTCCGGGAGGATGGTGAGCACGGCCGCCGCGATGGTCGACCCGGTGATCGAGCCCATGCCGCCGAGCACCACCATCGCCACCACTTCGAAGCTGCGCACGAAGGTGAAGCTCTGCGGCGCGAGGTTCCCTTCGAATGCGCCGCTGAGCGCTCCGGCGATGCCGGCGAAGAAGGCGCTGATCACGAAGGCGCGCACCTTGTAGCCGGTGGTGTCGATCCCCATCGCCTCCGCGGCCACCTCGTCCTCGCGGACGGAGAGGAACGCGCGCCCGTGCGTCGAATCGCGCAGCCGCTTGGCCACGAGGATGGTGATGATCGCCATCGCCCAGATCCAGGCGAAGTCGGCGCGGTGGGGGATGGGCGAGAGCCCGATGGCGCCGCCGAAGAAGGGCGTGTTCTCGATGATCACCCGGATGATCTCGCCGAAACCGAGGGTGACGATGGCGAGGTAGTCGCCGCGCAGGCGCAACGACGGTTTCCCCACGATCCATCCCGCCAGCGCGGCCGCCGTGGCGCCGGTGAGCATCGCGGCGACGAAGAAGAGCCTGTAGGGGTCGTCCTGCGGGCCGCTCCTCAGCATCACGGCGGTGACGTATCCGCCCACCGCCATGAACCCGGCGTGGCCGATGGAGAACTGACCGGTGAGGCCGTTCACCAGATTCAGCGAGACCGCCAGGATCACGGCGATGCCGATGTGGTTGATGTTCTGGAAGACGTACTCGAGCCGGAGCGCCGGGTTGAGCTCGACCTCCTGCTCGATCAGCACCAGAAAGGGGATGGCGATGAAGAACGGAAGCCAGCTCCGCAGCGCCTTGCCGCTGCGCCTCAACGCGCTCCCCCCGAAGAAGCCCGCCATCAGACCTTCTCCGCGGAACCGCGCCCCAGTAGGCCCGAGGGTTTCACCAGGAGGATGAGGATGAGGATCCCGAAGGCGACCGCGTCGCGCCAGGAGGAGCTGGTGTACCCGGAGACCAGCTGCTCGGCGAGCCCGAGCAAAAGTCCGCCCAGCATCGCCCCGGGAACGTTCCCGATCCCGCCGAGCACGGCGGCGACGAAGGCCTTGAGCCCCGGCATCAGCCCCATCAGCGGATGCACGCTCGGGTACTTCGAGGCGTAGAGGATCCCGGCGACCGCGGCCAGCACGGAGCCGAGCACGAAGGTGAAGCTGATCACCAGGTCGATGTTCACGCCCATCAGCGCGGCCACCGACGGATTCCAGGAGACCGCGCGCATGGCGGTGCCCATGCGGGTGTGGAAGACGATCCGCTGGAGCAGGAACATCAGCGCGACGCTGGTGACGATGGTGACCACGTCCACGTAGCCGATGGTGATGCCCGCGAACGCGGTGCTCGCCCGGTGCGGGAGCACGCCGAACCCTCGAGGGTTGGGACCGAAGACGAGCTGTCCGCCGTACTCGAGGAGGAAGCTCACGCCGATGGCGGTGATGAGCGAGTTGAGCCGTGGAGAATTGCGCAGCGGACGGTAGGCGAAACGCTCGATCAGCAGCCCGACCACCCCGCAGACCGCCATCGCGAAGAGGGTGACGCCGATCGCGCTCGGGATGCCCGGATTCCGCGACTGGCCGGTCCAGACCGAGGACATGTACCAGCCCATCATCGCGCCGAGCATGAACACGTCGCCGTGGGCGAAGTTGATCAGCTGCAGCACGCCGTACACCATCGTGTAGCCGAGGGCGATCAGCGCGTAGATCGCGCCGAGCGACACCCCGTCGACGACGCGCTGCAAAAAATCGATCACGCGAGATTATTTCTTCGGATGCTCGCCTGCGGGTACGCCCTGGGACTGGCCGGTGTTCGCTGCGCTCTGCGCTGAGCTGGTGGCGCCGACCGCAGGTGTCGGCGTCGGCGTGGGGATGTTCCCCGGCGCGGGATTCGGGGCCGTGTTGCCTTCGGTCTTCTTCGGCTGCGACTCGGGGACGGCGCGCGGAGCCTCGGCGGGGTTGTTCTCCGCGATGCCCTCCGGCTGGATGCGGCCGGCGAACTCGTACTTGCCGCCTTTCGCGATCTTCAGCACCACGGCGGGCTTCGTCGCGTTGCGCTTCTCGTCCATGGTGATGTCGCCGGTGACGCCGCGGTAATTCCTGGTCTGCGCCAGCGCGTCGCGGATCGACGGCCCGGTGAGGTCCTTCGCGCGCTTCATCGCGTCGAACAGCATGCCGGCCGCGTCATACGCCTGCGCCGCCAGCGAGTCGGGCACCTGCCCGCCGTACTCCTTCTTGAACTTGGCGACGAATTCCTGGATCCGCGGGCTCGGGTCGTCGACCGAATAGTGGTTCGAGAAGTAGCTGCCTTCGAGCGCCGCGCCGCCGATCTCGTACAGCTTCTCGCTGTCCCAGCCGTCGCCTCCGAGCAGGGGGATGGTCAGGCCCACCTCCCGCGCCTGCCGCGCGATCAGGCCGACGTCGGTGTAGTAGCCGGGGACGTACAGCGCCTGCGGCGCCGCCCCCTTGATGTTCGTCAGCTGCGCCTTGAAGTCCACGTCGCCGGACGAGTAGCTCTCGTTGTCGACGATCTGCCCGCCCATCCTGGTGAAATTGTCGTTGAACACCTTGGCGAGGCCGACCGAGTAGTCGTTGCGCACGTCGCGGAGGATGGCCGCTTTCTTCAGCTTCAGCGTCTCGGTGGCGAACTTCGCCATCACGTAGCCCTGGAAGGGATCGATGAAGCAGGCGCGGAAGATGTAGTCGCCGACGGCGGTGACCTTCTCGTTCGTGGACGACGGCGAGACCATGGGCACCTTCGCCGCCTGCGCCTTCGGGGCCATGAACAGGGAGCGGGTCGAAGCGACTTCGCCGAGCAGCGCGACCACGTGCTCGCTGGAGATCAGGCGGGTGGCGGCGGTGGCGGCCTCTTCCGGCTTGCCCTCGTCGTCGAGCGCGATCACCTGGATCTGCTTGCCCTTGATCCCCCCGGCCCCGTTCACCTCTTTCACCGCGAGCTGGATCCCGCGGTCGCTGGAGGTGCCGAACGTGGCCTCGGTGCCCGTCATCGAGCCGACTTCCCCGACCTTGATCACGTTCGTATCCGCGGCACCCACGTTTCCGCCGCCCTGCCCCTCTTTCTTGCAACCGATCGCGATGGCGAGCACGCAGACGAGAAATTTCGCGGGGATGCGGCGCATGGGGGGGCTCCGTGCAGAGGGCAAAAAGCGAGCCTGCTTAACATTGTGGTCTGAGGGGATCAACCTTGCCGTCGACAGGGGCGCATCGTAGGCTCGCCGGGTGTCCGCTCCCCGCATCCTGGTCGTGGATGACAACCCGGAGCTGCTCACACTCCTCTCTTCTGCGTTCGAGGAGGCCGGCTACGAGGTCCAGAAGGCGCCGCGGGGCCGAACGGCGCTGGATCTGGCGCGAAAAGAGAAGCCCGACCTGGCGGTGATCGACGTCCTCCTCCCCGATCTGATGGGGTTCGACGTCGCCGAAGCGCTGCGCCGGCTGGGGGTGCCGTTCGTGCTCATGTCCGGCGTGCACAAGGGCGGCCGGACCGCCGCGAACGCGGTCGAAAGGTACGGCGCGCTGGCCTTCTTCGAGAAGCCGTTCGAGCGGACGGCCCTGCTTGCCGCGGTGCGTAAGGCGGTGCCGGTCTCCGCTCCGTCGCGCAGCGACCAGGCATTCGACGTGGACTCCGGGCCGCAGGTCGCCGAGGCGGCGGAAGCCATGCAGTTGACCGCCCGGATCGATCTGCAGAGCGGGTCCTTGCGCGGCACTTCGCCGCTCCGGCTGCGGCCCATGGATCGCGACCAGGTGGCGCGCATGCGCGAGCGCGGCACGCCGGCGCCGCCGATCATGCAGCCCAAGGTGCAGGCCGCCCGCGTGCCCACCGGCCCCATCACGGCCGCCGGGAGCGAGCCGCCCCTGCTCCAGCCGCTCGACGAGAAGGGCGGCATCCGGCGCGGCGACCTGCGCGACAACCTCCCTCACCTGCTCGCCGCGTTCTACAACGCCAAGGAGACCGGCGAGTTGGGCCTGATGAAGGGTCAGGTGAAGAAGATCATCTTCTTCGAGGCCGGATTTCCCGTCTTTGCCTTGTCGAACCTCGTCGCCGACCGCCTCGGCCAGTTCCTGGTCCGCGCCGGAAAGATCGACGAACAGACGCTGAAGCAGGCGGCGGACGACGCCGCTGCTTCGCGCCGCCGGACCGGTGACGTGCTGATCACGCTCGGCGCGCTCACGGAAGAGGAACGCCTCTATTACGTGGGACAGCAGATCAAGAGCATCCTCTATTCGGTGTTTGCCTGGGAGGAAGGCGCGTTCACCATCTCGTTCCAGGCACGGGCCCGGAAGGAAGCGATCAAGCTCGACATCCATCCCGCGAACCTGATCCTCCGCGGGGTGAAGAAGCTCTACAAGCCCGAGCGGCTCAAGCGGCTGATGCCGCCCCAGGCCCGTCCCACTCCCAGCCAGGATCCCTCGTTCAACCTGAGCGATGTCGAGCTGCAGGCCTGGGAGGCGCACCTGTTGCCGCGGTGTGACGGGAGCCGCAGCGTGGCCGAGCTGGTGAAGCTGTCCGGGAAGCCGGAGAACGACGTCCTCGGCATGCTGGTCGCGCTCACCTCGCTGCGGGTGCTCGAGCTCCGGTAGCCGCACCGGCAGCGCTCGACACCGGCCGGTGAAACGAGCGGATTTTCGCGCCTTGACACCTCGGCGCGCTCGCCATACACGTCCGCGCCTGCAATGATTCCCCTCGGCACGCAGTCGGGCCCCGTCGAGAGTCCGTTCACCCCGGAGCAGCAGCAGCGATTCGATGCCGGTCTGGCGCGGGCCGTCGCGAAGTATCCGCCGGACCGGCGCAAGGCAGCCCTGCTCGCAGCCCTGCACCTCGCCCAGGACGAGCTCGGGTGGCTGTCGGAGCCGACGATGGCGTACGTCGGGTTCCGTCTCGACGTCCCGCCGGTCCGCGTCCGCGAGGTGGTCACCTTCTATACGATGTACCGGATGCGGCCGGTCGGGCGGCACCAGATCGGCGTGTGCAACTCGATCTCCTGCTGGGCGATGGGGTCGGAGAAGATCCTCAAACACTGCTCCGAGCTGCTCGGAATCCATCCGGGCGAGACCACGCGCGACGGGCAGTTCTCGCTGGAGGAAGTGTCCTGCCTGGCGGCGTGCGGGAACGCGCCGGCGGCGCTGGTGAACAACTTCCGCTATGTCGAGAACGTCACGCCGGAGTCGATGGGCGCGCTGATCGGCGAGCTGCGCGAGAAGCCGGGCACGGAGATGGCGAAAGGCCCCTTGCCCCGCATGCCGGATCCGCACCTGCACGAACAGAGCCAGGGCGCCCCGCAGGCCACCGGATCGCTCGACGGGCCCGCCGTCTCCACGCACCCCGAAGCCGGCAGCACGGAGCCGCGCTGATGCCCGCCCCGAAGCTCCTCACCAAGGACTGGGACAAGCCGTCGAGCTGGACGCTCGAGACCTACCGGCAGGGCGGCGGGTACCAGGCGCTGCCCAGGGCCTTGAAGATGCAGCCGCAGCAGATCGTGGACGAGGTGGTGAAGTCGAACCTGCGCGGCCGCGGCGGGGCCGGCTTTCCCACCGGGATGAAGTGGAACTTCGTCCGCAAGGAGACCAGCTTTCCCAAGTACCTGGTCGTCAATGCCGACGAAGGGGAGCCGGGCACCTTCAAGGATCGCGAGATCCTGCTGCGCAGCCCTCACCTGTTCGTCGAGGGATTGATCATCGGCTGCTACGCCGTCGACTGCCACCTCACCTACGTGTACTGCCGCGGCGAGTTCCGCGACAGCGCGATGGCGCGGCTGCAGCAGGCCATCGACGAGGCGTACGCCGCCGGCTTCGCGGGCAAGAACATCCTCGGCTCGGGCTTCGACCTCGAGATCCATGCCGTGTTCGGCGCCGGCGCGTACATCTGCGGCGAGGAGACGGCGCTGCTCGAGTCGCTGGAAGGGCGCAAGGGGTATCCCCGGCTCAAGCCGCCGTTTCCGGCGAACGCGGGCGGAGGCCTCTTCAGGCAGCCCACCGCCGTGAACAACGTGGAGACGCTGGCGAACCTGCCGGTGATCGTCACGCTCGGCGGCGACGAGTACGGCAAGATCGGGGCGCCGAAGAACGGCGGCACGCGCCTCTTCGCGGTCAGCGGACACGTGAAGAAGCCCGGCGTGTTCGAGGCGCCGATGGGCATCAGCTTCAAGGCGCTCCTCGACGAGTACTGCGGCGGGATGCGCGAAGGGTCGACGCTGAAGGCGATCATCCCCGGCGGCGGCAGCTCCGCGATCATGACCGCGGCGGAAGCGGAGTGGGCCAGCGACTTCGACACCCTGAAGGCGAAGAAGACGATGGCCGGGTCGGGCGGCGTGGTCTACCTCGATCAGAGCGTGAACATGGCGCATGCGCTGGCCAATCTGATGAGGTTCTACGCGCACGAGAGCTGCGGCCAGTGCACTCCGTGCCGGGAAGGGACGGCCTGGCTCTCCCGCCTGCTCGACAAGATCGTCGCCGGCAAGGGCGACAAGAGGGACGTGGACAACGTCCACCAGATCGCCCGCCAGATGGAGATGAAGACCATCTGCGCGCTGGCCGACGGCGCCGCGATGCCGGCGAAGAGCTACATCGAGAAGTTCCGCGCGGACTTCGACGCGCTGGTGCGGGGCTGACGTGGCCGAGGCGATCCTCTTCTATCTCTTCGCCATCGGCGTGCTGGTCGCCGGCGCGCAGGTGATCTTCCGCCGCAACCCGATCTACGGCGCGATCTCGCTGGTGGGCTGCTTCTTCTTCCTCGCCGGGATCTACGTGCTGCTCGCTGCGCACTTGATCGCCATCCTGCAGATCCTCGTGTACGCCGGCGCGGTGATGGTGCTCTTCGTCTTCGTGATCATGCTCCTGAACCTGAAGGAGGAGGAGCTCGGCGAGGCGCGCTGGACGACCTGGAAGGCGATCGGGCTGGCGGCGGTGGTGGTGGGGACCGGCGTGATCGCCTGGAGGGCGCTGGGCCCCGCGTATCCGGGCGGGCCGACGGTGGACAACGCCTCCCTGCAAACCCGCTGGGGCGCGTTCGGCGGGGTGAAGGCGGTGGGGTACACGCTCTACATCGGCTCGCTCCTGCCGTTCGAGCTCACCTCGCTCCTGCTGCTCGTGGCGGTGGTCGCGGCGGTGGTCGTCGCGAAGGGGAAGATCTGATGGACTTCTTCCACGCCCACCAGGCGCAGCACTATCTCGTCCTGGCCTCGCTGCTCTTCGCCCTGGGAGCGGCAGGAGTGGTACTGCGGCGGAACGCGATCATCGTCCTGATGAGCATCGAGCTGATGCTCAATGCGGTGAACCTCACCTTTCTCGCCTTCTCCCGCTTTCCGCTGGTCCCGAACTCGCCGATGGGGAGCTTCCTCTCCGGACACGCGGCGGTGTTCTTCGTCATCGCCACCGCGGCGGCCGAAGCCGCCGTGGGTCTCGCCATCATCATCGCAGTCTTCCGCAGCCGCACCTCGGTCAACGTCGACGAGTTCGATACCCTGAAGCTCTAGGAGCGAGAGTGGAAGTCTCCTGGCTGCACCTGGTCCCGCTTCTCCCGCTGATCGGGGCCGCGATCTGCGGGCTCGCGGGGCGATGGCTGCCCAAAGGCTGGCTGTACGCGGTGGCGCTGGTCTCGGTGCTGCTCTCGTTCCTCGTCGGGCTGAAGGCGTTCCTCAACCTCGGGGAGGACGCCTGGGTGTTCCACCAGCTCGCCTTCAACTGGTTCTCGGCGGGATCGCTCCGGGTGGACATGGCGTTCACCTTCGACCGCCTCTCCGGCGCGCTGACGCTGGTGGTCACCGGCGTCGGGTTCCTCATCCACGTCTACTCGGTCGGGTACATCGACGAGGACCCTGGCTACTGGCGGTACTTCGCGTACCTGAACCTGTTCGTCGCCGCCATGCTGACGTTGATCCTCGGCGACAACCTCGTGGCGCTGTTCGTCGGGTGGGAAGGCGTCGGTCTCTGCAGCTACCTGTTGATCGGCTACTGGTACACCGACGAGGAGAAGGCATACGCCGGACGCAAGGCCTTCATCGTCAACCGGATCGGCGACTTCGGGTTCCTGATCGGGATCTTCATCCTCTTCCGCCAGACCGGGACGGTGAACATCGCGCAGATCAACGCGGCGGCGCTCCCGCTCGGCATCGCCACCTGGGCGGCGCTCTGCCTCTTCATCGGCGCTACCGGCAAGAGCGCGCAGCTCCCGCTCTACGTCTGGCTGCCCGATGCGATGGCGGGCCCGACGCCCGTCTCCGCGCTGATCCACGCGGCGACCATGGTCACGGCGGGTGTGTACATGGT
Organism: Myxococcales bacterium; assembly: GCA_035651935.1. GTDB lineage: Bacteria > Myxococcota > Myxococcia > Myxococcales > 40CM-4-68-19 > 40CM-4-68-19. The sequence continues at coordinate 10,590 of DASREU010000023.1, read as the reverse complement.
GGCGCGGCTCAGCCACCTCTACGTCTCCGCCCCGGGCGTGCTCGCGGTGGTGGCCGTGGTCGGCGTGCTCACCGCCATCTGGGCGGCCCTGATCGGCACCTCGCAGAACGACATCAAGAAGGTGCTGGCGTACTCGACCGTCTCGCAGCTCGGCTTCATGTTCATCGGCGTCGGCGTCGGCGCGTTCTTCGCCGGCACCATGCACCTCGTCACGCACGCCTTCTTCAAGGCCTGCCTGTTCCTCTGCTCGGGCGCGGTGATCCACGGGCTGCACGGCGAGCAGGACATGCAGAGGATGGGCGGGCTGCGCCGCTACATGCCGTCGACGCGGATGACGTTCCTGATCGCCACCATCGCGATCACCGGCATCCTCCCCATCTCCGGGTTCTTCTCCAAGGACGAGATCCTCGGGCAGGCGCTGCACACCCGCGCGTTCGGCTTCCTCACGCTCTGGCCGAACGGTCCGCACATGACCTGGCTCGGGCCGCTGATCTACGCGGTCGGCTCGCTGGCGGCGTTCCTCACCAGCTTCTACATGTGGCGCTGCTACTTCCTCACCTTCTCGGGTGAGTATCGCGGTCCCGAAAGCGTGCACCCGCACGAGAGCCCGCCGGTGATGACCTGGCCGCTGTGGATCCTCGCCGCGCTCTCGGTGGTCGCGCTGGTGCTCGGCCTGCCGCAGGCCTGGGTCCACGGAAGCGCGCTGCAGGGCTGGACCTGGGAGCACTTCACCGAAGGACTCTTCTCGCAGCCCCGCGGCGGCGCTGCCGAGGAGTTCTCGCCGTATCTCGGGTACGGCATCGCGCTCCTGGTCGGGTGGGCGGGCTGGGCCTGCTCGTACGCGCTCTATTACAAGCGCGGCCTCGCGGGCGACGAAGCGCTGACGGCGCACATGCGCGGGTTCCGCAGGACGCTGGCGAACAAGTTCTACGTGGACGAGTTCTACGGCTGGGCGATCGTGCGCCCCGTCTGGAGCTTTGCCCGCGGATTGTGGCGGGTGGTGGACGCGACCCTCATCGACGGCCTGTTCGTCAACGGCATCCCATCCCTGATCGCCTGGATCGGGGCCCTGGCGCGCAGGTTCCAGAACGGCGACGTGCAGCGCTACGCGGCGGTGACCGCGCTCGGCGTCGCCGCGCTCCTGTACGTCTTCCTGGTGAGGGGCTGAGATGAGCTACCTCGAGTCCCATCTCCTCACCCTGGTCACCTTCCTTCCGCTGATCGGCGCGGTGCTGGTCGCGGTGCTGCCCCGCTCCGAGGGCGGACAGCACAAAGGCGTGGCTTTCGTCTTCAGCCTCGCCGCGTTCCTGCTCTCCATCCCGCTCTGGACGGGCTTCCGCACCGGCCCCTCGCGGTTCGCGTTCGAGCAGAAGACCGAGTGGGCGCCGTCGCTGGGGATCAGCTATCACGTCGGGCTCGACGGCGTGGCGCTGCTCCTCTTCCTGCTCACCACCTTGCTCGGTCCCATCGTCGTGCTCAGCTCCTGGAAGTTCATCCAGGAGCGCGTCAGGGTGTACTGCGTCTCGCTGCTGCTGCTGGAGACGGCGATGCTCGGCACGCTCGCGGCGCTGGACCTGGTGCTCTTCTACGTCTTCTGGGAAGCGATGCTGGTCCCGATGTACCTCTTGATCGGGATGTGGGGCAGCGAGCGCCGCATCTACGCGGCGGTGAAGTTCTTCCTCTTCACCTTCATCGGGTCGGTGCTGATGCTCCTCGCCATCTTCTGGCTGTGGAGCAACGCGGGACGCAAGAGCTTCGACTACCTCGACCTGCTCAACGCCGGGGTGGTGGACGCTTCCACCCAGAAGTGGCTCTTCCTCGCCTTCGCGGTGGCCTTCGCCATCAAGGTCCCGGTGTGGCCGCTGCACACCTGGCTGCCGGACGCGCACACCGAGGCTCCGGCGGCGGGGTCGGTGATCCTCGCCGGCGTGATGCTGAAGATGGGGACCTTCGGCTTCATCCGGTACGCGATGCCGCTCTTCCCGCAGGCGGCGCTGGCCGCGGCGCCCGGCATCGCGGTGCTGGGCGTGATCGGGATCATCTACGGCTCCTTCATGTGCATGGCGCAGACGGACATGAAGCGGCTGATCGCGTACTCCTCGGTCGCGCACCTCGGGTTCGTGATGCTGGGCCTCTCGGCGCTGACGCCCGAGGCGGTGAGCGGGGCCGTGCTGCAGATGGTGAATCACGGCATCTCCACCGGCGCGCTGTTCCTCATCATCGGATACCTGTACGAGCGCACGCACACCCGCGACATCGGGGCCTATGGCGGGCTCGCCGCGGTGACGCCTGCGATCGCGGCCACGTTCCTGGCGGTGACGCTGTCGTCGATCGGGCTTCCCGGCACGAACGGATTCGTCGGCGAGTTCCTCATCCTCAACGGCACGTTCAGCTCGCGGGTGATCTCCGGCGCGATTCCTCTGGCCGTGTTCGCGGCCACCGGGGTGATCCTCGGCGCGGTGTACATGCTCTGGCTGTACCAGCGCCTCTTCTTCGGACCGCCGCGCAAGGCGGCCTCGCACGGGCTCGCCGACCTCACGGTCCGGGAGTGGTTCACCATCGCTCCGTTGCTGATCGCCATCGTGCTGATCGGATTCGCCCCCCAGCCCCTGCTCTCGGCGATGAAGGAGCCGGTCGACGCTTTCGTCCAGCGGGTCAGCCACGCGGACCGGATGCCGGTGCGGAAGGCGGAGGTCGAGCGATGAGCTACGACCCGAGCGACCTGCACGGAGTGCTCGCGCCGCTCATCCTCACCGCAGGAGCGCTGCTGCTCCTGGTCAGCGAAGTGTTCCTCCGCGGCGTGCGGCCCGCCGCGCTGGGCGCTGCCACCGGACCGGCCCGAGGCGCGCAGGAAGCGCTTCCGGAAGGCGCGGACGCGAAGCCCGCGACCGTCGCTGCCCAGCCCGATCGCAGGTACCAGGCCTGGGTGGCCGCGGCATTTGCGGCCGCGGCGCTCTGGGCGACGCTCGCGCAGCTCGGGGAAGCGGCGATGCCCCTCTTCTCCGGCGCCGCGGTGAGCGACGGCTTCTCCCGGGTGGTCTCGGCGGTCGCCTGCGCCGCGCTGCTGCTCTCCTGTGTCGTCGCGTACTCGTACCTGGAGTCGCTGCGCGCGACGCGCGGCGAGTTCTATGCGCTGTCGCTGTTCGCCACCGCCGGCATGTGCCTGCTCGCGCAGGCCACCGATCTGATCGTGGTGTTCATCTCGCTGGAGATCATGTCGTTGTCCGTCTACGCGCTCTGCGCGTACTTGCGGCGGGGCAGGCGTCCGGCGGAGGCCGCGTTCAAGTACTTCATCCTCGGCAGCTTCGCTTCCGCCATCTTCCTCTACGGCGCCGCCCTGGCGTACGGCGCCACCGGGTCCACGCGGCTGGCCGACGTGGCCGCGGCGCTGCGCGGCGGCGGCGCTCCCGGCGCTTCGACGTTGCTCTACGGCGCGGCGGCGCTGCTCGCGTCGGGATTCGCGTTCAAGGTGGCGGCGGTGCCGTTCCACATGTGGGTCCCGGACGTGTACGACGGCGCGCCGGCGCCGGTGACGGGGTTCATGGCGGCAGGGGTGAAGGCGGCGGCGTTCGCGACGCTGGTGCGGATCCTGGTGGGCGGCTTCGGCGACGCGGCGGTGGCGAACGGTCCGCGCGGGTGGCGCGACCTGATCGTCTGGCTGGCGCTGCTCACCATGCTCTTCGGAAACCTGCTTGCGATCCCGCAGCGCAGCGTGAAGCGCATGCTGGCGTATTCGTCGATCGCGCACGCCGGGTATCTGCTGGTGGCGGTGGCCTCGATGGGAACGCTGGGGCCTCGCGCCGACGCGATGGAGGGCCTGCTCTTCTATCTGGCCGCGTACGGCGTGACGGTGATCGGGGCGTTCGGGGTGGTGGCGATCATCGAGCGGCGCCTCGCGCTGAGCGGCGGCGGCGACGACCTCGCCTCCTGGGCCGGGCTCTCCGAGCGGCATCCCGGGCTCGCGGCCGCGATGTCCCTCTTCATGGTGTCGCTCGCCGGCATTCCGCCGACCGCCGGGTTCATGGCGAAGTTGACGGTGTTCCGGGCGGCGATCTCCGCCGGGCTGGCGCCGCTCGCCATCTTCGGCGTCCTCACCAGCGTCGCCGGCCTCTACTACTACCTGCGCGTCGTCGTCTACGTGTACATGTACCCGAGCGCGAAGAGCGAACCCGTCCAGGGCGGCCGCCTCCTCTCCGCCGGCCTGGCCATCGCGGGCTGCGCCCTCCTGGTCCTCTGGCTCGGCGTCCTCCCCGGCACCTTCGCCTCCCTCACCCAATCCGCCTCCACCACCTTCTCCCGCTAGAGCTTCTTGAGGAGGACGTAGATGGCGCCGGCGCCGCCGTCGTGGGGGCGGGCGGTGGAGAAGCCGAGAACGTGGCGGGAGAAGCGGGCTGTGTGCATCCAGCGCTTGAGGGCTTCTTTGAGGACGGGGACCTGGTCTTTGGAGTGGAGGCCGCGGCCGTGGACGACGAGGACGCAGCGGCGGCCCAACTGGCGGGAGCGGGCGAGGAAGGCTTCGAGCTCGAGCTTGGCTTCGTCCTTGAGCAGGCCGTGCAGATCGACGTGCGCCTGGACCGCGAACTCGCCCCGGCGAAGCCTTCGGACGACGCGCGGGTCGAGGCCGCGGGCGTGTCCCTCGATGAACTCGTCGGAATCGGCGATGTCGAACGGCACCTCGCCGGTGACCAGCGCCCGCAGCTCGTCGTAGGCCTCCAGATCGGGATCGAGCTCCGGCGGCGCGACCGAGAGAGGCTGAGGCCCGGGCTTCACCCGGGCGCTGCGGTCCTGCAAGGGCGTCGCGCCGTCCACCGCCATCGTCCAGAGCTCGTCCTCGCTGAGCGTCTCGGGCCGGCGGGCAGGCGGTGGCGCGGCGGCCGGCGGCGCAGCCTCCGGAGCAGGCTTGGCAGGCGGCGCCGGCAGCTTCACTCCCGAGAAGGGATTGTTGAACGGCTTCTTCTTCGCCACCCTGCAGAGGGTAACCCCGGCGGCAGGGGTCCGCTCACTCCTTGCGCAAACCCAGCCGCTTCATCTTGCGCCAGAGCGTGGTCGTCGACACGTCCAGCTCCCGCGCGACCTTCTCGATCTGGCCGTCGTTTCTCTGGATGGCCGCCTCGATGGCCCGGCGCTCCGCCGCGTCGGTCTCCTGCGCGAGGGTCCACACGCCTCCGGGCGGCCCATCGCTCACCGCGTTGAAGCGGGTCTCGATCGAGACGTCGTCCGCGTCGATCTCGTCGCTGTGCGCCAGCGCCGCCGCCTGCTCGACCACGTTCTCCAGCTCGCGCACGTTCCCGGGAAAGTCGTACGCCGCCATCTTCTGCAGCGCGCCCTGCGTCAGCGTACGCCGCGTTCCGTTCCGCTGGTTGAACCGGGAGAGGAAGTGCTGCGCGAGCAGCGGCAGGTCTTCCTTCCGCTCCCGCAAGGGCGGCGCGTGCAGGGGGACCACGTTGAGGCGGTAGAACAGGTCCTCGCGGAAGCGCTTCTCGGCGATGGCCTGCTTCAGGTCCTGGTTGGTCGCGGCGATCACCCGGACGTCGACCGGGATCGAGGCATTGTCGCCCACCCGCCGGATCTCGTGCTCCTGGATCACCCGCAGCAGCTTGGCCTGGAAGGCCGGCGTGGTCTCGGCGATCTCGTCGAAGAAGAAGGTCCCTCCGCTCGCGTCCTCGAGCAGCCCCTGCCGCAGCTTGACGGCGCCGGTGAAGGCGCCCTTCGCGTGACCGAACAGCTCGCTCTCCAGCAACGTCTCCGCGATCGCGGCGCAGTTCACCGGCACGAACGGCCGCGACGAGCGGCGGGAGTTGGCGTGGATGGCGCGGGCGATCAGCTCCTTCCCGGTGCCGCTCTCGCCGGTGATCAGCACGGTGACGTCGGTGGGCGCGACGCGGACGATCTTGGTGAGCAGGTCGCGCATCGGCGTCGAGCGCCCGACCAGGTTGTCGAGCTTGTACCGCTGCCGGAACTCGTCCGAGAAGAGGCCCAGGTCGACCTGCATCCGCCGCCGCTCGAGCGCCCGCTGCACGCGGACCAGGAGCTCGCTCTCCTTGAACGGCTTGCTCACGTAGTCGTACGCGCCCTGCTGCATCGCCTCGACCGCGTTCTCCACCGTGCCGTACCCGGTCATCACGATCACCTGGGTCGAAGGCGCGATCTCGAGCGCGCCGCGCAGGACCGCGATGCCGTCCAGCGCCGCCATCTTCAGGTCCGTGAGCACCACGTCGAACGGGTCCGTCAGAAGCCGCGAGAGCGCCGCTTCCCCGCTCTCGGCCTCGGCGACCTCATACCCGGACTGGCGCAGCACCAGCGCCGTGGTGGTGCGCATGTTGCGCTGATCGTCGACGACCAGGATGCGGGCCCGCGGCTTGGTCGCGGCGACCGTGGTTGTGTCCTCGATGGCCATGGGTCCCTGAAGAACTAACCTGACTGGCCCTCCAACGGAAGTCGGACGGTGAATTCCGCTCCAGGGGGGCTGCCCAGCTCGATGGTCCCGCCGTGGCCCTCGACGATCCGCCGCACCACCGCCAGCCCGAGGCCCGTGCCGGTGGGCTTGGTGGTGAAGAAGGGCTGGAAGATCTTTCCCACCATCTCCGTCGGAATGCCCGGGCCGGTGTCGCGGACCACGATCTCGGCACACGGCCGCCCGTCGATCACTCCGCGCGAGGCGCGCACCTCGAGGCGTCCCTCCTGCGGCATCGCCTGGTAGGCGTTGAGAAACAGGTTCAACAGCGCCTGCCGCAGCAGCCGCTCGTCCGCACGGACCGTCACCGCATCCTCGTCCACCCGGATCGCGGTCACCACCCGTTCCGGATCGGGTCCAGCCTGCTGGCACGCCGCCGTGATGGCCTGCTCGAGGAGCGGCTTGATCGGCACCGGCTCGAGCGACGGCTGGACCGGGCGCGAGTAGTCGAGGAGGTCGCCCACCATCCGGTTCAGCCGATCCGCCTCCTCGTCGATGATGTCGAGCAGCTGCTTGGCGTCGGCCTGCGGCTTGAGGATCCGGCGCAGGCCGCCGACGGAGTTGAAGATCACCCCGAGCGGGTTGCGCACTTCGTGCGCGATGGAGGCCGAGAGCTCGCCGAGGGCGGCGAGGCGCTCGCGCTGGATCAGCTCCTTCTGCGTCCGCGCCAGCTCCGCATAGCTCGAGCGCAGGGCGTCGTACAGGCGGGCGGAGAGCAGCGCCAGGGCGAGCTGGCCCGCCACCGCCAGCGAACGCTCCATCTCGGTCCGGCTGAAGCTCCGCGCCTGGTCGTCGAGGATCAGCGCGACGCCGAGCACCTCGTCGCGCGCGAGCAGGGGTACCGCGAGCCGGGTGCCCTGCGCGGTCACGCCCGTCCCTTCCGGTCGCAGGTCGAGCGCCTGGATCACCCGGCGCTCGCGGAACGCCGTCATCGCCAGCGACTCTTCGGGAAGGGTGAGGACGAATCCTTCCGGCGCCCGGGCATGGAAGCGGAGCGCCGGCTCGCGGGGATCGGGGAGCAGCACGCACCACCGATCGGCGTCGAGGAGGCGCCGGAGCGTCTCACCTCCCAGCTCGAGCAGCGGTTTCACCTCGAACGAACCGGCGAGGCGGCGGGCGACGTCGTTGAGCAGCGCCATCTCCTCGGCCTGCGCGCGCAGCTCGGAGTTGCGCCGGTCGAGCTCCTCCAGCCGGCGCACGGTCTCCAGCGCCGCGCCGAGCTGCTTTCCCAGGAGGCCGAAGGCGTTGGCGGCGCTGGCGTCGAGATCCCCGCCCGAGCAGGAGAAGAGGAAGCTCGGCACGCCATCGACGGGGATGGAGGCGATCATCGCCCGCGGCGGCGCGCTCTCGAACGTCTCCCGCGGCTTGTCGAAGCTGCGCGCGAGGAACTCCGGGAGATCCTCGATCAGCGCCCCGTCGGCGGAGTCGCGCGGCAGCGGGAACGCGGAGTCCGGCGCCCAGTCGGGCCAGCGCTGCCGGATGAATGCGATGTACGGGTTCGCGGCCCCCGCTTCGAGGATGCGAAAGCGCCCGGGAGCGAGCTGGCAGAGCGTCACCGAGAGGCCCAGCTTCTCCAGCTGCTCGCGGGCGACCTGGAGGATCCGCGCCTGCGTGTGCTCGCGCTGCGCCGCGACCGCCACGTCGACGAATCCGCGGATCAGGGCGACGTTCCGCGGCGGCTCCGGCGAGGTCATCGCTCTCCCTTGCGCAGCACGCGCTTGTCCCCGATGCGGAGAGTGAGCTTCTCCCGGTCGAAATACTCGAGGAGGGGAATGGCGAACTTCCGCGTCAGCCCGGTCAGCTCCTTGAACGACTGGGCGTCGATGGACCCGTGCTCCGCCAGGTGCGCCAGCACCCTCCGGCGCAGCTCGAGCAGCGCCGCGGAGCCGAACCAGAGATCCTCGCTGACCTTGCTCACGCGGCCCGCTCCCGCCAGCGCCTTGAGCAGCGCCTTGGTGCGCTGCGGACTCTGGCCGATCAGGTCGGGCAGCTCGTCCGTGCGCGGCGGCGCCAGCACCGCCTTGTCGAGCACCGCGGCGAGCTTCTCCTGCGCGTCGGCGTCCGGACCGGAGAGCTTCGCCGCCGCCCCGGGCGGATGCACCCGCTCCGCGTCGGCCCGCAGCTCCCCGCGCTCCGCCAGCGCCGCCAGCGCCTTCGCGAACAGCTTCTGCGGCGGCGACCCGGCGCGCTGCCGCAGCTCTTCGCGGGCGATGCTCGGGTCGATGGAGTCGCGCTCCGCATGCTCCCGCAGCCGCGAGAGCACTTTGGCGTCGAGCGCGAGGAGCACGTCCTTGTGCACGTACAGCCGCGCTTCGCGGTCGTAGAGCACCGCCTGCCCCGACTGCGCGAGCCGCTCCAGCCCCTTTTCCGCCGACTTCACGGTGAACGCGCCGCGCGCCGCGAGCCGCTGCGGAGAAGCGCCCGGATACCCCGACTCGAGCAGCAGCCGATCGGCCTGCGCCAGCGGGTCGTCGCCCGCGAGCGCCTGCAGGGCGATGGCGTCCGCTTCGCGGCGCCGTCGCTTGCGTGAGGCCACCGCCAGGATGCGCCCGCCGCCCAGGGTCGACGCGTGAGCCCGCGCCGCCCGGGTGAGCTTGCCCGAAGCGACCGCGTCCGGACCCTTCGGAAGCTCGCCGCGGAGGAGGAAGCGCAGCCCCGCGATCGCCGCCGTCGGCTGCGCGAGCCGGAGCTGTCCGAATGCCCGCTCGCCGGGAGCGAGCTGGGCGCGATCGACCAGCGCCACTACGCACGCCACCTGCGCCGTCCCGATGTGCGCCAGCAGGCGGGCGCGATCGCGCAGCGGCCGTGCCGCCCAGGGAAGCAGCTCCACCTCCACGTCCAGCACCTGCGCCGCGCCGATCGACTCCAGCGTCCCTGCCTGGACGAGCGCCGCGCCGCGCGGCGCCTCGTTGACCTCGATGCCGGCGAGGTTCGCCGCCGTGCGCTGCCCGGCGCGCGCCTTCTCCACCGCGCCTCCGTGCACCTGGATGCCGCGGACCCGGATCCCGCGCGCCTTGGCGCCGGCTCCCGCGAGATCCACCTCGCCGCCGACCGCGAGCGCGCCCGAGAAGAGCGTTCCGGTGATCACCGTCCCGAAGCCCTTCACCGCGAAGGCGCGGTCGAGCGGCAGGAACAGCGGCGCCTGCTCGGGCCGCGGCGCCGCCTGGCGCGCTTTCACCGCGTCGGCGACCGCCTGGATCAGCTCGGGGAGGCCCTTCCCGGTGCGGGCGGAGACCTCCACGATCGGCGCTTCCTCGAGAAACGTGCCCTCGACCAGCTCGCGAAGCTCCAGCCCCACCAGCTCGCGATGTTCCGCGCCAAGCTCCGGCAGCAGGTCCGCCTTGGTGAGCGCGATCACCCCGGCCTGCACGCCCAGGAGCCGCAGGACGTCGAGGTGCTCGGCCGTCTGCGGCATCGGTCCCTCGTCGGCGGCGACGCAAAGGACGGCGACGTCGATGCCGCCGGCAGCGGCCACCATCGCCCGCAGGAAGCGCTCGTGCCCGGGGACGTCCACCACGCCCGCCGTCCCGATCCCGGGCAGCTCCAGGTGCGCGTAGCCGGCTTCGAGCGTGATCCCGCGCCGCTTCTCCTCGGGCAGCCGGTCGGTGTCGATCCCGGTGAGCGCTTTCACCAGCGCCGTCTTCCCGTGGTCGACGTGACCGGCGGTGCCGATCACCACCCGCAGCGCGCCGCTCATTCGTCCACCCAGGCGACCCCGGGCGCGAGCTTGCGCCGATCGAGCTTCGCTTCGCCGCGCAGCACGGCAACGGGCGCCGCGCAGTAGAGCGGGCTCCAGAGCGCGGCGGGCCGGTGGTTGCCGCTGCGCTTGAGGCCGCCGAAGGGCAGGCGGCCGCTGGCGCCGACGGTGGGCGCGTTCCAGTTGACCACGCCGCACTCCAGCGCCCGCTGGCAGCGATCGAACGCCGCCTCGTCCGCGGTGTGGACGCTGGCGGCGAGGCCGTACTCCGTCGCGTTGGCGATCTCCAGCGCTTCTTCTTCCGAAGACGCCGGATAGACCGCCAGGTCGGGCCCGAACAGCTCCTCGCGCTCGTACGCCGTCCCGCTCCGCTGCGCGACGAAGTGCACGGACGGACTGACGTAGCAGCCCTCGAGGCCCCGCGGCTCCAGGCGGCGCG
>DASREU010000022.1:0-7773 GCA_035651935.1 Myxococcales bacterium | reverse complement strand
AGCTCCGCGTGCTGCACGTCGCCGAGCTGCTCGAGGAGGCGACCCGATGACCGATCACGCCCAGCGCGCAGCTTCCTTCGTCGCCGACGACGCCCGCCTGCACTGGCACGACAAGGCGGTGTGGTTCGTCCGGAACAAGCGCGACGTGGCCCGCAGCTTCGTGCCCGAATGGGAGGAGCTGCGCAGCCTGGGATCGCAGATCAAGGCGCACACCCTTTCCCGGCTGGCGGACTACCTCGAGCAGTTCGAGCGCAACGCCCTCGCCGCCGGCGCGAAGGTGCACTGGGCGCGCGATGCCGGGGAGCACAACCAGATCGTCCACGGCATCCTCCGCGAGCGCGGCGTGACGCGGCTGGTGAAGAGCAAGTCCATGCTCACCGAGGAGTGCCACCTCAACGAGCACCTCGAGGAGAACGGGATCGAGGTGGTCGACACCGATCTCGGGGAGCGGATCGTCCAGCTCCGCCGCGAGCCGCCTTCGCACATCGTCATGCCCGCCATCCACCTCAAGAAGGAGGAGATCGGCGAGCTGTTCCACGAACGGCTGGGAACGCCGGTGGGCCTCTCGGATCCGAAGCAGCTGACCGAGGCGGCGCGCGGCCACCTCCGGGAGAAGTTCCTCGGCGCCCAGGCCGGGCTCACCGGAGTGAACTTCGCCATCGCCTCCACCGGCGGGGTGGTCGTCTGCACCAACGAGGGGAACGCCGACCTCGGCACGTCGCTGCCGCCGATCCACATCGCCTGCATGGGCGTCGAGAAGCTGGTCCCGTCGCCTCGCGAGCTCGCGGTCTTCCTCCGGCTGCTCGCGCGGAGCGCCACCGGACAGCCGATCACCACCTACACCTCGCACTTCCACGGTCCCCGCCCGGGCGCCGAGATGCACATCGTGATCGTCGATCACGGGCGGAGCGCGATCCTGGCGCGCGAGGAGTACCGGAACTCGCTCAAGTGCATCCGCTGCGCGGCCTGCCTCAACACCTGCCCCGTCTACCGCCGCAGCGGCGGCCACAGCTATGGCGTCTCGGTGGCGGGGCCCATCGGATCGATCCTCGCGCCGCACGTCGACGCGAAGAAGCATGCCGGCTTGCCGTTCGCGTCGTCGCTTTGCGGCTCCTGCAGCGACGTCTGCCCGGTGCGCATCGACCTCCACCACCAGCTCTTCGCCTGGCGGGGAGAGCTCGCGGCGCGCGGGCTGGTCCCGGTGCAGAAGCGGATCGTCTCGCGGATCGCGGCCTGGGTCCTCGCGCGTCCCTGGGCGTACCGCCTCGTCGGAAAGCTGTTCCGGGTGGTCGGCCCGCGCGTGCCGAATCCCTGGACGCGGCAGCGCGACTTGCCCCCGATGCCGCGCGAGAGCTTCCGCGCGCAGTGGAGGAAGCGTGTCCAGCCGCGCTGACATCCTGGCCGCGATCCGGGCAGCCGGTCCGGCGGAGCTCCCGCTTCCTGACGTCACCCGCCTGGGCGCCGTCCGGTATCCCGACCTGCGCGACCGGTTCGCAAAAAGCGTCGCCGAAGTCGGGGGCCGCTGCATCTTCGTGGAAGGAACGCTGGAAGAGGCGCTTGCCGGCATTCCCGAGTACGCCGAGGCCCGGAAGGTGGTCGCTCTCGTGCCCGGCGTCGCCAAGGCGAACGTGGACCTCGCAACGGTCGGCGACCCCCACGATCTTCGCGACGTGGATTTCTGCGTGCTGCCCGCCGAGGTGGGCGTGGCCGAGAACGGCGCCTGCTGGATCGTGCGCCACGGCGGCGCCAACCGGGCGGCGGCCTACCTCACCCAGCACCTCGCGGTGGTCGTGCCCTCGAGCGCGCTGGTGCACAACCTGCACGAGGCCTATGCGCGGATCCAGATCCCCTCGCCGGGGTTCGCGATGTGGCTCTCGGGGCCTTCGAAGACGGCAGACATCGAGCAGGCGCTGGTGATCGGCGCGCATGGCGCGCGCTCCTGCACCGTGCTGGTCACTTCGTAGCGCCGGTGGTCATCCCGCTGATGAAGTAGTTCAGCGAGAGCGCGTAGACGATCACCACCGGCAGCGATCCGAGGATGGCGGACGCCATCAGCGGCCCCCAGAAGTAGACGTCGCCGCGGACCATCTCCACCGAGATCCCCACCGGCAGCGTGCGGTTCGCCGTGCTGGAGATGAAGGTGAGCGCGTAGACGTATTCCTGGAAGCTGAGGGTGAACGCGAAGATCGCGGCGGTGAGGATGCCGGGGAGCACCACCGGGATGACCACCAGCCGGAGCATCTGCAGGCGGGTGGCGCCGTCGAGCAGCGCTCGCTCCTCGATCTCCTTGGGCACGCCGCGGAAGAAGCCCATCAAGAGCCAGGTGCAGAAGGGAATGGTGAACGTCGGGTAGCTGAGGATCAGCGACCAGATGGTGTTGTCGATGTGCAGCGCGCCGACCAGTTGCGAGAAGGGGATGAAGAGGATGGTGGGCGGGATCAGGTAGGTGAGGAAGATGGCGATGCCGATCCCCCGGTTGCCTTTGTAGTTGAGCCTCGCCAGCGAATACGCCGCCGGCACCGCCACGATCAGCGTGATCAGCACCACCGCCAGCCCGGTGACGAGGCTCACCTTCATCCACCGGTAGAAGGGCGTGGAGGCGAGGAACTCGTAGTGCGACAGCGTGGGATTCTCCACGTTGATGTCGCCGACCACCGTGTTGGGCCTGGCGATCTCCCCGTCCTTGACGTCGATCCGGGCGAGGGTTCCGCTCACGGGACTGAAGATCGGCTGGTCGCCGATCAGCGCGATCGGCTTGGGATCCACCTGCGCGTCGCTGCGGTCGGTGTGCGATCCCTCGCCTTGCTGCCACTTGATCGGCGCCTCGCGGTACGACGCGGGGACGATGATGTCCTTGTGGTACGGCTTGCCGGTGCGGCCGTCGATCTTCGAGATCCAGAGCGGGTTGCGCGAGAGATCGTAGAGGTTCGCGTCGGCCTTGAACGAGGTGATCAGGCCCCAGTAGAAGGGAAACAGCGCGAAGGCGAGGAACGGGGCGAGGAACGTCCAGGAGAGGAGATCCTGGCGCAGGCTGCGCCAGATCGATCGCGGCCGGGCGGCGACGGGCGCCCTCACATGTTCTCCCGGCGCAGCGACTGGAGCATCCCGAACACCGTCACCGCCATGATCGGGAAGAGGAACAGCGAGATGGCCGCGCCCTTCCCCAGGTAGCCGGCGTTGACGCCCACCTGGTACGCATAGGTCGCGAGCATCTGCGTCTGATCGTAGGGGCCGCCGCGGGTGATGATCCAGATGGTGTTGAAGTCGGTGAACGAGAACACCACCGAGAAGAGCAGCGAGACCATGAGGATCGGGCGCACCATCGGCGCCATCACGTAGGCGAAGCGCTGCAGCGCGTTGGTCCCGTCGAGGCGGGCGCGCTCGAGGATCTCGTCGGGAATGGAGGTGAGCCCGGCGAGGATCACCACGGTGGTGAAGGGAAAGCCGCGCCAGACGTTGATCACCACCAGGGAGAGCATCGCCAGGTCGGGGTTGCCGCGGAAGTTGAGGATGTTCTGCGGCGTGATCACGCCGGCGTGCACCAGCCACCAGTTGATCACCGAGTACGTGGAGTCGAGGATCCAGAGCCAGGCCTGCCCGGAGATGGCGATGGGGATCACCCAGGGGATCACCAGGAGCCCGCGCAGAAGCTGGCGGCCGCGGAACTTGCGGTGGAGGAGCAGAGCGCAGGGGATGCCGAAGAACAGCTTGATGATCTCGGTGCCGAACGTGTACTTGAGCGTGTTCTTCACCGAGAGGATGAAGTTCGGATCCTGCTGCACGCCGGTGCCGTTGGCCTTGAGCTGCGTCTTCGCCTTGACCAGCAGGCTTTCCTTCTCCGCCTTCTTCGCCTCGCCCCGGTCGCCATAGTTCCCGAACCCGAGCGGCGAGTCCGCGGAGTGCGCCACCACCTTGCCGCCGTGCGCCTGCCAGTCGAGGTCCTGGAGGATGGTGGTGGCGACGTAGGTGGCGTCGCCCTCGTCCTTCAGCGCCACCAGCGGGACGTCGTGTCCGGCGACCTGCAGCGAGGCCTTGAACCGGTCGCCGTCGGGCGTGGTCACCACCTTGCCGTCCTTCTTCGCCGCGGCGAACGCCTTCGCCTCCTCGTCCTTGCCGTCGAAGAGGACGAAGTCGTTCGCGACCAGGTCGTAGTTGTCGATCTTCGAGTAGTTGTCCATCCCGACGTAGTTCCACTTCTGGGCGCCAGCCTGCGCGTCGGTGAGGCTGAGCCAGACGCTCATCGCGAACGGGTAGGCGATGAACGCCGTCAGGTAGAGGATCGCCGGCAGCACCAGCGCGTACCCGAACGGCGCCTCGCGCTCGCTGAACGGCAGCCGCGTGCGCAAGGCTGCCGCCTTGCCGCCGGGCGTCGGCGCGTTCACAGCGCGGTCTCGTCGGCTTGATCGAAGAGGTGCGCGCGCTCGAGGTCGAAGAAGAGATCGACGTTGTCGCCGGGCTTGAGCCCAGGCATCGCCTCTGCCTCGAGCTGGAGGAGCCCCGCGGGCGACCGGGCGGTGAGGATGGTGCGGTGGCCGAGCGGCTCCACCACGTCGATGGTGGCGGGGACCTTCGAGACATTCTGCCGGCCGTTCGCATGCAGATAGATGTGTTCCGGGCGAAGACCGAGGACGACCTTGCGGCCCGCCTTCGCCTGGAGATCCGGGCGGGGGACCGGGAGCTCCAGGCCCCCGGGGAGCGTGACCGCTGCCCGGAGCTCGCCGTCGAAGAAGTTCATCGGAGGGGTCCCGATGAACCCCGCCACGAATCGGGTGGCCGGACGGTCGTAGACCTCCATCGCCGTCCCCACCTGGATGATGCGCCCGCCGTTCATGATCACGATGCGGTCGCCCATGGTCATCGCCTCGACCTGATCGTGGGTGACGTACACCATGGTCGACTTCACCTGCTGGTGCAGCCGCTTCAGCTCGGTGCGCATGTGCACCCGCAGCTTGGCGTCGAGGTTCGAGAGCGGCTCGTCGAAGAGGAGCACGCCCGCCTGGCGGCAGAGCGCGGCCCCGACGGCGACGCGCTGCCGCTGTCCGCCGGAGAGCTGGCGCGGCTTGCGCTGGAGCAGCGGCGTGAGGCCGATGATGTTCGCCACCTCGTCGATGCGCCTGGCGATCTCCTGCTTGGGGAGGCCGCGGAGCTCCAGCGCGAAGGAGAGGTTCTTGCGCACCGTCATGTGCGGGTAGAGCGCGTAGCTCTGGAACACCATGGCGATGTCGCGATCGCGCGGGGCCTTGTAGGTGACGGATTCGCCGCCGATGCGGATGTCGCCGGCGGTGACCTCCTCCAGGCCGGCGATCATCCTCAGGGTGGTGGTCTTTCCGCAGCCTGAAGGGCCGACGAGGATGCAGAACTCGCGGTCGCGGACGGTCAGCTCGATTCCGGCGACCACCTCCGTGTCGCCGAACCGCTTGACCACCTTGTCGAGGACTACGTTTGCCATCGTGGTTGCGTGCTCCGGTCGAAGAGAGTGGGAAATCCGGGGGGGAGGCGATCCTCCCCCCTGGTGGAGCGGCGCAGCCGCGGATCTGGAACCTCACATCGCCGGCAGAGCGACCACAAACGGAACGGCTCCTTCAGGATATCGCCCGCAGCTTCTTCTCCGCGTCGTCCATCGCCGCGCGCACCGGCTTTCCCTTGGCGACTTCGGCGAACATCGTCGGGATGATGAACTTCGCGTACATGCCGGTGGCGGTCTTGGTCATCGGGCCGGGGTAGCCGATGAAGATGACGTCGTCCTGGAAGTCCTCGAGCAGCTTCAGCTTGGGCTCCGTCCCCAGGACCGGCATCGGCTTCTTCGTGAACGCCTTGAGGAACGGGTGGTTGTACCCCGTGCTCTCCTGCATCCCGCGGCGGCTGTCCGCCACCATCGCGTAGAGGAACTCCTTCGCCAGGTCCTGCACCTTGGAGAAGTTGAAGATCCCGTACGACATCGTCCGGGCGCCGTTCTTGCGGCCCTTGGGCCCGAGCGGCGTCTTCGTCACCTCCAGGTTCCGGTACACGTCCGGGTTGTCCTTCGCGGCGGTGCGGTAGGCGCTGATCGGGTTGCAGATCATCGAGCCCTTGCCGGAGGCGATGAACCGGTTGTTCGAGCTGTCGTCCCAGCTCAGCACCTCGTCCGTCATCGTCTGCTCGAAGAACTTCTTCCCGTACTCGAGGGCCTCGCTGATCTCCTTGCGGCGGAAGTTGATCTTCCCCTGCTTGTCGAAGAAGTCCGCGCCGAACGACGCCATCAACGGATACAGGTCGTCGTTCGCGTCCGGCGTCTGCGAGTAGGGGATGCCGAACGGATGGCCCGCCGCCTTCAGCTTCGCGCCGATGGGGAGCAGGTCGTTCCAGGTGGTCTTGTCGGTGAAGTCGACGCCGGCCTGGTGGAAGTAGCCCTGGTTGATGATCAGCGGATAGGCGATGTACCAGTACGGGATCGCCAGCCACTTGCCGTTCACCTTGCCGATCGACTCGGAGTTGGGGATCCAGCCGCCGAACTCCTTCGCGAGCTTGTCGGCGACGCCGGTGACGTCGACCAGCGCCTGGTCGTAGAGCCACGCGCCGACGCCGTTGAGGTGGAACACGTCGTGACCGCCGCCGCGCGAGATGTCCGCCGCGATCGCGGTGGGCAGGTCGGGGGTGGCGACGTAGTCGACTTCCACCGTGCACTTGTGCTTCTCGCCGAACTCTTTCGTGAAGGTGTTGAAGTACCGATCGTAGTCGGGCACGAAGTGCTTCCACTGCACGACCTTGAGCGTCTTCTCGGTCTGCGCGGAAGCCTTGCGCACGAGGATGGTCGGAGTGGCCAGCGCCGCTCCGGCGGTCAATGAGGCCTTGAGCAGCGATCTGCGGGTGATCCTTCTCGCCATGTGGGTCTCCCGGGGTTGGGGCAGTTTCTCTACACCAGGTTTTTATCAGAGTGGAAGCCCCCTCTGGACCGAATCACTATTCTGTGGTGGTTTGACCGCCCCATCCGGGAGGCTTTCATGATCGAGGTCACCGCCAGCGCGCCGGCCGAGGTCTTTTCCAGGCCTGCGCTCGCGTTCGTCGAGGAGCTGCACCGCACGTTCGAGACCCGCCGGCAGGAGCTGCTCGCAGCCCGCGCCGAGCGGTACCGCAAGCTCGCGAGCGGCGCCTCGTTCGAGTTCCTGCCGGGCACGGCGAGCGTCCGGAGCGGCGACTGGAAGGTCGCCGGAACGCCCGCCGATCTGCAGCAGCGGCACGTGGAGATCACCGGGCCCGTCGAGCGGAAGATGATGATCAACGCGCTCAACTCCGGGGCCGACGTCTTCATGGCGGACTTCGAGGACGCGCTCTCGCCCACTTGGTCCAACATCGCCCAGGGGCACGTGAACCTGATCGACGCGGTCCGCCGGAAGCTCAGCTTCACCTCGCCGGAAGGGAAGGCGTACAAGCTCAACCAGAAGATCGCGACGTTGCTGGTGCGCCCCCGCGGCTGGCACCTGCCGGAGAAGCACCTCAAGGTGGATGGCAAGCCGATCGCCGGGGCGTTCGCGGACTTCGGCTTCTACTTCTTCCACAACGCGCGCGAGACGCTGGACCGCGGAACCGGGCCGTACTTCTACCTGCCGAAGATGGAGTCGCACCTGGAGGCGCGGCTCTGGAACGACGTGTTCGTCCTGGCGCAGGAGAGGCTCAAGGTGCCGCGCGGGAGCGTCCGCGCCACCGTGCTGATCGAGACGCTGCCGGCGGCGTTCGAGATGGACGAGATCCTGTATGAGCTGCGCGAGCACTCGGCGGGTCTGAACGCCGGCCGCT
>DASREU010000021.1:0-3592 GCA_035651935.1 Myxococcales bacterium | reverse complement strand
TCGGCCGCCGACGGCATCACCCTCTTCGAGAAGTTCGAGGCCCGCCTCAAGGACGGCAGCGGCAACCTGATGCGCGCCGCCGTGGAGCTGGCCAAGGACTGGCGCACCGATCGGTTCCTCCGCCGGCTCGAGGCGCTGCTGATCGTCGCCGACAGGGAGCGCACCCTGATCCTCTCCGGCACGGGCGACGTCGTGGAGCCCGACGAGGGCGTCGCCGCCATCGGCAGCGGCGGCCCGTTCGCGCAGGCGGCCGCGCTCGCCCTTCTCAAGCACTCACAGCTCGGAGCCAGGCAGATCGTCGAGGAGTCGCTGCGGATCGCCGGCCGCATCTGCATCTACACCAACGACCAGATCTCCATCGAGGAGCTATGACTTCGGGCAAGGACCTCAGCCCGCGCGAGATCGTCGCCGAGCTGGACCGCTACATCGTCGGGCAGGCCGCCGCGAAACGGGCGGTGGCGATCGCCCTGCGCAACCGCTGGCGCAGGTTCCGCCTGCCGGCCGAGATGCGTGACGAAGTGATGCCGAAGAACATCATCCTGGTCGGGCCCACCGGGGTGGGGAAGACCGAGATCGCCCGGCGGCTGGCGCGGCTCGCGGGCGCGCCGTTCGTCAAGGTGGAGGCGTCGAAGTTCACCGAGGTGGGCTACGTCGGCAAGGACGTGGACTCGATGATCCGCGATCTGACCGAGGCTGGCGTTTCGCTGGTCCGGGAGGAGCGGCAGAAGGAGGTCCAGCCCCGCGCGGAGGAGCTCGCCGAGGAGCGGCTGCTAGACCTGCTGCTTCCCGGATCGCGCGACTCCACCCGGGAGAAGCTGCGCGGGATGCTGCGGGCGGGCGGGCTCGACGATCGCACCGTCGAGGTCGACGTGCAGGAGCGCGCCGCGCCGACGATGCAGATCTTCGGATCCCAGGGGATGGAGGAGATGGGGCTGAACCTCCAGGAGATGCTCGGGAACCTTCCCTTTGGAAAGAAGAGCAAGAAGCGCAAGCTGCCCGTCCCGGAGGCGCGGCGGGTGCTGGCGCAGGAAGAGGCCGAGAAGCTGGTCGATCGCGAGTCGGTGGTCCGCGAGGCTTTGGAGCGCGTGCAGTCGAGCGGGATCGTCTTCATCGACGAGATCGACAAGGTGGCGCTGCCCGCCGGTCAGGGACACGGCCCCGACGTCTCCCGCGGCGGCGTGCAGCGCGACCTGCTCCCCATCGTCGAGGGCAGCACGATCAACACCAAGTACGGCCCGGTGAAGACCGACCACGTCCTCTTCGTCGCCGCCGGCGCGTTCCATGTGGCGAAGGTGGCGGATCTGCTCCCGGAGCTGCAGGGCCGCTTCCCCATCCGCGTCGAGCTGGAGCCGCTCTCGCAAGGCGACCTGGTGCGCATCCTCGCCGAGCCGCGCAACGCGCTCACCCGGCAGTACACCGCTCTGCTCGGGTCGGAGGGGGTGGAGCTGGTCTTCGACCAGAGCGGCATCGAGGAGCTGGCCCGCGTGGCGCAGGAGATGAACACGCGCGCGCAGAACATCGGCGCCCGGCGCCTGCACACGGTGCTGGAGAAGGTGCTCGAGGACGTCTCCTTCGCCGCCCCCGACTTCTCCGGCAAGACGGTGCGGGTGGACGCGGCCTACGTGCGGGAGAAGCTCGACCGCGTGCTCAAGGACGAGGACCTCTCCCGCTACATCCTCTAGACGCGGTCGTCAGCTGCGCGGCATGGCGCGCTTCGCGACGGCCTTGCCTTGTCCCTGCACCTGGACCACGCCCTGCTCGAGCAGCTCGCAGAGGATGCGGGCGGTGTCGAGGCGCTTGAGACCGCAGATGGCATAGAGGTCCTCGAACGAGACCTCGCCGTCGATCTGCGCCAGCACGAACCCCGCGCGCGGGTCGAGGTTCAGCCAGATCACCTCGTCGGGAGGGATGGCGATGTGCGGCCGCGCGTCCATTCCGCCGATCTTGCTCTCGAACATGAGAGTGAGGTTCTGCTCGCAGACCTCGTACTGCTGCAGCGCGTCCTTGTCGTTGGGCTTGCGCTCCAGGACCTTGTTCAGGAGCTCGAGGGCGCCGGAGAAGTCGTTGAGCGCCACCAGCTCGCGCGCGCCGCGCATCCAGACGTCGGTCTCGTCGTCCGAGATGGTCTCGCCGGCGGGCGCGGTGTCGTGCATCGCCCAGGCGCCGTTGCCGCCGTCGCCGGGATCTTCCCCCTGGGGGATGGCCATCGACGGGCCGTCGTCCCAGGGGCTCGAAGGAGGAGGAGGCGGCGGCTTTTGTGCGGGCCGCGCCGCCGGAGCAGCCTTCGTCTTTTTCGCAGCGGCGGCTGCCGGCGCCGGGGGAGGCGGGGGCGGCGCCTTCGCGACGGGCGCGGGCTTCGCGGGCGGAGGCTTCGCGGCGGGAGCCGGCGGCGGCGGCGGCGTCCCGGGACGGCCGCCGGGCAGCGGCAAGGGCGAAGCGACGGCGGCGGCGGCGACGGGATCCGCCGCCGGCGGTTGCGCAGGAAGCCAGGGGTGCGCCGGCGCGGCATCCGCCGCCGCCTTGTTCCCGGGCGCCATCACTGCGTGGATCCGCTCCAGCGCCGAGCGCAGGAACTCGCGCGCGCGGAGATTCGTCGGCTCGAGCAGGTACGCCTCTTCCCAGGCGCGCACCGCGTCCAGCATCCGCCCCTTGCGGTAATGGTCGAGACCCTCGAGGAGCAAGGCCGAGAAGCGGCCGCCTCCGCCCGCCTGGGTCATCGCGCGCCTCCGCTGCGCGCGAGCGCGCCCTTCAGCGCTTCCAGCATGCGCTCGAGCCGCTCCAGCGATCCGGCCAGCGCGTCGCTCTCGCGTTGCGCGAGCTGCAGGCGGGCGACGGACAGCGCCGCCTGGGCGCGCTGCAGCGGCTCCTGGCCGAGGCCGTTCTGCGCCGCGCGGGTGAGGCGCGGCCAGAGCGCCTCGAACTCGCGGAACAGCTCCTCGGCGCGCGTCTTGCGATCCTGGAACTTCGGATCTTCCTTCTGCGCGAGCATCCAGTCCTCGTTCGACTGCGCTGCCCGCTGAATCTCGTCCTCGGTCAGGCCGGAGGAGGCGGTGACGGTGATGCTCTGCCGCGCGCCGGTCTGCACGTCGATCGCGGAGACCGAGACGATGCCGTCCGCGCTGATGTCGAAGATCACGTCGATGTCCACGCCGCCGCGCGGCGCCGCCCGCAGCCCGGTGAGCATGAACTCGCCGAGCAGCTCGTTGTCCACCGAGACCTCGCTCTCGCCCTGCAGCACGGTGATCTTCGCCGAGGTCTGATCGTCCTTGACGGTGGTGAAGACGTGGTGCGCGCTGGTGGGAACGGTGGTGTTCTTGGGGATGATCTTCTGGAAGAAGCCGCCGGCGATGGCGATGCCCAGGCTGTGTGGCGTGACGTCGAGGAGGAGCATCTCCTGCTCCTCGTGCAGCAGCATCGCCCCCTGGATGGCCGCGCCGAGCGCCACCGCCTCGTCGGGGTTCACGTTCTTCGCCGGCTCCCTGCCGAAGAGGCGCTTCACCTCTTCCTGGATCCGCGGCATGCGCGTCTGGCCGCCGACCAGCAGCACGTCGCCGAGCTGGGCGGCGTGCACCTTCGCCTCGCCCATCACCTG
>DASREU010000020.1:0-10439 GCA_035651935.1 Myxococcales bacterium | reverse complement strand
CGGCAGCAGCGAGAGCGGGAACACCTGCGCTTCGGCAGCGAGGCCGTTCGCGTCGAGGAAGTCCATCCCGCGCAGCACGTCGTCGGGCGTGTCGCCCGGAAGGCCGACGATCAGATCGACGAGCAGCTCGATGCCCTCGTCGTGCAGCATGCGAGCCGCCTCCGCGACCTTCTCCGGCGAGCCGCCGCGGCGCACCCGCTTGAGCGTCTCCTTGCGGACCGACTGCAGCCCGATCTCCAGCCGATCGAACCCCGCCTGCTTCAGCTTCCTCGCCAGCGGCTTCGTCAGCCCCTCGGCGCGGACCTCGGCGAAGAAGGTGAGCGAACGTGAGGCGTTCTCGCGGATCAGCGCGTCGAGCAGCGGCTCGAGCTCCGGGCGGTGATTGAAGGTGGGATCGAGGAACACCACCTCGCGGGCGCCGCGATCGCGCAGCGCCGCGATCAATCCGGCGCTGTGGGGGACGTCGAGACTCCGCAGCACGCTGGACGAGCGCGGATAGAAGCAGAACGTGCAATGCGAGCGGCAGCCGCGGACCGTCTCGACGTACGTCGAGCGCTGCGCTTCGACCGGAACCAGGCCCTCCAGGTACGGGGAGGGATAGTCGGTCAGCGCGAAGCTCGCCGCGGGCTGCGGGGCGAAGGCGGAGAACCCGAACGGCCCGCGAACCGCGACGCCGGGGATGCCGGCGGGACTCGCGCCGTCGAGCATCGCGGTCATCACGCGCGCGAACGTCTCCTCCGCCTCGCCGGCGACCGCCACGTCCGCTCCGGCCTGTCCGAGGACGAAGGCGTTGTCCGCGCACACCTCCGGTCCGCCGACGAGCACCCGGGTGCGCGGAGAACGCCGCTTCACTTCGCGGGCCAGGTGCAGGCTGCGCTCGCTGTTCCAGAGGTAGAGCGAGAACCCGACGAGCTCGGGCTCGTCGCGGGCGATCAGATCGGCGAGGAGGGTGTCGCCGAGCGCGTCGGTGGCGGAAGGCTCCACGACCTCGATCCGGACCCTGCGGGTCAGGCCATGGACGCGCGCCGCCACGCCCAGGCAGCCCGCGGCGAGCGGGACGTTGCCGGTCGCCGCCAGCGCCGCCGGAGGAGGAACGGGGAGCTGCACGAGACGGAGCTTCGGCACGGCGCGAGTATAGTGGAGCCGTGTTCGCGCTCACCTTCGACGATGGCCCCGGGCCGTCCACCGCCGGATTGCTCGACGTCCTCCGGGCCTCGGGAGTGCGATCGACCTTCTTCCTGCTCGGCCGGAACGTCGAGGAGGCGCCCTGGTGCGGCGATCCGGCCCGGGCGCGAGCGCTGGCGGAGCGCGCGGTGCGCGAAGGACACGTGATCGGGAACCACACCTATTCGCATCTGCGGCCGGATCGCTGGCGCGAGCTCGCCGCCGACGTGCGCCGGGGAGAGGCGGTCGTGCGCTCGCTGCGCCAGGGGCCGATTCCCTTCCGCCTGCCGTACGGGATCCAGCGCGTCGAGGGCCCCTTCCCTCTCGGCAGCATCGGCGAGCAGATGGATCCGCGCGTGGCGGTGATCGCCTCGCTGGGGATCGGCCACCAGCACTGGACCAGCGACTTCGACGACTGGACGCTGGGGATCCCGGATGCGCCCGCTCTCGCCGCGCGGATGATCGCGCACGTCGAGGAGTGCGAGAAGGCGGGGATCGACGCGGTTCTCGACCTGCACGACTCGGGGACCGGTTCGAGCTTCGGCTACGAGCGCCCGGCGACGATCCTCGGAGTGAAGCTGTTCCTCGAGCAGGCGCAGCGGCGCGGGTGGACGAGCTTTCAGGTGCCCTGATCACCTGCGGGACAGGCGCAGGGTCCGCTCGAATCCGTCGTCGAGCACGCGCAAGCTCGCGGTGACGGTCCCGTCGGCGCCGCACTGGTACGTCTCCTCCACTTCCGGCCCCTCACCGAGGCGCTGCACCGGCACCTTCGCCAGGTCGCGATCCCGCAGCTGGGGGTCGAAGGGAAAGAGCAGCTCGTCCCAGGTGGCCAGGTTCCCCTCGGGCCGTCCGTGCTCCATCCGCCCGCACTCGACGAACCGGTAGTGTCCGACGTTGTGCGCAGCCCGGTAGCGCCGCGAGACGCGCGCCGGGAGCGGCGTGTCCTTCGGCACCAGCACGTCGAACGAGATCCGGCCGCCGGCCTCGTCCTCACGGAACACCCCGAAGTTCCGCGACAGGCGCTCGCTCAGCTTGTACCCGGCTCCTTCGTCGAAGTGGATGGCGAGCCCGATGGCGCACGATCCGTAAGGGTGGAGCGAGCGCCGCACGCGGTGCGCACCGAACCGCTCGCGCAGCAGGCGCCGCACCGGCGCGAACGAGGAAGCCCCGCCCACCACGTAGATGCCCGCCAGCTCCGTCCAGGCCACCTCGTCCTCGCCGCGACGGGGATCGCGCATGGCCGACTCCATCGCCACGAGCGTCCGCTCGATCAGGGGCGTGCAGGAGTCGTACACGTCCTCCACCGCGAGCACGGTGTCGTCGACCATGAACTTGCGCGAGTTCGGATTGAGCGATTCCTTCTGCTCGCGGACGTCGTCGAGGAGCTCCTGGGTGACGAGGCCGCCGCCGCGCTTGGCGAGGATCAGCTCGGCGATGACCTCGTCGAAGTCGTCGCCGCCCAGCCGGGAGATGCCGGCGGAGGTGATCACCTCGTTCGTGCGGCCTTCCATGTGGATCAGCGAGGCGTCGAAGGTCCCGCCGCCGAGGTCGTACACGAGGACGTACTCGCGCTTGCTGGTGAGCGTGTCGCGATAGCGGTGCGCGTACTCGAATCCGGCCGCGCTCGGCTCGTTGAGCACCGCCTTCACGTCGAAGCCGGCCCGCCGGTACGCGTCCATGGTGATCAGCCGCTGGGCGGTGGAGGCGTTTGCCGGAACGCTGACCGCCGCCTCGATCTTGTCCTTCTTGCGCAAGCCCGCATTCGAGTGGTGGAGGATCTGGTCGCGGACGTGCGACAGAAAGCGCGTCAGCAGCTCCGAAAGCGGAAGCACGCGCTTCCCGATCCGCACCTCCGTGTCGGGATGGCCTTCGTCGAGCAGGCGCTTGAACGAGCGGAGCACCGTCCACCCCGGCTTGGCGCGGCCGAAGTGCAGCTCGCCGTCCGGGTCGGCGGAGACGATCGAAGGGATGACGTCGGCGTGCTCGAACGAGACGACCGGATAGTTCCCCCGGTCGATGGTGGCCACCACGGTGTGCGTGGTCCCGAAGTCGATGCCGAAGCGCATGCACCCAGTGTACCGATCTGGTACACGCGCGTCATGGTCCTCCCCGCCCTGGTGCTCGCGATTGCGACCGATGCCGCTGCCCTGCAGAGGATGGCGGCCCGTTTCGCGCCTGCCGAAGTGAGCGCTCCCCTGGCCGGACTGGCGGCGGGCGAGCGTGCGGCGCTGGCGCGGATCCTGGAGGCGGCCCGGCTGATGGACACCCTGTACCTGCGCCAGGTCTGGAGCGGAAACGAGCCGCTCCTGCTCCGCCTCTCGCAGGACGCGACGCCCCTCGGACGGGCGCGGCTGCACCTGTTCGTGCTGGAAAAGGGGCCGTGGTCGAGCCTGGACGACGACGCGGCCTTCCTCCCGGGCGTCCCGCCGCGTCCGCCGGAAGCGAGCTTCTATCCGCCGGGAGCGACGAAACAGGAGATCGAGGAGTGGGAGAATTCCCTCGCGCCGCGCGAGCGCGAGCTGGCGACGGGCTTCTACACCACCATCCGCCGCACGCCGGAAGGCCGCCTGGGATGGGCGCCCTACAGCATCGAATACCAGGACGTGCTCGGGCGCGCGGCGCAGCTATTGCGGGAGGCGGCGCAGCTCACGGCGGAGCCTTCGCTGAAGCGATTCCTGATCACGCGCGCCGATGCGTTCCTCTCCAACGACTATTTCGAGAGCGACGTGGCCTGGATGGAGCTCGACTCCGCGATCGAGCCGACCATCGGTCCGTACGAGGTCTACATGGACAGGTGGTTCAACCAGAAGGCGGCGTTCGAGGCGTTCATCGGCATCCGCGACGATGCCGAGACCCGCAAGCTCGCGCGCCTCTCCTCCGAGCTCCAGGGCATCGAGGACGCGCTGCCGATCGATCCGCGGCTGCGCAATCCGAAGCTGGGCGCGCTCGCGCCCATCCGGGTGGTCAACGAGCTCTTCTGCAGCGGCGACGCGAACCATGGCGTGCAGACCGCGGCGTACAACCTGCCGAACGACGAGCGGATCGCGCAGGAGCGCGGGACGAAGCGCGTGCTGCTGAAGAACGTGCAGGAGGCGAAATTCAGGAAGACGCTCCTGCCCATCTCGCAGGTGGCGCTCTCCGCGGCGGACCGCAAGGAGGTCTCGTTCGACGCCTTCTTCACACACATCCTCATGCACGAGCTGATGCACGGGCTGGGACCCCACCAGACCGCGCAAGGGATGACGGTGCGCAAGGCGATGCAGGAGGCGGGCAGCGCGCTCGAGGAGGCGAAAGCCGACATCTCCGGGCTGTTCGCGCTGCAGCACCTGATCGACAAGGGCGTTCTGGACAGGTCGCTGGAGCGGACCATCTACGTGACGTTCCTCGCCTCCGCGTTCCGGTCGATCCGCTTCGGGATCAACGACGCGCACGGCAAGGGCGTGGCGCTGCAGCTCAACACCCTGCTGGACGACGGCGCCGTGCGGGTGTCGCCGGACGGAACGTTCGCGGTCGTCCCGGGGAAGATCAAGGCCGGCGTCGCAAAGCTCACCGGCGAGATCATGACCTTGCAGGCCTCCGGAGACGTGGCCCGCGCCCGCGCGCTGCTCGAGGCGAAGGGCTTGGTCCGTCCCGAGGTCAGGCGCGTGCTCGACAAGCTCTCCGGCGTGCCGGTGGACATCGAGCCGCGCTTCACGGCCGCCGGGCAGCTGCTCTCAGGCGAACCGCGCTGAGATCCCCAGGGCGGCGCTGACGCGCCTGCGGTACTCGGCGCGCGGGATCTCCACGCAGCCGAGAAGCTGCAGGTGCGGCGTCAGCACCTGGACGTCGAAGATTTGAAACCCCCGCTCGCGCAGCCGATCCGCGCAGGCGGCGAAGACCGCCTTGGAAGCGCCGGTGACGCGGTGGAACATCGATTCGCCCGCGAACAGCCCGCCCATGGCGATGCCGTAGAGACCGCCGGCGAGATCGGCGCCCTCCCACGCCTCGACGCTGTGGGCCCAGCCGAGCCTGTGCAGCTCGGAGTACGTGGCGAGGATGTCGGGGGTGATCCAGGTCCCTTCTCCCGGGCGATCGCCACAGGCGCGCATCACCTCTTCGAACGCCTCGTCGAAGGAGATGCGAAACCCGGCCTTCGACGCGCGCCGGACGGTGCGCGGCCACCGGCGCGGCGTCTCCAGCGGAAAGATCGCCCGCGGATCCGGCGATGCCCAGGGCACGAGCCCCTGCCGGACGGGCCAGGGGAAGATGCCGGCCCGGTAGGCCTCGAGGACCAGCGACGGAGTCATCGAGCGGCTCACCGCCACCACGTCTTCGCCGTCGCGCGGCTCGGGAAAGTGGACCGCGATGCGAGGCGGGTCGATCGGAGGATACGGCAGCACCTGCCCCTTTGTACCAAGGCAACGCCGCCGCCGGCATCCGGCGACGGGTGAGCGCTTTCACCTTCGCTCGGCGAGGAGCTGCGCGAGCTGGGTGGCGCGGGTCCCCGGATCGCCGAAGCTCTCCCGGTAGTCGTCGAGGCTGCGGCGGAGCACCTCCACCGCCTCGACGCGATCGTACTGCTCGGCGATGCGCACCGTGCGCGCCGGCTCGCCCGGCATCTGCTTGTAGGAGAGGAAGTAGTGGTTCAGCCGGTCGATGACGCCATGCGGAACGTCGGCGATGTCACGCAGCTCGCCGTACGCCATGTCGTTCTCGAGCACCGCCACGATCTTGTCGTCCGCTTCGTTGCCGTCGATCATCCGCAGCCCGCCGATCGGCCGCGCGCGGAGGAAGAAGTTGGCGTGGGCCATGGTGTTCTCGCTGAGGATGCAGATGTCCATCGGGTCGCCGTCGCCCCGGATCCCCTGGACGCCTGTCCGCTCCGAGCAGCGCTGGCCCACGCGCTTCCCGCAGTACGTCTGGGGAACGAAGCCGTAGAGCATCGGCGGCTGGCTGGAATACCGCTGCGGCCGATCGACGCAGAGATGGCCGCTCTCCTTGTCGAGCTCGTACTTGACGGTGTCGGTGGGGACGATCTCGACGTAAGCGAGCACTACTTTTGCGGGATCGCCGGCAGACACCCCGTGCCAGGGATGCGCCTGGAACATGGTGGTGAGGAGCTTCTCCAGGCCGTCCGCCATCGGGCGAGCGCGTACCACGGCGGTGAGAAGTGGTAAACAGGCGCCTCCATGGCCACCACCTTCGAGAACCAGGGACGCCCTTCCCGCCAGGACGCGCTCGACTACCACTCGAGCGGCCGCAAGGGGAAGATCGAGATCGTTCCCACCAAGCCCGTCGCCACCTCGCGCGATCTCTCGCTGGCCTACAGCCCGGGAGTCGCCGAGCCGTGCCTGGAGATCGAGAAGGACCCGGACCTCTCGTACAAGTACACCATCCGCGGCAACCTGGTGGCGGTGATTTCGAACGGGACCGCCGTGCTCGGGCTCGGCGACATCGGAGCGTACGCCTCGAAGCCGGTGATGGAAGGCAAGTGCGTCCTCTTCAAGAAGTTCGCCGACATCGACGTCTTCGACATCGAGGTGGACGCGAAGGACATCGACACCTTCTGCAAGGTGGTGAAGGCGCTGGAGCCCACGTTCGGCGGCGTCAATCTCGAGGACGTGAAGAGCCCGGAGTGCTTCATCATCGAGCGGCGGCTGCGCAGCGAGATGCAGATCCCCGTGCTCCACGACGACCAGCACGGCACGGCGATCATCACCGGCGCGGCGCTGATCAACGCCGTCGAGCTGGCGGGGAAGTCGATCGCCCAGGTGAAGGTGGTGTTCATCGGCGCCGGCGCGGCCGCGGTCGCCTGCGCCGAGCAGTACGTCAAGCTGGGCGTCCCGCGGGAGCACGTCTTCATGTGCGACAAGTACGGGCTCGTCTACCGCGGACGCGCCGAGGACATGGACGAGTGGAAGGGCGTGTTCGCCCAGGGCAAGGAGCCGCGCACGCTGACGGAGGTGATCCGGGGCGCCGACGTGGTGGTGGGGCTCTCGACCAAGGGCGTGATCTCGAAGGAGATGGTGGCGACGCTCGCGCCCAATCCCATCCTCTTCGCCCTGGCGAATCCGGTGCCGGAGATCCTGCCGGAGGAAGCGCAGTCGGTGCGCAAGGACATCATCATGGCCACCGGGCGCAGCGACTACCCGAACCAGGTGAACAACGTCCTCGGGTTCCCCGGCATCTTCCGCGGCGCGCTCGACGTGCGCGCGAAGGCGATCAACGACGAGATGAAGCTGGCGGCTTCGCGGGCGCTGGCGGAGCTGGCGCGCGAGGACGTTCCGGAAGGCGTGAGCGCCGCGTACGGCGGCCAGGTGTTCACCTTCGGGCGCGAGTACATCATCCCCAAGCCGTTCGATCCGCGCGTGCTGGTGGCGGTGGCGCCGGCGGTGGCGAAGGCGGCGATGGACTCCGGCGTGGCGCGGATCAAGGTCGAGCTCGACACCTACATCGAGGCGCTGCGCCGGAGGCAGGGGCGCACCTACGAGGTGATGAGCGTGGTGGTGGCGCGCGCCCGGCGCCGGATGACGCGCATCGCGTTCCCGGAAGGGAACCATCCGCGCATCCTTCGCGCTGCCCAGCAGCTCTTCGACGAGGGGATCTGCACCCCGGTGCTGCTGGGGCGCAAGGAGGAGATCCTCGAGCAGGCGCGCGAAGCCCATCTCACCGCCATCGAGGAGCTGGAGATCATCGATCCGCTCACCAGCGAGCGCACCGATGCGTACGCGCAGGCGTTCTACGAGCTGCGCCAGCGCCACGGCGTCTCGCTGGCGGAGGCGGTGTACCGGATCCGCCAGCGGAACACGTTCGCCGCGATGATGCTGCGGGACGGCGACGTGGACGGCCTGGTCACCGGGCTCACGCGCACGTATCCCGAGGCGATCCGGCCGTCGCTGGAGATCGTGCGCACGCAGGAGGGCCGCCGGGCGTCGGGCACGTACATCGTTGCATTCAAGGATTCGCTGAAGCTGTTCGCGGATTGCACGGTGAACGCCGACCCCAGCGCGGAAGAGCTGGCGGACATCGCCATCTCCACCGCGGAGCTGGCGCGCGCCTTCGAGCTCCAGCCGCGCATCGCCATGCTCTCCTACTCGAACTTCGGAACCGACCGCGGAGGATCGCCCGCGAAGGTCCGCCGGGCGGTCGAGTTGGTGCGGTCCTCGCGGCCCGATCTGGAAGTGGAAGGCGAGATGCAGGTGGATCCCGCGGTGGTGCGCTCGGTGCGCGAGGCGGAGTTCCCCTTCGCGCGCTTCAGCGGCGACGCGAACGTGCTCATCTTCCCCGACCTGAACAGCGGGAACATCGGGTACAAGCTGCTCTGGCGGCTGGGCGGCGCCGAAGTGATCGGACCCGTCCTGATGGGGATGGCGAAGCCGGTCAACGTCCTGCAGCAGGGCGCCTCCGTGCAGGACGTGGTGAACCTGGCCGCGATGACGGCGGTGCGCGCGCAGGGTGAGCTGACGTATTGAGCGGGTCGAGCGGACCGGATTGAGGTCCTACGCGAGCCGCAGCGGCAGGGAGCGGAGGCGCTGCTTCGTCAGCGCGTAGACGGCGTTGGCGACCGCGGCCGCGATGGGAGCGGCGGCCGGCTCGCCGATGCCGCCCATCTTCCCGGCGCTCTCCAGGATTGTGACGGACACCTCGGGCATATCGGGCAGTCGGAGCACCTCGTACTCGTGGAAGTTCCCCTGCTCGACCCGCCCTTGCTTGATGGTGATCTCGCTGCGCAGCACGGCGGACAGGCCATACGCCATCGCGCCCTGCACCTGCGCCTCGATTCCCAGCGGATTGATCGCCGTCCCGCAGTCCACGGCGCAGCTGACCTTGTGGACGTGGATCTCCTTCGTCTCGTCCACCGAGACCTCGGCGACCTGGGCGACGATGCTGCCGAAGGATTCGTGCACGGCCATGCCGCGGGCGCGTCCCGCTTGAGGGGGCCTTCCCCATCCCGCCTTCTCCGCGGCGGTCTTCAGCGCGCGCTGGTGGCGCGGTTTTCCGGCCAGCAGCGCCAGGCGGAACTCCAGCGGATCGCGGCCGGCTGCCCAGGCCAGCTCGTCGATCATGCTCTCCATGGCGAACGCCGTGTGCGTGTTTCCCACCGAGCGCCACCAGAGCACCGGAACGGGCAGGCGCGGCGAGTGCAGCGTCACCCGCCGATCGGGCACCGCCTCCAGATAAGGCGAGCCCACCACTCCCTCGATGGAGGTGGCGTCGATCCCGTTCTTCACCATGAACTGCTCGAACGGCGTCCCGGCCAGGATCGATTGCCCGACGATGCCGTGCTTCCACGCGACCGGGCGGGACTTCTCGTCGAGCCCGACCTCGATCCGGTGCAGGAACAGCGGCCGGTAGTAGCCGCCGCGCATGTCGTCCTCGCGCGTCCAGACCGTCTTCACGGGTACGCCGGCGGCCTTCGCGACGTGCACCGCCTCGCTGACGAAGTCGGACGAGGGCGTGGCGCGCCGCCCGAAGCCGCCGCCGAGGAACTGCGTGTGGATGGAGACTTTCTCGACCGGGACGCCAGCGATCTTCGCGGCGGACATCTGGTCCATGGTCTGGAACTGCGTCCCCGTCCAGATCTCGCAGGCGCCGCCTCCGAGCTTCACGGCGCAGTTCATCGGCTCCATCGTCGCGTGCGCGAGATACGGGACGTCGTACTCGGCGACGAGCTTCTTCGCCGCCTTCGACAGCGCGGCGTCCGTGTCCCCCTTCTCCGCCGCGACGGGCCCTTTCGTGCGCGCCTGGGCGCGGTAGCTCTCGAGCAACTCCGCCGTGTCCAGCGTGGCGCCCGGCCCGGGATCCCAGTCCACCTCCAGCGCATCGCGCCCCGTCTTCGCGCTCCAGAAGCCGTCGGCGATCACCGCTACGCCGGAGGGCACTTCCACCACCTTCTCCACGCCCTTCACCGCGAGCGCCTTCGCCGCGTCGAACGACTTCACCTTCCCGCCGAACACCGGCGAGCGCGCCACCAGCGCCGTGCGCAAGCCGGGGAAGTGCACGTCGATGCCGAACTGCGCCTTCCCGGTGATCTTCTCGGGTGAATCCAGGCGCCGCGTCGGCTTGCCCAGCAGCTTCCAGTCCTTCCGATCCTTGAGCCTGACCGACTTCGGCGCCGGCAGCGCTTGCGCCGCGACCGCGAGCTGCCCGTAGGAGAGCCTGTCCTTCCCGTGCACCACGAATCCGTTCTCGGTCCGCAGCTTCTTCGGATCCGTCTTCCACCGGAGCGCGGCGGCTTCGACGAGCATGGCGCGCGCCATCGCTCCCGCGGTCCGGTAGCGTTCGAGCTCGGACCA
>DASREU010000019.1:0-9658 GCA_035651935.1 Myxococcales bacterium | reverse complement strand
CTCTCTGGTCTCCTTAGCGGGAAGCGATCTTTCCCAGCAGGTAGCCGATGGCGACCGCGCCTGCGAGACAGATCATCGGGCGCTCGCGGATGAAGTCGGACGCCGCGTTCAGCGCCTGGTCCATGGCCTCGCGGCCCTGCTCCAGCATCTGCTGTGCATCGTCCGGGTTGAAATTGCCGAGGATCTTTGCGGCCGTGCCCTGTCCATTGGGGCCTTGGGCTTCCGTTGCCATATGGGGAGTCCCTCCGTGCCGCGAACCTAGGCACCAGCCTTGCCCACGGCTAGGGCCGGGGCCAGCGCTTTCGGCGCCAGGTCGACCCAGAGCGGCAGGTGGTCGCTCGCGGCGCGCGTGCGGGGATCGTTCACTACCCCGCAGGCCTTCACCTCCATGCTCGCGTCCACGTAAGCGCGGTCGAGGCGCAAGAGCGGCAGCGCCGACGGATAAGTGGCGCGGCGCGAGCGCGCCACGGCCGCGGCGTCGAAGAGCGCGGTCCGGAGGAGCCGGAAGATCGGGCCGGGCAGGGGCGACCACATGTTGAAGTCTCCGCAGAGGACCAGCGGCGCGGCGAGCGCTGTGTCGCGCAGCAGATCGGCGGAGAAGAGCATGGCGGCCTGCTTGCGCCGCTCGCCGCCGGAGAGCCCGAGATGGAGGTCGAAGACGTGCAGGCTTCCTCCGTCGGGCAGGGTCACGTCCGCGCGCAGGCACCCGCGCGGTTCACGGTTCGGCACCGAGAGATCGTAGTTGTGGGCGTGCGTGATCGCGTACCGGGAGAGGATGGCGTTTCCGTACGGGCGGCCGCGCAGGACCAGGTTCGGCCCGTAGGCGACGAACCAGCCCAGCCGCCGGCCCAGCCAGGAAGCCTGATCCGCGAGCTCCGTCTCGCTGTCCCCGCGGTGCACGTCGCCGACCTCCTGCAGCGCCGCCACGTCGCACTTCATGTCGCGCAGCAGCGCCGCGATCCGCGTCGGGTCGCAGCGCCCGTCGCGGCCGCGGCCGCCGTGGATGTTCCAGCTCACGAGGCGCACGTCGCTTCTTCGCTCTCGGGCTGCGGCAGCTGCCGCGGAAGGCGGCCGCTGCGCTCGAGGAAGAAGCGGTGCAGATCCTGGGGGCGCACCACCGACGCGAACGCCCCTTCTCCCAGCTCCTGGGGATGGATCACGAACGTATCGAGCTGCTCCGGGGCGAGGCCGCCGTGCGAGCCGAATTCGAAGGGAAAGGCGACCGTGGCGCCGCAGGGCGCCGCCGTGCCGAGGAGGATGACGTCGCCGGCGCTGCGCATCCGCAGCAGATCGCGGGCGTACACCGCGGCGAGGGGGTGGCCCACCTGGTGTGCCATCTCCAGCGCATCCTGCGCGCGGTTCAGTTCCAGGCGGCGATCGCCGCGGATGGCGATCGGCCCCCGTTCGCCGCGCATCAAGGTGAACCCGATCGCGGGCGATTTCGCGCAGCGCTCCAGCAGCCCCGGGTGCCGGGCGCGGATCTCCGCCTCTCGCAGCGGCTCCGGGACTCGCGTCGAGTAGACGTGCGCGATGTCCCCGGCGGGAACCACCACCAGAGGTCCGTCGGCGTGATCCGGCCGGGCGGCGTCGAGCGCCCGCGCCAGGTGCCGCGCCCACGCCAGCGCGGCTCTGCCCACGGTCCCGGGAACCGCGCCCGCGACCCGCCGCACCCAGCGCGCCCGCGCCGCGATGGCTGCCGCCTCTCCGCCGCCGCCCCCGCCGAAGGCGACGGTCTCGGACCCGGCGGTGCGGCCGTCCGCGAGCAGGTGCTCGCCGAGCGATTCTCCGAGCACGAGCTCGGCGGGGCGCGTCGCCACCTGGCCGTGGTCGCTGAACAGGTAGATCTCGTACTTCAGCTCCGGAAGCGCCGCGACCGATGCGAGGATCCGTCCGAGCATCCGATCGAGCTCCCAGAGCTTGAGCAGCGCCATCCGCGAGAACGGGCCGCGGCGGTGGGCGTACTCGTCGTAGCCGATGAAGCAGGCGTAGACGATGGGCGTCCCGCGGGAGATGTCGATCACGCAGGAGTTCGCCGCGAACTCCGCGAACAGGCACTCCGTCATCACCCGGTTGAGCAGGAACTGCGGCTCGTGCTGCAGCGATCCCACGTGGCGCGCCCAGAGCGCCGTCTCCACCAGCGCGGAGGCGATGTCGAGGCCGAGCGCGCTGGCGATCCGCCCGGCAGTGGCGCTGTGCACCATGCCGGCGGCGAGAGCGTCGCGGACCTGGGGAACGAGAGGGGCGCGCGAGAGCTCCTCCATCCCGAAGTCTTCGGCGCACAGCTCCGCGTTCCAGCCGGAGAGCGCCCAGCGTCGCAGATGGGCGCCGCCGGAGAAGATCGAGCAGTAGACGGAGCCGTGGCGCAGGAGCGGATCGCCGGTGCGTTCCAGCTCCTCTTCCAGGAGCCGCGCGTCCTCCGAGCGATCCATCCGCACCTCGCGGCCGCGGCGCTTGTCGTACCAGGTGTACCCGGGGATGTCGGGCGTGACGCCGTAGAGCAGGCCGGCCTGGAACGCCGGCGTACTGGTGGGCGCGCCGGCGCGGCAGGCGGACACGCGATACGGGCCGCGCTCCACGAGTCCGCGCAGGGTCGGGGCATAGCCATGCTCCATCGCGTGCTCCAGCTGCGAGCGGCCCACTCCGTCGAGATGGAGGAGGAGAATCCGCCTGCCGGAAGGGAGCGCGCATTGCGCCTGGCGGCCGCCCGCGGCGACCGGCCGGAGCGCGTGGCGCACCAGTCCCTCGACCAGACGGGATCGTGCGCGATCGAGCACTACACCTCCCGCTGGCGCAGCGTGCGAATGATGGAGAGCGGGATCCGGAGCACCTCCTGCGCGAGGTGCAGCCCCAGGCGCACGGGAGCGAGCAGGACGAGGGCGGTCGATTCCGCCCAGTGCATCGCCTTCTGCGCCGGCTCCGGGAGCTTCTCCAGCCGCTCGCGCGCCTTCTCGCGCAAGACCTCCGGCGCTTCGCGCGCGATCTCTTTCACGTCCTCCAGCGATCGCGGGATCCGCAGCGGAAACTCCGGTCCGACCGCGCCGTCGCCCTTCACCCCGGCGGCCTCCTCCAGCTCGTGCGCCATCTCGCGCACGACTTCGCGGTTTTCCTCCGCCTGCAGATGCTCCTGCTTGAGGAGCTCGGCTTCCGCGCGATCCGCGGCCGCGTCGCCGACGAACTGCTGGTGTTTGGTCGCCTTCCGCTCGATCGCCGATGCGCGCCGCTGGTGGCGGCTTCCCTTGCCCGTCTGCTTGGACACTGACGCCCTCCTGGGTGTAGGGAAAAATGTAGGAACTGCGGGTGTTTGGCGCAATGCGGCAGGATGCGCGGACCGGTTCGTTCCGCGCGGGGGGATCGGCTACACTCGCGCCATGCCCTTGGAATTCGCGGCCGCGACCGATGTCGGCCGCAAGCGCGACCACAACGAGGATGCGCTCCTGGTCATGCCCGAGCACAGCCTCGCCGTGGTCTGCGACGGGATGGGGGGGCACGAGGCCGGCGAGGTCGCCTCGGGGATCGGCGTCGAGACGGTGAAGAAGTTCTTCGAGCTCACCAGCGATCCGCAGGCGACCTGGCCCTTCCGCTACGACCGGAGCAAGGACGAGGGGTCGAACCTCCTGTCGGTCGCCGCACAGTGGGCAAACCAGCGCATCCGCGAGGCGGGCGACGGGGCGAAGGCGCCGGCCGGGAAACGCGGCATGGGCACCACCTTCGTGGGCTGCCTTCTTCGCGGAAGCAAGGCGTGGTTCGGGTGGGTGGGCGATTCGCGCGGCTATGTCTTCCGCCGGGGCGAGCTCCACCCCACCACCACCGATCATTCCCTGCTGAACGAGATGATCCGCACCGGACGGCTCTCGGAAGACGAGATCGAGAACTTCCAGCACAAGAACGTGATCACCCGCGCCCTCGGGATGGCCGACCAGACCGAGGTTGACGTCAGCTCCTGGGACCTCGAAGCCGGCGACGTCTGCCTGGTCTGCTGCGACGGGCTCACCGGCATGCTCCCCGACGACCGCATCGCCGAGATCCTCTCCCACGAAGCCGATCTGAAGAAGGCCTGCCAGCAGCTGGTCGACGAGGCCAACGAGAACGGCGGAGCGGACAACATCACCGTCGCCCTGGTCCGCTACGACTGATCGGGGGTCGCCGGGACTCAGTATTGAGACCAGTCGCGGAGGATTTGGTCGTCGAGGTCCTGGATGGGGATGGCCTGGACGTCGATGGGCTTGCCGGCGGCGTCGAGGATGACTTCGAGGCGGGGAGGAAGGATGGCGACGCGCTGGGGGAGGCCCTGCAGGCGGGTCGCTTGTTCGCGCCATCTCGGGTCGGGGCGGGTGGCGTGGCGGTCGAGCAGGTCGCGGAGGCGGGCGCCGTCGTCGCTGGTCTTGATCTGCTGCAAGAGCGCAAGCAGGTCCTGCGCCGCCGCGCGGAACTTCGCCCCGTCGCGCACCGTGACGTACTTGCGGCCGCCGGCCTGCCGCTCCTCCAGCGCGCCTTTGTCGGCGAACCACCAGAGCTGGAGCTGGATGGCGCGCAGATGGTCGTCCTCGATGACATCGGAGTCCGCTGGCACCGCTGCGAGCCACTCGGTGGCGGTGAACTGCGGCCAGAGCTCACGGCAGCGCGGGTCGGGCAGGAGCTCCACCGCACCGCCTGAGCGCACGTGCGCTTCCGCATCCGCCAGCGCATCGGCGAGCACGGCGGAAGTCTGTGGCGGAGCGCGCGACAGCTCGCGGATCGCCAGGTGCGCGAACCGCAGCGCGGGGGCGCAGCGCTGGAGGTCGCGGACCAGGCCCGGCTCGGCCAGCGCCGCGATCGCCGCATCTCCCCGGATGCTTCCTTCGACGTCGAGGGCGGCGCCGAAGAGGGCCGCCTTCGTCTCCGCCGTCAGGGCATACGTCCGCAAAGGTCGCGACGCGCCGGAGGCGGCGAGGAGGAAGAGGGCCTCTCCGCGATTGCGCAGCCGGACCCGCTCCAGCGCGGAGGTGCGCTCGCGGTCCGCCATTCCGACGACCCCGCCGAACAGCGCCTTGCGTCCCCTCGGGTCGGCGCTGGTATCGAAAAAGCCGGCGAGCGCGTCGACCGGGCCGAAAGCGTCGGCCCAGGCGCGCTGCGCCGCTTCGAATTGTGAAGGATCCCCGGTGCGGAAGAACGCCGAGAGCGTCTCGAACACCGCGCGCTGCGGCGGAGCGGAGTAGGGCAACGCGCGATCGAGCGCGTCGGCTGCCGCGGGCAGCCGGTACGGCCGCTCCGAGACCACGCCGCCCTGCTTCACCAGCCGTGAGCTCAGCGGCGCGCGCTCGGTGAACGAGGTCAGGTCCCGCTGGGTGACGCCGTCGTAGAGATTGACTGCGCTCGCCGTCACGTCGGACCCGTGCACCGTGCGCCGCGCGTCCACCCGGGGATCGAACAGCGCTCCCTCGAGGGCGCGGGTGGCGTACTCGACGCCCACTCCTCCAAACCCGAGATCGGCGCCGACGACCGATGCCGAGAGCGCCGCCAGGCGCAGCTCGGAGGCCGAGAACGGCGGCATCTGCTTGCGGCCCGTCTCCATGTCGTGCAGGCCATGATTCAGATAGACGACGCGGGCGAATGCGCGGATGCGCGGCAGCAGTCCGCCGGGGACCGCCTGCGGCCGGGCGAGGATGCCGCGCAGGAGCCGGATCACCGCCAGGTTGTGGCGATAACCCTGCTCGGCGGTGATCGGATCGCCGGCCGCCGCGGCTTGCGCCGCATACCAGGCGACGAGCCGCTGATCGCGGGAGAGAGACGCGAACTGCGGCGCCGCGAGACCGACGACGGCGATCCCGTTCACCTCGCCGAGCCTGGTGACGGGCTGCGGATCGAACGCGGGCAGCGGCGGTCCGGCGATCGGCTGCGGAGGCGTCGCGACGGGCGCCGCCGTCGCCGGCGCATCCCGGACGGGAGGAGCAGACGTGCAGGCGATCGCTGCCAGCAGACCGGCACCCACCCGCGCCCAACCCGACCGGCGGCACCGGCGCATTCGCGTTCCGTACCACATCCGGGCGCGGTGGACATCCGGCCCGGCGTCAGAGAAACTGCCGGCCGAGGACGCGATGACGACGGACCACATCCATTTCGACGACAAGACGCGGCAAGCGGCGCTGTTCGAGACGATGATTCTCGCCGCGGCGGCCGATGGAGCGGTGGACAAGGTCGAGGTGGAGGAGATCTACCGCCGCGTCTTCGAGCGTCCCGAGTTCCACGGCATCCACGCCGACGATCTCAAGACCGCGATCGAGCACGCGGCCCGCCGCGTGGCGGAGGCGCACAGCCTGGAGCACATCCTGCCCTCCATCGTCGATCGCCTTCCCGACAAGGCTTCCCGCGAGCTGGCGTTCGGGCTCGCCGCCTCGGTGATCGTGGCCGACGGCCGGACCCCGCTGGCCGAGCTGAACATCCTCAAGGCCCTGCAGGACATGTTCGATCTCTCGGAGGAGGACGTAGCCCGCCTCTTCGAGACGGCGCAGACGCACGGCGAGTTCCCCCCGACCAAGGGGAAGTAGTTGGCGGTCGAAATCCGCTTCTTCATGTCGGCGGACGACGAGCGTGATCTGCTGCGCAGGCTCGAGCCGCTGCGCCTCGAGCTCTGGCCGGTGTTCAGCGATCCGGGATACGCGGCGCCGCTCGTCGGCGCAGGCACGCAGCTCGTCGATCCCGGGTACTACCTCGCCGCCGGCGACGTCAGCGGATATCCGGTGAGGCGCGGCAAGGAGCGCGGGAAGTGGAAGATCGACGAGGTCGCCTCGCCGGTGATCTTCTTCCTCCGCTCGCTGCCCGACGAAGACGGCGAGCTGCGCTCCGGATGCTTCTGGGCCGAGACCGAGGCCGCCGGCGACAACGCCCGGATCGGCGGCAAGCCGGTCGTGTTCCTCCGCGTCGTCCGGGACCTGCAGGAGGCGATCAAGTCGCGCTATCGCAAGAGCTCGCCGGTGCGGGGCCTCACTTACTTCATCGGGCCTGCGTGCGCCCGCGCCGGTCTTCCCCTCCGCGAGGAGGGCCGCAAAGGCGAGCGGGTGCGCGCCTACCGCTGAAGAACGGCCCGGATCACCACCCGCCCGTCGCCGCACTCGAGAACGACGTCGCCGCCGTGAGCGCGGGCGATCTGCTGGACGATGTAGAGCCCGAGCCCCAGCCCCTTGGAGTCGCTGGAGCGGGCGCCGCGGCGGAACGGGTCGAAAAGCGCCGCTCGCTCTTCCTCCGGGATGGGCGCACCGGCGCTGTCGACGACGATCTCGACCGCTTCCTCGCGGCCCACGATGCCCACCCGGATGCGGTCGTTCGCAGGCGCATATGCGACGGCGTTTTCCAGGAGATTCGAGAGCAACTGCGCTGCGCGATCGGGATCGAACGATCCGGACAGGTCGCCCTCGAGCCCGAGATCGATCGCGCGATCGGGATTCGAGGCGGACACTTCGCCGGTGACGGCGCGCGCGATCTCTCCCAGGTCCGTCGCCCTGCGGTGCAGCGGGATGCCGCCGCCCAGGCGCGCCTGCGTGAAGTCGAGCACCTCCGAGATCATTCGCGACATCCGTTCCGCGCTGGACTTGATCCGGGCCGCGGCTGCCACGGCGACGTCGGGGACGTCGCTCTGGCGCAGCACCAGCGCGGCGTTGGCGAGGATGGCGGTCAGCGGCGAGCGGAGATCGTGGCCGAGGATCCCGATGAACCGCTCCCGAAAGTGCGCGGCCTGCTTCTCGGCCGCCTCGCGCTGGACCCGATCGGTCTCGTCGCGGAACGTCGCCACCGCGCCGCGCAAGGAACCGTCGGGCCGCCGCAGAGGCAGCGCCACCGCGTTGAGCGCACGGACGGAGCCGTCCGGCAGCGGCTGCCGCACCACCGCCTCCACGGTCTCGCCCTGCAGCGCCCGCAACAGCGGCCTGCGGCTCGAAGGCAGCGGCGATCCCTCGATGTCGAACAGCCGCGACCGCGCCCATCGCTCGAGCGGCGTGCCGACCTGGACGCCCAGCTCCTGCGCGACGCGATTCGCGAGCCGCAGGGTCCCCTGGTCGTCGGCCATGACGATGCCTTCGCCGACCTGATCGACGATGGCGGCGAGCAACTCGCGCTCTTCCTCCAGCTGCTCGCGTTGCGCGAGCTCCGAGGTGAGATCCTCGAACACCACGGCGACATGGCCGACTGCGCCGGTCCGGTTCCGCAGGGGGACGAAGCTGGCGGACATCGCCACGCGGTTTCCGACGTCCACCTCGACGTGCGACAGCTCGCGCGGGTCGTACCAGATCGGCGGCGTATGGATGGTCTCGCCGGCGAAGGCCCGGCGGATGAGATCGAGGATCCCGCGCTCCGCGGCGATCTCGTCGTGCAACACGTTGTAGCCGGGCGGCGGCTCGCTGCCGAAGAGGTCGAGGAACGCCTGGTTGACCAGGATCGACCGCCCGCTCGCCTCAAAGATCTGCAGGCCGACGGGAGCGAACGCGAACAGGCTCTCCAGCAACGCGACCGGATCGTCGATCTCCGCCAATGTCGCGCGTATCTGGGCCAGGTCCGGCACGGGGGGACGAGGAGTAACCCACACCCGCAGTGGAACTGTCCAGACGGCCGGGGCGCGAGGCGGCTATGCGGCGCGGACGAGCTCCGCGTAGAAGCGAATCGCGGCGTACGTAGCCTTGCGGAAGTCGCCGAGGTGGAGGCTCTCGTTTTCGGAGTGCGCATTCGTGTACGGATCCTCGACCCCGATCAGCAGGGCGGGCGCCCCTCCCAGCTCGCGCGAGAACGGGTCGACGAAGGGGATGGAGCCTCCACAGCCGATGCTGACCGGCTCCTTGCCGTATCCGTCCCGCAGTGCCTTGCGGGCGGCGCGGAACGCGGGGGCGTCGCCCTTCGTGTACCACCAGCCGCCGTCGCCCTCGAACGTCACCTCGACGGTGACGCCCCAGGGAGGATCCTTCTTCAGCGCTGCCGTCAGCTTCTCCCCGACCTCCTTCACGTCCATGTCCGGCACGGTGCGGATCCCGACCCGCGCCCAGGCGCTGTCGCAGATGATGTTGCGCGCGTCGCGCCGCGAGCTGGCCTGGATGGCATTGACCGCCAGGGACGGCTGGCGCCAGTTCATCTCCCAGGGTGGCCGCCCGCCGAGGAGCTGCGTTCCGGGCAGCATGCCGGCCTGCTTGCGGAAGAGGTCGTCGCTGCTGGGGAGCGCCGCGATCGATTTCTTCTCCTCCGGCGCGAGCGGGCGCACCTTGTCGTAGATGCCCGGCAGGTCGATGCTGCCGTCGTCCTTCAAGAGCCGCGCGAGGATCCGGCACAGCGCCATGGTCGGGTCCGGCACCGGGCCGCCCCACATCCCGCTGTGCACCGGTTGCTTCAGCGCCTTCACCTCGACCTGCACGGTGACCAGACCTCGCAGCGCGGTGGTGATCGACGGCAGCCCGGTGTCAAAGTTCGCCGTGTCCGTGAGGACGATCGCGTCCGCCTGCAGCAGATCGCGGTGCTTCTTCAAGAACGCCGGGAGCGAACCCGACCCGGCCTCTTCCTCGCCCTCCACGATCATCTTCACGTTCACCGGCAGCGACCCGTGCGCCTGCAGCCAGCAATCGATGGCGGCGATGTGCACGAGGATCCCCGCCTTGTCATCCGCGGCGCCGCGCGCGAACAGGCGGCCCTCCCGCTCCACCGGCTC
>DASREU010000018.1:0-9767 GCA_035651935.1 Myxococcales bacterium | reverse complement strand
CCCGCCAGCGTGCCGGCGGTGATGATCAGCGAGAGCTTCCACCACATGCTGCCGTCGCCGCCGAGATTGGGGATCAGGAAGTAGCTGACGATGAAGGTGAGGACGACGGAGACCAGCGAGGTGAGCCACACCAGGAAGGTGAGCGGCGCCTCGAAGTTCATCCGGTCGGCGTCGGCGTAGCGGTTGCGGGCGATCACCTCGTTGATCAGGTAGGACCCGACCGAGGCGATGATCATCATGATCCGCATGGCGAAGATCCAGACCAGCAGCTGGACCTGGACTTTCGGGTCGTGGATCGCGAGGACGATGAAGGTGATCAGCGCCACGCCGGTGACGCCGTAGGTCTCGAAGCCGTCCGCAGAGGGGCCCACCGAGTCGCCGGCGTTGTCGCCCGTGCAGTCGGCGATCACGCCGGGGTTGCGCGCGTCGTCCTCCTTGATGTTGAAGACGATCTTCATCAGATCGCTGCCGATGTCGGCGATCTTGGTGAAGATGCCGCCGGCGATGCGCAGCGCGCTGGCGCCGAGCGACTCGCCGATGGCGAATCCGATGAAGCAGGGGCCGGCGTAGTCGCGGGGAACGAAGAGGAGGATGCAGAGCATCATCAGGAGCTCGATGCTGATCAGCATCGTCCCGATGGACATCCCGGCCTTGAGCGGGATGGCGTAGGTCGGGAACGGCTTGCCCTTGAGCGAGGCAAAAGCGGTGCGGGAGTTCGCGAAGGTGTTCACCCGGATCCCGAACCAGGCCACGCCGTAGCTGCCGGCGATGCCGAGCAGGCTGAAGATGATGATGGTGACGACCTTGCTCGCCCCGAGCGCGCGCAGCCACCCGAAGTAGATCACCATGATCGTCCCGATGAACGCCTCGAGGATGAGGATGAACTTGCCCTGGGTGATCAGGTACGTCTTGCAGGTCTCGTAGATCAGCTCGGAGACCTCGAGCATCGACTTGTGCACCGGCAGCTTCTTCAGCTGGGTGTAGATGGACATTCCGAAGACCAGGCCCAGGGCGCAGATCAAGAGGCCGACGAGCAGCAGACGCTCGCCGGAGACCCCGAGGAAGCTGACGCTGCCCAGGTCGGGCAGGATCAGCTTCGCCTCGTCCGCGCGGGCGGCGAACGGGAGCGCGAGTACGGCGAGGGCGGGCAGGGCACGGCGAATGAGATTCTGCATTGGGCGCGGGACTCCACCGGGGTTTTTCGGGGCGGCGCAAAATAAAGTGATCCGCCGTGCAAGTAAAGCCCCAACGGCCTCCGCGCGGGAGGGGGTGCGCCAAAACGCCTCGGTGGCGATAGCGGGCGCCCGGCTACCTGCTTGCCGTCACCGTCCGGGCGGGGCCGCTCTCGCGCGCGAGCGCGGCGAAGCTGATGTTGCCGAACCCGCTCTGGTTGCACGCGAACATCACCCGCTTGATCACCTTGAAGGGGATCCGCTTGTCGGCCTGGACGTTGACGAGCCCCCGGAACGGCTGGTCCGGGTCGTTCTGGTGGATCGCCTCGTACCGGCGCTTCTCGTCGCGCAGGGCTTCCTCGATCTCGGGGACGTTCAGGCCGTCCTTCGTCAACTCGCCGGTGTTGAGCAGCATCCGCCCGTCGAAGGTCACCGCCTCGGCGGAGATGGAGATCACCGGGGCGCGCTCCAGCTCGGCGCCGTGGTACGCGTCCGGCAGCTTGATGTCCTTGCTCATGTAGAGCACTTCGCCGTTGGCGCTGAAGTTCATCAGGAGGAAGATGACGATGATCGTCATCACGTCGACCAGCGAGGTGAGGGTCAGGGCGGCGTAGACCCCGCGCTTCGCCCGGAGGAACTTCTTCCCGAATGCCTTGCTCTGTGCGATGCGATCGCAGGGCCGCTTGCCCGGAGTGACGATGGCCATCTCTCCCCCTAGTTTGCCGGCGCAACGGTGACGTTGCGCAGCTGCTCGCCGATGGCGGTGTCCACCGTCTCGACCAGGTCGGCGTAGGCCACCGAGTCCTCCGGCTGGACGGTGATCGCCGTCTGGTCCGGCAGGCTGGTCTTCAAGGTCTTCAGCTTCTCCCCCAGCGTCTTGCGATCGAAGACCCCGTTCTGCTTGGGGATGTCGATGTTCGCCCCCGCCACCGTCAGCTGGTAGCCCTTGTCGCCGAGC
The DNA here is from genome assembly GCA_035651935.1 of Myxococcales bacterium. Taxonomy (GTDB): domain Bacteria; phylum Myxococcota; class Myxococcia; order Myxococcales; family 40CM-4-68-19; genus 40CM-4-68-19. Next base: position 7,637 of record DASREU010000018.1, on the reverse strand, counting down.
AACAGGCGCACGTCGATGGTGCTCTCCTTCGCCTGTGGATCCGGCGGTCCGCCGCTGCTCGCCACCTGGAGCCCCGCGATCTGGGTCCAGACCGCGGTGATCAGGAGGAAGCTGATGCAGCAGGAGAGGAGGTCGATGAACGGCACGAGGTTGAGCTCGGCGTCGAGCGGCTTCTTCCCGCCTTTCCCGGTGTGTTCCTGTGGCGATGCGCCTGCCATTGTCTTGTCCCTCGATGGTTGGGGAGTGGCAGTTATTGCTGCGGCAGGTTCGCCGGAATCCGCATCTTGTCCTTGTTCGCCACGATCAGGTTCAGCACGCCGACGGAGGTTTCGTTGATGTCGTCGATCATGTGCTGGGTCCGGCCCTGGAGGAGCGAGAAGGCCACCAGCGCCGGGATGGCCACGATCAGGCCGAACGCCGTGCAGTTCATCGCTTCGGCGATGCCGTCGGAGAGGACGCGCGCCTTCTCCGAGGCGTCCACGCCCGCCACGCCCGCGAAGCACTGGATGAGGCCGATGATCGTGCCGAGCAGGCCGACCAGGGTGGCGACGTTGCCGATCATCGCCAGGTAGCCGGTGCGCTTCTCGATCCGCGGCATCTCGCGAAGCGATGCCTCGTCCATCGCGGCCTGCACCTCATCCTCGCCCTTGGGGACGTTGATCAGCCCCGCCTTGACGATGTTGGTGAGCGGCGTGGTCTTCTGGCCCGCGGTGTAGCTGATCGCCTTGTCGAGATCGCCGTTGAAGATGTGGGTCTTCAGGCCGCGGAGGAACTGTTCCTTGTCCACGCTGGCGGCGAAGAAGAGGACCTGGATGCGGTCGATGATCACCGCGACCGCGAAGACGAGGCAGATGGCGATCGGGTACATCCCGGGGCCGCCGCCCTTCCAGTGGTGCGCGATCGTCTCGAGAATGGAGCTCATTTTGTTTCTGTCCTCTGCTGGAAAGAGTTCACTACCGGCCTGGGCTCTCGCCTCCGGCCGCCGGACCTGCCGGGGTCCGCTGGAGCAATCTGGGTGCCGCTCTCCGAATCGGCAATCGGGCGCCTGCTTCCGCTCTCCGGCACCTCGGCTGGCGGCGCTGCGCAGAGCAGGGACCGGGCCATCGCAGCCGGCGGCGCTGTGCTAGGTTCCGCGCTCCGATGGCGCGCGAAGTCACGTTCCCGAGGTCGCGGCACGTCGCTCTGTCCGCGCTCGAACATCCCGGGGAGGCGAAAGCGGAGGGAAGCGAAGCGATTGTCGTTCCCATCCGGGTTGCTGCGCAGGCCACACCTCCTCCCGGGATTGCGTTGCCGCAGCCCGTCGAACCCGGCGCGCCGGGCGTTCCGGAGAAGGGCGCTCTCCCCGCGGCGTCCGGAGTGCCGGGGCTTGCGGCCGGCGCGGAGGAACCCCTGGCGCCGGCGCGCGAGCTCGCGTGGATGGTGGCGGCCGACGTCGGCGAGCCTTCCGGAGACGGCGATCGGTGCCGCGCGCTGGACGGCGCGCCCGCGCCGGTCCGCTGCGCGTCGTCGCTGGAAGGCCGCGATGCCGCCGGCGCGCTGGCGGCGAAGGCGGCGCTCGCGGGCGAGGCCGTGCTCCTCGAAGGGCTCGACCGCTGGTACCGGATGGGCCCCGAAGACGCGGGCTACTGCCGGAGCTGCGAGCTCGCGCTGGTCGAGTCGCTCCGCGAAGGCTATGGCGACCACTTCGAGCCCTTCGACGCGCTCGAGCCCTTGCGCTCTTCGGCGCTTCCGCTGCGCGAGCGTCCGTTCTCGCGCCAGAAGGAGGCGCTGCGCCTGGCGGAGGCGCTGGAGGCGGGGAAGCGCGCCGTCCTCCGGGCCCGCGACGAGGCGCGGCGGAAGCGGAGCGTCGAGATCGCCGTGCTCGGGCGCGTCGGCGCGCTGACGCCCGTGGCGGTCGAGCTCTGCTCGCACCTGGACGGTCTTCTGTTCGAGCTCCCCTCGCTCGACCCGTTCTCCGCGCTCCTCCCGCTGCTGGCCGCGCGAGCCGCGCTCGGATTGCGGCCCGCGATCGCGCTGCTTCCGGCGGAGGCGACTGCGGCGCACGTGCAGCTCTTCGCCGCGCTCACGAGCGCCTGCGATGCGGATCTGATGTTGCCCGCCGGCGCCTCGGCCGAGGCGCGGGCCGCGCTGGCTGCGCACCGGCATTTCCTCTCCCTCGTTCGCGAGCGCTTCCGGCCCGCGGCGCCGCTGTTCGACGCGGAGGTGCTCTTCTCGCCGCGCTGCGATCACTGGACCGGGGGCGGTCACCAGCGCGCTGCCTCCGCCGCGGTCGCCACCCTCGCGCGGTCCCAGCTCCAGGCCAGCGTCCGCCTCGATCTCGCGGGCGGCGTCCGCGCGCGGCTCCTGGTGCTGGCGGGAGCGGCTGCGCTCTCGGCCGCAGACGCGGCGGCGGCCCGACGCTACGTGGAGGCGGGCGGAGACGCGCTGCTGCTCGGGAAGTGCACTCCCATCGACGAGGAGGCGCGCGTCGGCGATCCCGTCTTTCCCGAGGCGAGATCCGGGCTCGAGCGGGTGGGCGAGGGGCGGGTGTTCGCCCTCGACGACGGCGCGCAGGAGGCCGCGTTCGCGCGCGCGCTGCGCGAGCTCTCGGGCCGCGGACGCGCGCAGGTCCTCCTCTCGGGCCGCGGGCGGCTGCTCTCCCGGGCGTACCTGGATCCGGAGCGGAAGCTCGACGTGCACTTCGTCAACCTCGAGCTGAACGACGACCGGTTCGTGCCCGCGCAGGGAGTGCAGGTGACGATCGCCGGCCAGGCCGCCGGCGGCGGGCGCGCCGGGTACTGGTTCGCGCCGGAGCGCAGCGGGGGGAAGGACGGCGAGCGGATCACCCTCAATCCGTCCGGCTTCTCCGTCTCCACCATTCTCCCCAGCGTGCACGGATATGCGCTGCTGGCCGTGCCCCGCTGAGGCAGCGATCAGGCCTTGTCGCGGATGACCACCGGCGGAGGAGTCGAGGCCTTTTCCAGGTCCACGATCCGCGTCTTGCCCACGTACTGCGTCGTCTCGTAGCGGGTGATCTTGCCGATCTTCCTGACGATGCCGGCCATCCGCTCCGCCTCGCGCAGGATCGCCGCGAGCTCCTCGCGGCCTCTCTCGTTCTCCTGCGTCCGCCGGAAGAGCAGCTCGGAGAATCCGAGCACGCTGGTGAGGGGCTGGTTGAGCTCGTGCGCCGCCGCTCCCGCCAGCTCCGAGACCAGCGCCGCCTTCTCCGCCGCCTCCAGGCGCTCGCGGGTGGTGAGCAGCTCCGTCTCCCGGCGGAGCTCCTCGCGCAGATCGCGGAACACGCCCACCGTCGCGGTCTCGCGCCCGTCCTCCGCGACCAGGGCTGCGGACAGGTCGACCGGAATGATCTCGCCGCTCTCCGCCACCACTTCGCAGCGCATGCGGCCGAACTCCTCGTCCGCGGCGCGGGCGGCGCGGAGGCGGCGCATGATCTCCCGCCCCTGGCCGGGCGGATAGAGATCGCGGGCGCTCCATCGCCCCACCACCTCCGCGGCGGAGAGCCCGGTCATCCGCTCCGCACCCTTGTTGAAGAGCAGCACCGTCCCGTCGAGCCCCGCCGCGACGATCCCGTCCGCCGTGGCGTCGATCAGCCGCTCGAGGAACTCCTTCGTCTTCCGCAGCTCGCTCTCGATCTGCCGGTTCTCGGAGACGTCCCGGAAGCTGAGGATGGCGCGGCCGTTCTGCGATCGGAGTGGCCCGGCGGAGACCGAGAGCGTCACCGGGCGGCCGGCCTTCGTCCGCACCGTCAGATCCGCCGAGAGCACCCGGCCGCCGCGGGCCAGCTCGCGCCAGAGCAGGTTCGCCTGCATCGCGCTCCCGTCAGCCACCAGGTCCGGCAGGAGCATGCCCCGCGCCTCTTCGTTGGAGACGCCGAGGATCGCGCAGCCCGCCGGGTTGAGGGTCAGCACGCGGCCGTGCTCGTCGAGCACCGCCATCCCGTCGTTCACGTGGCTGAAGAACTCCTCGTAGCGGCGCAGCTGCGAGATCTCGCGCTCGGCCGCGACGCGCTGCCGCTGCTCGCTCTGGATCCGCCCGGCGTTGCGCAGCGCCACCGCCGCGGCGCTCGCCACCGTGGAGAGGAAACCGACTTCCCGCGCGGTGAGGGCGCCACGGTTGCCGCAGCGCACGAAGAGGACGCCGGCGACCGTCCCCTCGCAGGCCATCGGCACCACGGCGATGGCGCTGATCTTCCTCACCACGAATCGCTCGCGCACCGGATCGAGCAGCGGGTGCGCCTGGGCGTCGTCGATCACCAGCGGCCGCCCGGTGAAGATCACCTCGCGGAACTCGGGATAGTTGGCGAGATCGATGCGCTTCCCCTGCGCGGCCGGATCGTCGCTGGAGGCGACCACCGTCCCTTTCCCTTCCGGCGTCACCAGCACCAGCGAGCAGCGCTCGACGGTCAGCCGTCCCGCGATCCGCTCCACCACGTGCGCGAGGAGGCGCTCGGGATCGCCGCCCGCGGCCAGCGCGCCGGTCAGCTCGGCGAGGGCGGAGAGATCGTCCGCGCGCCGCTGCAGCTCGCTGCGATCGGCCGCGGCCCGGATCAGGGTCCGGAGCAGGCCCGGCAGGTCCGTCGCGGCGTGCGGAACCCGGACCAGCCCCTCGAGAAGCTCGGCGTCTCCCTCCGCGTCGGCGTCCGCGAGCAGGCCGACCACCGGCGCGTACCGCTGCCGGACCTCGGCCAGCCGATCCCGCGCGCCGGACAGATCAATGACGGCCGCGCCGCCTTCTCCGATGTCGAAGCCGGCGGCGGTCAGTCTTGCTGCGAGCGCCTGCGCGGCGGGTCCGATCAGCGCCAGGCGATGCTTGTGCGGTTCCGGCTGCAACGGGTCGATCTCTCGTCCCCCAGCCGGGAATCCTAGCGCGAGTCAGCGTGCTCCACGAAACGCCGAGAGGGCGGCAGCCATCACCTCCTTCAGGGGAACGTGCTGCCGCTCGGCCGCCTTCCTGCAGTCCTCGAACTCCGGCGCGACGTTGATCACCGCCCCCGAGAGGCGCCCGACCTTCACGCGCACCTTTCCATACGCCGTCTCCACCTCGATCAGCTCCCGGTCGAGGATCCGGCGCTCGACGCGCGTCCTGCGGATCCCGAGGGTGCTGGTCTGCCGGAACATCTCCACCTCGATCGCCGCTCGCGTCGCGTCGGACGCCAGCGCGCCGAACAGGTGCCCCGGACGCCCCTTCTTCATGGTCGCGGGCGAAACCCAGGCGTCGAGCGCTCCGGCGGAGAGCACCGCTTCCAGCGCCGCCGCGATCAGCTGCGGGGAGAGGTCGTCGAGGTTCGCCTCCAGCACCCACGCCGCCTCGCGATCGGCGTTCGCGGCCGCCTCGCCGAGTACGGCACGGAGCAGGTTCGGCGCGTCCTCCCAGCGCCGCGTCCCGGCGCCGTACCCGATGCGCCGGACGATCAGCTCGGGGAACGCGGCCGCCTCCTCCGTCCAGGCCGCGAGCATCGCCGCTCCCGTCGGCGTGGTCCGCTCGCCCGCGCCGCTGGGCCGCAGCGTCCGCCCGCGCAGCACCTCCAGGGTCGCCGGCGCGGGCACCGGGATCACGCCGTGCGCCGAACGCGTCGTACCGCCGCCGGCCGGAGGAGGCAGCGAGACGATCCGCTCCGGCGCGAGGGCGTCGATGAGCAGCGCCGCGCCGACGGTATCGACGATGGAATCGGCGGCGCCGACCTCGTGGAACTCCACCAGCTCCGCGGCGAGGCCATGGATCCGCCCTTCCGCCTCGGCGAGGAGGGCGAACGCGGAGCGGGCCAGCTCGGCGGCGCGCGGAGGAAGCCGGGCGCGGGAGAGCAGGTCGCGGATCTCGCGCCAGGGCCGGTGCGCGTGGCCGTCGCCGTCGACCCGGACGTCGAAGTGGAGCGCCCGGATCCCGCTGACCTCCACCTCGCGCGTCTCCAGCGAGAGGCCCGGCAGCGCCAGCGCACGAAGGCCCTCGTCGAGCGCCGCGCGCGGCGCGCCCAGCTGCAGCAAGGCAGCGACCAGCATGTCGCCGGCGATCCCGCCCACCGGCTCGAGCACCAGCACGCTCATTTCGCCTGCGCCTTCTCGCGCACCGCGCGGGCCCCGTGCGACTGCCGCGCGATCAGGGCCGCCACGAAGCCGGCGCCGAATCCGTTGTCGATGTTGACCACCGTGACGTTCGCGGCGCAGGAATTCAGCATCGCGAGCAGGGCCGCGATCCCGCCGAGCGACGCGCCGTATCCGACGCTGGTGGGGACCGCGATCACCGGGCGCGCCACCAGGCCGCCGACCACCGAGGGCAACGCGCCTTCCATTCCCGCGCAGACCACCAGCGCGTCCGCTTGCCGCAGCGCCGGCGTCTGGCGGAGGAGGCGGTGCAGCCCGGAGACGCCCACGTCGTAGACGCGCTCCACCTGCGCGCCGACGAGGTGCGCGGTCGCGCAAGCCTCCTCGGCGACCGGGATGTCGGTGGTGCCGGCGCAGACCACCGCCACCAGCCCCTCGCGCGCAGGCGCACCCCCAGGGGGCGGCGCGGTGAAGGTGCGGGAGATCGGATCGTACCGGCCGTGGGGCGCCGCGGCGAGCGCGGCCGCCTCCGCCTCCGGCGGCATGCGCGTGACCAGGACGGCCTGCCCGAGCGCCACCAGCCGCTCCACCAGCGCACCGATCTGCTCGGGCCGCTTGCGCTCGCCGAAGACGACTTCGGGAACGCCCATGCGCAGGGCCCGCTCGCCGTCGAGCTGCGCGAAGTCGCCGACGCGCTGCACGGGGAGCTCGCTCAGCCGGCGCGCCGCCTCCTCGACGGACGTGTCGCCCGACCTCACCTTTTCGAGAAAGTCCCGCAGCGCGCGCACATCCATCGCGCGCGATCTATCACACGACCCCGAGCATCGAGAGGAGCCGCGAGAGCGAGTCGTCCACTGGCGCGGCGACGATGCGGCCGGCGTAGCGGACGCCGGGCAGGCGGAAGTCGGTGACGAGCAGCAGGCTCGAGTCGAGGTCGCCGAACGCGGCCTCGAGCGTCTCCGCCAGCGTTCCCGTGCCGACGTGCGGGATGGAGGGGACCAGCGTCAGCCCCACCGCCGCCGCCATTCCTCCCACGTAGCTGGAGACGACGATGTTCGACATCTCCGCCAGCGCGCTGGTGTAGAGGGTCGGCTTGCGCACGTCGCCGCCCGGCGCGCCCAGGAGCAGGCCGCCCATCAGCGTCGCCCCTTCCTGCGTGACGTGCATCATCCAGCGCAGGCGCGCGCCGCCGTCGACCTCGAAGTGGACGGAGAAGGCGGCCCCGTTGGGCTGCAGCACCTGCTGGAGTCCACCCTTGGGAGCGACCTGCACCCGCGGCGCAGCCACGTCGACCATCGTCCCGAGGAGGCGCCCGAGCGAACGGGCGGCGTCGACCGACCCGAACTGCGCGAGCTGCCGCAGCGCCTCGACCTGTTGGGGCGTGAGCTCGAGCGGCGTGAGCGGGCGTCGCTGCTGCATCAGGCGGCCCCCCTCACCCTCTGCGCCGCCTCGGCGAGCTCATGCAGGCCGCGCGGGTCGAGGACGAGCAGCGGGCGGCCGTTGCCCAGCACGGTGGTGCCCGCGAGACCCTTGATCCGATCGATCGGCGGAAACAGCGGCTTCAGGACCGCCTCCTCCTGGCCGACCAGCCGGTCCACC
>DASREU010000017.1:0-22978 GCA_035651935.1 Myxococcales bacterium | reverse complement strand
ATCCGACGCGGACCACCGGCCCGGGCTGGATGCGGTAGCGGACGTCCACCCGCGACGCGCCGACGGCGGTGTCCTCGAACTGCTCCTCGTCCTCCACCCGGGTGTAGAGATGCCCGCGGCGGGTGAAGATCTGCGTCAGCGCCGCGCGCCCCTCCTCCGCCCGCAGATAGCTGAAGGGCTGCCCGGTGCGCAGCACGATCGCCGCGTCGAGCTCGGAGGCGGGAACGTCGCCGCCCCCTTCCACCAGGATGCGCCCGACGCGAGTCTGCTCGCCTTCCCGGACGGGGATGGTCACTTCGACGTGCGCCGGGTTGCCGCCGATCGGCTCCAGCTTCGGAGGGCCGGCGCGGACCGAGAGGTAGCCTTCAGACTTGTAGAGATCCTCGATCTGCTTGAGCGCGCGCGCGTACAGCACCGGCTCGAACACGGTGTCCGGGTCCACCCGGATCCGCGGCGTGTGCGGGACGCGAACCCTCCCCATCACCCCCATCTGCTCCACCCTCGCCGGATCCGCGCGCGAAGCCGGATCGCGCACGATGTTGTCGCGCAAGAGCAGCAGGAGCCGCTCGCGTAGCTGCGAGGTGGAAATGCCCTTGTTCCCGGTGAAGAGGACCCGCTCCACCCGGACCTGCGGCCCCTCGTCGATGCTGAACACCACCTCTTCCGCGCCGTCTCGCCCGACCATTCCCCGCTCCGCCACCTTGGCGCGGAGGAATCCGGCGCTGACGTAGAAGCGTCGCAGCCTCGCGGCCAGCTCCTGCGAGGCCTGCGCGTCGAGCGGCTCTTCCGACTCCACCGCCAGCTGCGAGGCGAGGATGGTATCGGAGAACACGCGATTCCCGCGCAGCTCGAAGCGCACCAGCGGTCCGGCAGCGACGGGAACGACGATCCGGGCGCTGCTCTCGTCCAGCTCCTCGATCGACGGAGCCTCGACGCGAGCCCGCAGCCGTCCGGCCCTGCGGTAACGCTCGCGGACGCGGTGGACGGCGTCCTCGAGCAGCCCGAGATTGAGCACGTCGCCGGGCTCCAGACGGAACGCGGCGGAGAGCTGATCGGGGGTGAGCCCCGGGTCCCCGGCGAAGCGGACCTCGGAGATCCGGGTCACCGGCCCCTCGGCGATGCGAAGCTCGAGCGCGACTCCGGAGGGGCTCGACTTCCGGGCCGGCGTGATCCGCGCGTGGCGATAGCCGATCCGGAAATATGCGGCCCGGATCGCCTCGATCGCCGGCCCCACCTGCTCGGGCTGGAACTCGGCGTTCGCCGTCAGGTTCGCGTTCTGCAGCAGCATGCTCTCGGTCAAGGCGCTGTGCCCCGGAAACGTCACCGAGGCCAGCTTCTCGATGGCGGTGAGCACGAAGACGAGCCGCACCCGCCCTTCCCCCATCGGCTCGGCGTACGCGGCCACCCGCGAGAATCGGGCGCTGGCATGCAGCGCGCGGATGGCGTCGCGCACGTCTCGCGTGTCGAGGGGCTGCCCCGGCCTGACCTCCACGAGCTCGCGGACCGATGCGGCGTCCGCGCCCTCGAACGTGATCTCTCCCACCCGCAGCGGTTCCTGCGCGGCAGCTTGCGCGAGGAGGAGCGCACAGAGGAGCCCCAGCACTAATCCCCCTCCCACTGCAGGTGCAGATCGAGGCCGAAGTCGGTGCCGGTGCCGGTGGTGATGTGCTCGTTGTCGAGCTGGAACCGGGTGGAGAGCGCGTCCGAGAGCTGGTAGCTGATCACCCCGCGGTACCGCCGCGTGGTGAGCCCTTCCAGGACCTTCAGATCCAGCCGGTCGGAGAGAAGGTGCGACTGGAAGCGCGCCATCGGCTCCAGCCGGTTGGTGGCCACCGAGAAGTCGCTGGCGAAGTCGATGTTGGGATCGCGCAGGATGGCGTTCTTGGGGATGAAGCGGCGCACCTCTTCGGAGAAGCCGGTCGCCTTGTTCAGGGCCTCGATCCCGATCGCCAGCCCGGAGTCCGCCGCGGAGAAGTTGTTCTGCTGGAGGTCGCGGGAGACGAAGCCGAAGGTGAGGAGGAATCCGAGGTCCGCCTCCGCCAGCGACGGCTCCGAGGTGAGCGAGACGTGCGGCTCTCCCGGCGTCCCGAACGCGTGCAGCCGGATCTTGTACACCTGGTTGCCCGCGGTCACCTGCGAGCTGGCCTGCAAGTCGAAGCTCGGGCGGATGCGCTGCCGGTCGATGAAGGTGAGCACCCCTTGCTCGATCTGGAACTCGTTGCCGCGGAAGGTGGCGGTGCCGTGGACCGTGTTCACGCTGCCGAGCAGCCCGATGGCGCGCGACGTCCCGGTGACCTTGAGGTCGCCCTTCAGATCCGCCCGCGCGAGGTTGTTCTCCAGGCGCACGGCGCGGGAGAGGTGGACGTCCAGATCGAAGTGGACCACCACCGCGCTCTTGGCGAGCACCTTGGGCGTCGGCGGCCGCCGGGAGAAGTCGAGCAGCGATCTCTCCAGATCGATGTCCTCGGTGTAGCGGATCTGCGAGAGCAGGAGATTGCCGCCGAGGACCGGCTCGTACGGCGCGCCGTAGAGGGTGAGGTCGCCGTCGACGTTGCCGCTCAGGTTCTCCTGGAGCTTGACGTTGACGTCCTTGACGTGCGCCGCGATGTCGATCTTGCGGGGGACCAGGCGGTCCATCTCCATGCCGCCGGAGACGCGCGCCTCACCGTTGTTCAGCTTCCCGGAGAGGGAGTCGATCACCAGCGCGTCCTGCGAGAAGGAGATGCTGCCGTTGAGCCCGCGCGCCGCCACCGGGAGCCCGGTGAGCGTGAGCGCCCCGTCCTCGACCCTCACGTTCCCCAGCACGATCGGCTTCTTCGCGGTGCCCCCGACCGTCGCCTGCATGAGATACCGGCCCGAGGCGTGCTCCAGGTCCGGCACCACTCCCGCGAGCACCCGCCCGTCGATGCTGGCGGAGAGCTTCAGATCGAGGGTGCCGTCGCGGGATCGCCCACCGGAAAGCTGGGCGGTGGTGTACGGGGCGCGGAGCGCCAGCCGCTGCGTGCGCACCCCCTCCGGCCCGAAGGTCACCTCCGCCGGACCGTCGCTCTCGAACGCCAGATCGCTGCGCACCACCCGGAGCTGCGAGAGCGTGAGGACTCCGGCGCTCTCGCGCCAGCGCCGCAAGAGGCCCCTGAGCTCCACCGTGCCCGCGAGCGAGCCGCTCTGGATGTTCGCGTCGGGCACGAAGAGCTCCAGGTACTGCGCGAGGTCCGGCACCCGGACGGTCGCCGACGCGGTGTAGGGAAACTCTCCCTCGAGCCGGGCCTCTCCAGCGACCGCGTGGGTCCCCACCTTTCCCTTGAGCGCCATCGCCTTGCCGTCGATCCGCAGCGACAAGTCCCCTTCCCCGAGATCCGCCTCTCCCGACATGCCCTCGGTGAACTTCACGCCGAGGTCGATCACCGGATGCTCGGCGACGCCGCGGATCCGCGCCGTCGCGGTCAGGGGTCCGGAGAGCTTCGCCGCCTCCGCCATGTCGAGGTCGGAGAGGTCGAAGCTCTCGCTGGCCGCGTCCATCTCCAGCTTCCAGTGCGGCCCGAAAGCGCCGGAGAGCCGGACGGAGGCGTCGCCGTGCCGCAGAGCCAGCTTCTCGATCTGCAACCGCGGCTCGCGGCCGTGCAGCGAGACCCGGGCCTCGCCGTCGGCGAAGGATTCTCCCCAGAGATCGAGGTGGTCGAAGCGCAGCGACGCCGTGCCGTCCGGACCGGCGACCGGACCCTTGACGTCGATCGCGGCGCTGAGGTGCCCGTCGACCTCGTCGGGATCGTGGATCGTGGACAGCGTCGGGACCATCCCGACGGCGAGGTCGACCAGATCGTGGACGCGCCCGTCGGGCACCTCGAGGTGCGCCTCGATGGGCGTGGCCGGCGTCCTGAAATCCACCGCGATGTGACCGAGGTACGCGGTGCGATCCTTGCGGCCCCGGATCCCGCCGAACGAGAGCTTCAGCGTGCGCGCCTCGAATCCCACGTGGGTGGTGAGGTCGCCGAGCGACAGGTCCATGAAGCGCACGCCCTGCGCCGCCGTGTCGCCCTCGATCGCGAGCGAGCCGTATGGGCCGTTCACGGTGGCCGAGAGCTTCAGGCTTCCGTGGGCGGAGAGCGGCCCGAAGTGGGCGAGAAAGTCGTCGAGGACGATCCCTTCGGATTGGGCGGCGAGCTCCATGCCCCGATGGACGTCCGTGTAGAAGGTGCTCTCCACCTGCAGCCGCGAGGCGGCCACCTCCACCGTCACGGCGTGGGCGACGATCTTCTCCCCGTCGACCGACACCTGGCCGGCGAGCTTGCCGCGGGGGAACTCGAACATCTTCTTCGCCTGCGCACGCTTCTCGTAGCTGCGGTCGAGCACGGCAAAATCCGCGAGGTCGAGGGCGGTGTCGCCGGCGAGCCGGAACGGCGCGATGGTTCCCTTCACCTGCACCCGTCCGCTGGTCCGCAGCACCACCCAGGCCCGCGGCAGCCCGAGCTTGCGGAGGAGATCGGCGAGCTCCATGTCTCGGAGCATCAGGTCTGCCGAGATCGGAAGCGAGGATTCGGCCACCGAGAGCTCGATCGACCCGTTCACCTGTCCCCGCCCGACGGGCACCTCCAGGCGATCGACCTTCACCCGCGCAGGCGTCAGGTCGAAGCGCAGCCGCGCATCGCCGGGAACGAAGTTGTCGACCACCACGCCGCGCAGGCGCAGATCGCCCTTCAGGTGCGGAACGCCGCGCGCGATGGAGACCGTCGCGTCCGCGGAGACGCCGCCCTTCAACGTGCGCAGCATGCCCGGGATCAGCCGCGCGCTCGCCGCCTCGAGATCGTCGACCCGCACGTTCGCGGCGAGGTCGATCTGCGGATTGCAGAGGTTCTGCAGCTTTCCCTTGAGGAACGCGGAGGCGTCGATGCCGATCACGTCCCCCCGGCGCAGGTCGACGCTGCCGCTGCCGCGCAGGTCGACGATGGCGGCGACCCTCGACGAGACCAGTCCGATCGTGCGGCCCGGCAACTCCAGCGAGCCCGCGCGCGTCGAAAGGCCCACCGAGATCCGCGACCCGCTTCCCTTCAGCGAGAGGCCGGCGTGTGGAAGCACCAGGCGTGCGCCCGCGGTGCGCACCTCCACCGCCGCCTTGCGCACCTTCACCCGGCCGAACTCGAATCGGTCGAGCAGATCGGGCAGGCACTGCCCTCCGGACGGAGGAGACGCGCCGGCCCGGTCGAGCGCGAGCCGGAGCCGCGGATGATCGAGCTCCAGCCGCTCCAGCCGGAGACGCTGCAGGAGCGGGCGCACTTTCACCTGGGCAAAGACGCGAGCCACTTCCAGGTCGATCCGGCCGCCGGGATCGCCGACCTTCAGCCCCTCGATGGTCAGCTTTCCCTGTTCCGGCTGCACCGAGCAGCGCGAGACCTGGACCCTGGCTGCGGTGGCCTCCTCGATGGTGGCGACCGCATACGCGCAGAGATTGTTGGCCACGAACTCCGTGCGCAAGAACGCGATCGCTGCCCCGAAGACCACGGCGGCGGCGAGGCCTGCGGCGACGAGGATGCGGCTCAGCACGCGTCAGCTCGGCTTTGCGAGCCCCGCCAGGTACCGATCGATCTCGCCGAGATCGATCTGCTTGCCCTTCTCGGCCGCGGCGGGTGGCGGGATTGCGACGGGCTTCTTCGCCGCGCCGGAGGGCGGCGAGGCGCCGTCGAGCCCCAGGTCGCGCGCGACGCGCTCGATCATCTGGTCGTCGATCATAGGGACCCGCGCGACGTACCCTTCGAACAGGGCGTTGTCGCAGAGGGTGTTGATCACCCGCGGGGTGCCGCTGGAGAACCGGTGCACCGACGCCACCGCCCCCGGGGTGAACGGCATCCGTGCCGCGCCGCCGAGGCGCAGCCGGTGCTTGATGTACGCCTCGGTGCTCTCCGCGTTGAGGTGGTCGAGCCGGTACTTCATCGAGACGCGCTGCGCGAGCGGCGGGTCCAGCTTCAGGTTCTGCTCGATGTCCGGCAGCCCGAAGAAGATCAGGCTGAGCAGCTTGCGCTCCGGCACCTCGAGGTTGAGCAGGCCGCGAAACTCCTCCATCAGCTCGCGGGTGGCGAGCATCTGCGCCTCGTCGATCAGCACCACCGCCCGCCGGCCGGACTCGTAGATCCGGACCAGGCGCTGGTAGAGCTGTCCGAGCAGCGTCAGCTTGTCCTCGCTGGGCGCCTCCACCCCGAGCTGGAGGGCGATGCGCTTCAGGAGCCAGGAAGCGGTCACGCCGCTGTGGATGATCACCAGCAGCGCCGCCTCGTACTCGTTCTCCGGCAAGGAATCGAGCAGCCGCCGCGCGAGCGTGGTCTTCCCCGCCCCGATGTCCCCGACCAGGATGCCGAGGCCCTTCATCTGCGAGCAGAGGTGCGTGAGCCGCACCAGCGCCTGCGAATGCTGCGGGGAATTGAAGTAGAAACGCGAAACGGGCGCGTTCGAGAACGGTTCCTGCGCAAGCTCGTAGTAGTCGAGATAGTTCATCACACGAAGCCGATCTTGCGGTTCTTCTGCGGGATGTCGTTCGGCTGCGAGGTGCCGGAGGCTGCGCGGGCGGCGGGCGCCGCGCCGGTTTGCGCCGCGGCCTTGCGCTGGGCGGCCGGGGGCGTCGAGGAAGGCTTGACGATCGGGCGGCCCTTGGCGACCGCGCCGCCGAGGCGCTGCAGGCGGGCAGCGACGTCGCGGTAGCTCGCGTCCTCGCCGGCGAGCGTCTGGTACTGCTCGACCGCGTCCGCGGGGCGGCCGAGCGACTCGAGAGCGCCGCCCAGCTCGAACTGGAGCGCATGCCGCGCCGCCGCCGCCAGACCAGGCAGCTCGAGTCCCTGCTGGAAGTGCCGCGTCGCCGCTTCTCCGTTGCCGCGCTCCAGCTCGCAGACGCCGAGCATGGTCAGGCAGTCCGCGCCGCGGGTGCCGCCGCCGTGCTGCAACGCCACCTCGAACTCGGCGACGGCCTCGTCGAGCAGGCCCATCTCCTTGTAGGCGATCCCCAGATCGTAGTGGGTCTGGACGTCCTCCGGCCGGACCACCTGCTGGAGGCGGGCGCGGAATTCGCCGAGCACCTCGTGCGCCGGCACCTGGAAGGACTCGAGCACGTCGCCGTCGAGCGGCTTGTCGTCCTCGGTGGCGGTGAGGCCGACCTCGGCCGCCAGCTCTGCGGCGAGCTCCGCGGCGAGATCGTCGTGGTCCTTGTCCGGCGCCGCGGCGCGGGGCGCGCTGCCCAGCTTGCGCAGCCGCTCCAGGGCGCCCGGATGGTCGGGGGCCGCCATGGTGATGCCTTCGAGGATGGCGCGCGCGTCTTCCGGAAGGCCGGTCTGGAGATAGAAGTCGGCCTCCGCGAGATCGCCGGCGAACTCGTCTTCGTCCTCCGCCGCAGCGGGCTCGCCCTGGACGACGCGCTCCGCGGCCCGCGGCGGCTCGCTGACCTCGAGCTCCAGATCCGCCCCCTCGAGGACCACCTCGTCGCCGCCCGCTCCGAGCGATCGCAGCTCGGCGCGCACCGCGTCGGCGCGCGGGTCGCGCCGCTTCTCGCAGAGGCGGAGCATGGTGTTCAGCGAGGCGAGCGCGTCTTCCGTCCGCCCCGTCGCCAGCGCAACCGCCTTTGCCTTCTCGTGCGCGTCGATGTTGTCCGGGTCGACCGAGAAGATCCGGCGCAGGTGATCGAGCGCCTTCTCGTGGAGCCCGTACTTGACGTAGACCTCGGTCTCCTTGAGGAGCTTGGGGATCTGGGCCGGCGTGGGCGGCGGCAAGGCCGCTCCGCCGGCCTGGACGGGCGCGGTAGGCGGCCTCGCGCCGACGATCGGCGCGGTCGCCGGGCGGGGCGGCGGCGAAATCACGGCGGGCGGCGCCGGCTTCGCCTTGGGGGGAGGCGGCGGCGTGACCACCGCGGCAACCGCCGGCCGTGCCGCGGGCGGAGGCGGAGTCCGCGCCGGCGCGGGGCGTGCCGGCTCGGGCGTCCTGCGCTGGGCCGCGGCGGAGTCGACGCTGTGGATCGCGGCCTTCAGCTCGGCGTCGTCGGGCGCGAGCTCCTGCGCCTGCGCGAAGGTCTTCTTCGCCTCGGCGGCCCGACCGGCGTCGAGGTGGACGCGCGCGAGCTCCTTCAGGACCGACACCGTCTTGGAGACCTGGCCCAGCTCCTGGAAGGCGCGGGCGAGCATCGTCAGGGTGGCCAGCTCCCGCGGATCGGCCTTGAAGCAGATCTGCAGCTTCGCCAGGGCGCGCTTCGAGTCGCCCTTCGCCAGGTATTGCTCGGCCAGCTCCTTGGCCAGCACGAGATCGTTCTGGTCGAGATGGCTGATCCGCTCCGCCACCCGCAGGTAGTCGTCCTGCCGCCCGTTGCGCTGCAGGTACTGCGCGGCGCGCCGCAGCTCTGCCACCGCTTCGATCAGATCGTCCTGCCGGGCGTACTGCTCGCCGAGGCGGATGCGCGCGGCGACGTTGTCCGGGTCGAGGTCGACGAGCTTCTTCAGGGTGTCGAGGCTGGCCTTGGTGTCGCCGGCCTTCTCGTAATGCGCGGCGACGCTCTGCCACTCCTTGGTGGCGTCGCCCACCAGCCCGAGCTGCTGGTACAGCTCGGCGAGGCGGACGTTCACCTCGATCCGGTCGATGACCTTGAGCACCTGCTTATAGAGGGCGACGGCCTTGAGATAGAAGCCCTGCTGCGAGTAGGTGCGCGCCACCTTCTCGAAGCAGTCCGCCGCGTCCGACTTGCGGTTCATCTTCTGGTACAGCTCGGCGAGCTTCTGCAGGACGCGGACGTCGTCCGGATCCATCTCCAGCACGCGCTGGTATTCCTTGACGGCCTTGTCGAACGCGCCCTTCGCGATCAGCTTCGCGGCGGCGTCGATGACCTTGTTTTTGTCCATCGGCCGGAGGCTCGCGGAGGCGGAGGGGAGGGAAGGACCAGCGTCCCAACGTAACGGGGAATCTGCTTTTGGGTCAAGGCTGTAACGCGAGGTGAGACGCTCCGTCCGGGCGGAAGATTCCCACCCTGCGGCACGCGGTCAGTTCGGGTTGTCCGCGAGCAGCTTTTCCACCAGCCTGGTGTCGTACCTACCTTGTACGAAAGGCTCGTACACGAGCAATTTCTTGTGGAAGGCGATGTTGGTGCGGATGCCTTCGACGATGTATTCCTCCAGCGCGCGGCGCATCCGCATGATCGCCGCCGGCCGGTTGTCGGCGAAGACGATCAGCTTCGCCACCATCGAATCGTAGAACGGCAGCACCCGGTACTGCTCGTACGCCGCGGAATCGATCCGCACGCCCAGCCCTCCCGGCGCGTTGTAGGCGGTGATGAGCCCGGGTGAGGGCGCGAACGACACCGGATCCTCCGCGTTGACGCGGCATTCGATCGCGTGGCCCTTCATGGAGATGCTCTTCTGCGTCCGCCCCAGCTCCTCGCCGGCGGAGAGCCGGATCTGCTCCTTGACCAGGTCCAGCCCGGTGACGCTCTCGGTGACCGGGTGCTCGACCTGGATCCGGGTGTTCATCTCCATGAAGTAGAAGTCGTTGCGCTCGTCGAGCAGAAACTCGATGGTGCCGAGATTGTTGTAGCGGATCTTCCGCATCGCCTCGACCGCCACCCGGCCCATCCGCTCGCGAAGGCGCTCGTTCAGCGCCGGCGACGGGCTCTCCTCGAGCATCTTCTGGTGCCGCCGCTGGACCGAGCACTCGCGCTCGCCGAGGTGGATCACGTTGCCGTGCTCGTCGGCGACGATCTGGATCTCGATGTGCCGCGGGCGCTCCACGTACCGCTCCACGTACATGTCGCCGTTGCCGAAGGCCGCGAGCGCCTCGGCGGAGGCGGTGCGGTACATGGGGGCGAGCTGTTCCTTTTCCCGGACGATCTTCATCCCCCGGCCCCCGCCTCCCGACGCCGCCTTGAGGATCACCGGGAACCCGACCTTCTCCGCCAGCCGGACCAGGTCGCGCTCGTCGTTGACCACGCCTTCGCTGCCGGGAAGCTGCGGCAGGCCGGCCTCCTTCATCGCTTCCTTCGCCCGGACCTTGTTGCCCATCATCCGGATCATCTCCGGACGAGGCCCGATCCAGCCCAGCCCGGAGTGCTGCACCATCTCGGCAAACTCTGCATTTTCGCTGAGGAACCCGTAACCGGGATGGATCGCGTCGGCGCCGCTCAGCTCGGCCGCGGAGAGGATGGCGGGGATGTTGAGATAGCTCTCCTTCGACGGGGGCGGCCCGATGCAGAGCGACTGGTCCGCGAAGCGGACGTGCAGGGAGCTCGCGTCGGCGGTGGAGTGGACCGCGACCGTCTCCACGCCCAGCTCGCGCGCCGCGCGGATCACCCGCAGCGCGATCTCGCCGCGGTTGGCGATGAGGATCCGGTGAAACACTAAACCGGCTCGAGGCGGAAGAGCGGCTCGCCGTACTCCACCGGGCTGCCGTTCTGCACCAGCACCTCGGTCAGGCGCCCGGGCTGCTCCGCCTCGATCTCGTTCATCAGCTTCATCGCCTCGACGATGCAGAGCACCTGCCCCTTCTTCACCACCTGGCCGACGTCCGCGAACGGAGGGCTGTCGGGCGACGCGGAGCGATAGAACGTGCCGACGAACGGCGAGTTGACCGTAAACGTCTTCTTGTCGTCCGCCGGCTTCGGCGCAGGCGCCGGAGCGGCGGCGGCGGCCGCCGGCGGAGGCGGCGCTGCCGCCGGGGCAGGTTGCGGAGCCGGGGCCAGGGCAACGGGGATGGGCGCGGCGACCGCCGGCGCGACCGGAGGATGGCCCAGGCGGACGTCGAGCGTCTCCTGTCCCGACACCCAGGTCAGCCGGGTGACGTCCGTGCCCTGCAGCGCCGTGAGGATGGCTCTCAGCTTGTCGACGTCCACACGCGCCCTTTCCCTCTGGAACGCTCGCGCCGCGATCGGCTAGCCGACGCGGGTGAGATACTCGCCTGTGCGGGTGTCGATCTTCAAGATATCGCCCTCGTTGATGAACAGCGGCACGTTGAGCGTGTACCCGGTCTCCAGCGTCGCCTGCTTCATCGCGCCCGAGACGGTGTCGCCCCGGACGCCCGGATCGCACTTGGTCACCCGCAGCTCCACGGCGTTCGGCAGGTCGACGGAGATGGCCCGGCCGTTCCAGAAGAGCACGGAAGCGTCCATGTTCTCCTTGAGGAAATTCTTCGAGTCGCCCAGCCCCGCCGCGTCGATGTGGCTCTGCTCGTAGTTCTTCGAGTCCATGAAGACGTAGTGGTCGCCCTCTTTGTAGAGGTACTGCATCTTCTTTTCCTCGATGTCGGGGCGGCCCACCTTCTCGCCGGACTTGAAGTTCTTCTCCAGGGTCCGGCCGCTGATCAAACTCTTGTAGCGCGTGCGCACGAACGCCGAGCCCTTGCCGGGCTTCACGTGCTGGAACTCGACGATCACGAACGGCTCGTTGTCGATGAGGATCTTCAGGCCGTTGCGGAATTCGCTGGTGTCGATCACATCCGCCATCGCTGCGCTCTCCCTTGCCCGTGCTTTTCGCGTAAGGGCGCGCGGGTCTACCGCAAACCGCTGGAATCGTCCAGAGAGACGATGCCTTAGAGCTGCGCCACCAGCTTCGCGCTGGCCACGCGCAGCTCGTACCGCGCGCGTCCGACGTTGCCTTCCGGAGAGAGCGCCAGGACGACGAAGTAGTCGGGCGTCAGTGGCCTCGCCACCGCCACCAGCTTCTCGGTCCGGATGGACACCTCGCTCGCCCTTCCCATCTGCAGCGCTTCCGCGGCTTGCCGCACCTGCGAGACGATGCCCGAGTACTCGACCAAAAGGCTCTGCAGCTCGATCCCGTCGGGCGGCCGGGCCTCATGGGTTTCGATGGGAATGCCGTCGAAGCCCATCACGCTCGCGGCGAACGAGCCCTCCACCTTGCCGCAGATCTGTTCGAGGTCTTCCTTGAACGCCATCTCACTGTCCTCGTCTGCGGTCCTGCACCCTCGCCAGCAACTCGCCGAGCATCGCGATCCGCTCCGGCGCCGAGGGAAGCTCGGCCAGCCGCAGCCGGGCCGCCTCGTCGCCCGCCTCCGCAAGCCGGCGGTAGATCTCGCGCGCCCGCCCGATCAAGCCCTGCCGCACGTACAACTCCGCAAGCGTCCGCGTCACAGCGGCCGATCTGTCACGCGACCTCCGCGCCGGTCAAGCTCTCAGAGACAGGCGTTGGTCGTCGTGCAGGTCGTGCAGATCTTGAACAGGTACTCCCGCTCGGTGGTGCGGACGGTGGATCCGTCCGCGAGCTTTCCCTCGACATGGAAGATGACGCGGATGATGTCGTTGGTGGCGGCAGCCGCAGGCAGCACGCCGGGGAGGAAGAGGGGCGCCGCGACGGTCCCCTCGCCGCCGGTCGGGACCACCACTCCGCCGGCCGCGACGATCTGCCGGGGGATCGGTCCGTACGGCGGCGGGGCGCCCGAGGTCCGGGGAAGCACCTCGTAATCGACCACCACCTGGTGCGGCTCGAAGAGCGCGCTGTTCGTCCGCAGCAACGGATTGATCGAGCTGGGATCGGAGAGGCGGTTCTCGACCACCGCGGCGACTTCGCCGAGGTTGGTGGTGGGATTCAGCGTCGAGAACACCAGCTCCTGGGACGCCGTGTCGAAGACGCAGGCGGTGCCGTTGTTGGTCGCCTCGATCACCTTGGTGATCACCAGGTCCGAGCGCTGGTTGTTGGTCGAGCAGGCCGCGGCGAGCAGCCCCAGCAGCGCGATGCCGTTGCGGACGTTCATCTCCGTTCCTCCTACTGCTTTCCCTCGTCGACCACCGGTGGAACGGCGGCGACGACGGACTGAGAGCGGTTGACGATGCGGGGGGTGATGAAGACCAGCAGCTCGGTGCGGTCGTCGGTGACCGCCTTCTTCTTGAAGAGCCAGCCGAGAACCGGGATCTTCGAGAGCACCGGGACCTCGTTCCAGGCCTCCGAGTTGCGGCGGGTGTAGATGCCGCCGATCACCGTGGTCTCGCCGTCGCGGACCAGCACCTCGGTGCGCGCCTCGCGGCGGCTGATCGAGGGCTGCCCGTTCGACCCGGTGAGCTGCGGGTTCGGCTGGTTGTTGGTGGCGTTGATGCGCATCTGGATCGAGCCTTCCTGCGTCACGTGCGGGGTGACGCGGAGCTCGAGGCGCGCCTCGATGAAGGAGGTGGTCACGCCGGCTGCGCTGGTCTGCGAGAACGGGATGCTGACGCCCTGGCTGATGCTGGCGTCGACGTTGTCGACGGTGACCACCCGCGGCGAGCTGATGGTCTTGATCGTGCCGCTGTTCTCGGCCGCGGAGAGGCGCAGGTTCAGGTTCGCCGCCCCGCCCGCGCTCCCGAACACGAAGCCGAGACCACCGCCGTTGTTGATGCCGATCGGCGCCGGCATGTTCACCGCGAAGTTCGGCGCGCCGATGCCCTGCAGGCCGCTGGTCGGCGCGGCCGGGTCGTCGGCGGCGCCGGCGACCGCGAGGATGTTGGGGAAGATCAATCCGGTCGGGTTGCCGAAGGTCGGCGCCATGTTGACGTTGCCGCCCCACTGGATGCCGGCGCTCCGCGCAAAGCTGGTGGCCGCTTCGACGATGCGCGCCTCGATCAGCACCTCGGGCGTCTGGGTGTCGAGGTTCCTGACGATGCCCTCGGCCCGGAGCAGCGCCTCCTGCACGTCCTTGACGATCAGCGTGTTGGTGCGGCTGTCGACGGAGACCGTGCCGCGCTCGGTGAGCGCGTCCTTGAGCTGGGCGGTCAGCGAGTCGGCCTTGGCGTAGTTCACGGGGATCAGCCGGACCTTGAGCGGCTCGGTGGCCTGGCGGTTCTTGTAGGCTTCCGCCGCCGCCTTCTGCTCCGCCCGCAAGGTCTCGATGGGGGCGACGCGGATGATGTTGCCGATGTCCTCGCGCCCGAGGCCCTTGGACTTGAGGATGATGTCGAGCGCCTGGTCCCAGGGGACGTTGCGCAGCTTGATGGTGACGGTGCCGCGGACGTCGTCGGCGACGATGATGTTCTTCTTGCTGATCTCGGCGATGGCGCCGAGCAGGTTCTTGATGTCGATGTCCTTGACGTTGAAGTCCACCTTGCGGCCGGTGTACTGCGAGGCGTCGTAGACGCTGCTCTGCGCCGCGGCAGCGCGGGCATCGGACGCCATCGCCGCGGCACGCGGAGCGGGAGTGACGGCCTGGGCGACCGTCTTCGGGCCGCCGAACTTCCAGATCAGCGTGCCGCGCTGCGCGGTCATCTCGTCGAGCGTGCCCTTGGCGACGGTGGCGACCACCTTCACGTCGCCGCCTCCGCCCGGGACCCGGTAGCTGGAGAGCATCGCGACCGGGCCGCCCAGCGAGCTGGAATCGAGGTTGCGCTCCAGCCGGTCGGGCAAGAGCGCGTTGTGCAGGGTGAGGATGGAGGTGGTGGCGTCAGGCCGGGAGATCTCGAAGCGGACCGCCTCGTCGAGCGCGACCAGGACTTCGGTGCGGTTCTCCAGGGTCCGCAGATCGACGGCGCGGACCTGCACGAGCTTCGGAGCGCCGGGGATCCTCGCCACCTCGGCGGTTGCGGCCTTCGCCTCTGCAGCGACCGGCGCGACCGCCGCTTTCGCCGGGGCCGGAGCGGGCGGCTTCTGCGCCTTCTGCGCCTCCTTCGCCGCGCCGACGCGGACGTGGAGACCCGAGGCGACGCGGACGATCTCGTAGGCCGGCAGCGTGTCGCCTTCGGCGTCGATCACCACCCGCATGCCCTGATCGTTGCGGGCGATCCGGACGCCCTTGACCAGCAGGGCGCCTTCGGCCTTCCCGAACCTCCCGCGGAGGCCATGCAGATCGAGCGCCAGCCGGGCCGGATTCCGCAGCTCGACGATGCCGATGCTGCCGATCCCGCCGTCCGCGCCGATCCGGACCAGCGCAGCGCCATCCTCCTCGGTGACTTCGACCGTCGCCAGCCGGTGCGCGGGGTCCTTCACTTGCCGGACGTCCTCGCGCGAGAGGACCACGTTCGGGTCCGCCGGCGACGCCGCCTTCTCCGGCGCGGCTGCGCGGGTCGCCGGAGCGCCCGCGATCACCGCCGCGGCGAAGAGAATCAGGATGGCCATTCGTTTCTCCTTCCGAGTCGCGGCGGGCACTATTGTTCCCCCTTCGCGATGCCGAGGTGCTCGCCTTCGTGGAGCGCCCTGAGATCCCGCTCTTCTTCGCGGGAGACGGGCACCGTCAGCTTCACGTTCTGCGGGTACACGCGCCCGGTGGAATGGTCGGTGATGGTCTCCGTCACCACGATCTCGTCGCGGTGGATGCCGGTGACCTTGCCGCCGTTCTGGCCGATGAAGTCGCCCATGCGCACGGGCCACCCGCGGTGATCCGGGTCCTCCACCATCGCCATCGGGTTCGCCGTGCCGGTCACCGTCAGCGAGAGCTTGAGCTGATCGAGACCCCACTTCTCCAGCGGCGTCTTCACCCGCCCCGGATTCGACGAGGCCCGTCCGAAGCCGGTCTGCTTCACCGACGTGTTCTGGAACGGATCGCGCTTGCCGATGGGCGTGTACACGTAGATGTTCGCCGGCAGTTGAGGCTTGATCTCCTCGTCCACCACCGGCTTGGGCGCATTGGTCGCCGCCGTCTTGCGCGGCGGCGGCGGCGGGCTCCCGCAGGCCGCGACGAGCAGCGCCGCGGCGACGAAGGCGCGGCGGCTCATTTCACGGCCCCCTTCGCCGGTGCGGTTTCGGGCGGAAGGAAGCGGAAGGTGGTGGCCACGTACGTGGCGTTCACCACCAGCTTCTCGTTGGTGAGCCGGGCCTGCCCCATCTTGATGTTGGTGACGTTGACGATGCGGGCGAGCTTGGAGAGCGCGTCGAGGAACACGCCGATCTCGTGGTAGTTGCCGGTCACCGCCATGACGATGGGGATGCTGGCGTAGAAGCTCTGCCGCTGCTCGGGCTGCGGATCGATGCTGGTGATCGTCAGCCCGCTCTTCGTCCCGATCTCGGACAGCGAGCGGATCAGGTCGTCGATGTTCGACTCGTTGGGGAGCTCGGTGAGCGCCTGGGCGAGGCGCCGCTCGAGGATCTCCTTCTCGTGCTTGAACTGCGCCAGGTTGTTGGCGATCGACTGCTTCTGGATCAGCTCGTCCTCGAGCTGCCGCAGCGAGTTCTGCCGCGACGTGATCTGGGTCTGCATCGGATCGATGAAGAAGTACCAGTTCGCCGCGGAGAGCAGGATCACCACGCCGGCGACCACCCCGACCTTCTGGCCGAGGGGCATCTTGTTGACCGCGTTGAGGACTTCCTGTCCGGTGAGCGCCATCTCTATCGCCTCAGGCCGAGTAGTTCGCGGTGCAGGTGATGGTCCAGTCGACGGTGCCATCCGCGCGCTGCCGCGCACCCTTGATGGTGATGTTCAGGAAGTGAGTGGAGCCCTTCAGCTTCTTGGAGAAGGTCGAGAGATCCTCGTAGCTCGACGCCTGGCCGATCATGGCGACACCGCCGGCCTGCTCGCTGAAGTCGAGCAGCCACACCTTCTCCGGGATCAGCGAGGCCAGCTCGTCGAGCACCTTCACCGGCCCGGTGCGGCCCTTCTTCAGCGCGTCGAGGACCCTGAGCTTGTCCTCGAGCGCCTTCTTGTCGTCCTTGATCGACTTCACCTCGCCGATCGTCTTCTCCAGCTGCGCGATCTCGGCGCGCGTGCTGGCGATCTGCTTGTCGAGGCCCCTCAGCTGCGACTCGAAGCGGTTGTAGACGAAGTAGTTGCCGATCCCGGCCAGCACCAGCAGGAGGACGAACAGCACCAGCTGCTGGCGGCCGAACTCCCGCTTCTTGGCGGCGCGGACCGGGAGGAGGTTGATCTTGATCATCGGCGCGTCCTCCTACCGCTCGTGCGACTTGCGCAGGGCAAGCCCGATGGCCACCGCCGCCGAGGGGGCGACGTCCATCACGTAGTTGGGATCGAAGCGGCGGTTGTCGATCTCCACGCCCTTGAAGGGGTTGAGGATCTCGACCGGAACGCCCACCCGCTGCTCGATGACCTTGAAGAGCGCGGGGATCTTGGCGGTCCCGCCGGAGAGATAGAGCCTTGCGATGTGCGAGTCGGCGGCGGTGGCGGTGTAGAAGTCGAGCGAGCGCTGGATCTCGCCGGCCATCTGGTCGGCCACGCCCTGGATGACGCGCTCCACTTCCTGGGGGACCACCGACTCCGAATCCTGCGCGGCGTCCCCGCCCACCTTCAGCTTCTCCGCCTCGTCGTAGCTGACGTTCAACTGCTTCTGGATCTCCTCGGTGAACTGGTTCCCGCCCATCGTCACGTCGCGCGTGAAGGTGGTGAGGCCGTTGGCGAGGACGTTGATGTTGCAGACGCTGGCGCCGGCGTTCACCAGCACGATGGTCTCGTTGCGCGGCAGATCGTAGTTGATCTCGAACGAGTTCTGCACCGCGAAGGCGTCGACGTCGACCACCACCGGCGAGAGCCCGGCCTCGGAGACCACCGAGGTGTAGTCGTTGATCATGTCCTTCTTCGCGGCCACCAGGAGGACGTCCATCTGCCCGGTGCCGGTGTCCACGTCTGCGGGAGTGAGGATCTGGACGTCGATGTTCACGTCCTTGACGTCGAAGGGGATGTACTGCTCCGCCTCCCACTGGATGCTCTCCTCCAGCTCCTCCTGCGTCATCTTCGGCATGCTGATCTTCTTGATGATCACCGAGTGGCCGGAGACCCCGATGGCGGCTTCGCGGTTCTTCAGCTTGTACTGGGCGACCAGGCCGCGGATGGCCTCGACGATGGCGGTGGAGTTCATCAGGGCGCCGTCGACGATCGCCTCGGGCGGCAGGTTGGCCACGCCGAAGGCGTCGAGGATGTAGCCGCGCTTCGCCTCCTTCAGCTGGACCAGCTTGACGGAGGACGAACCGATGTCGAGTCCGAGCGCGAGCTTGCTCTTTGCCATGCCCCCCTCAGCCTTCCTCGCCGGGCGTCAACACCCTTGTCGCGACGCTAACATTGCCGCCGGGGTGCCCAAAAAAAAGATCCATCAGCCCCTCACCAGGCGCTGGCGCCCATTGCCGCCATTGGGCCGTGGAAAAAGCTTTGCGCTCTCCTGGATGGTGAAGCCGAGCGCGAAGAGGATCTTGCGCTTGGTCTCCATCCGGCAGTCGTTGCCCGCCTCGACGCGATCGATGGTCGATTCGGAGACGCCGGCCTTGCGCGCCAGCTCGGCCTTCGCCATCAGCGCAGCCTCCCGGAATTTCTGCACTCGATTCACGCGGCCCCTCCGCGAGCAGGCAGTATCCTTGGATCGATACCGTGTAGGCGGTCAAGGAACTGTCCGCAGTGAGGGGTCAATGACCCAGTACTGACCCGTCACTCCACCCGCAATGCCGGGGCTCGGCGCACCTCTGGGCAGAAGGGAAAGGTGAGTGTCCCCGGTGGCTTGGAGATGTCGCACCGACATCCATGCAGATCCGGCGCCGCGGGAGGCCCATCGGACCGGCGCCCGGATGATTCTGCTGTAGCTGTATGGCCGCCGCCGCTCACCGGCGGCCGCGCTCATTCGAGCCCGTATTCGCGGATCTTGTAGAGCAATGCTCGCGGCGAGAGCTCGAGCAGCTCGGCCGCCTTCGTCCGGTTGCCCTGCGTCCGTTCCAGCGCGCGGCGGATCAGCTCCGCTTCCAGCGCCCTCTGGGCGCGCTTCACCGAGAGATCGCCGGGGTCGGGATGCGAAGGCGGCGGCTCCGGCACGACCGCGCGCTGCACCGCATCCGGAAGCGCCTCGGGCCCGATCTCCTCGTCCTCGGCGAGGACCACCGCCCGCTCCAGCGCGTTCTCCAGCTCCCGGACGTTCCCCGGCCAGCGGTAGCGCTGCAGCAGCTCCAGCGCCCTCGGCGAGAGACGGCGCGGCGGCATGGCGATGCGATCGGAGTGGCGGGCGAGGATCCGCTCCGCGAGCACCGCGATCTCGTCCTGCCGTTCGCGGAGCGGCGGAAGCTTCAGCTGGACCACGTTGAGCCGGTAATAGAGGTCCTCGCGGAAGCGCCCTGCCTGCACGTGCGCGGAGAGGTCGCGGTTGGTGGCGGCGAGAACGCGCACGTCCACGCGCGCGGCGCGGCTGTCCCCCACCCGCCGCACCTCGCCCTGCTGCAGCACCCGGAGCAGCGAGGGCTGCACGAGCAGCGGCAGCTCTCCGATCTCGTCGAGCAGCAGGGTCCCGCCGTCGGCCTCCTCGAAGAGGCCGCGCTTGGCGGTGCGCGCATCGGTGAACGCGCCTTTCGCGTGCCCGAACAGCTCGCTCTCGATCAGGGTCTCCGGGATGGCGCCGCAGTTCACGGCGACGAACGGGCGCTCCGCCCGGGGCGAGAGATCGTGCAAGGCCCGGGCGACCAGCTCCTTCCCGGTCCCGCTCTCCCCCTCGATCAGCACGGTGGTGGGGGTGGGCGCGACCTTCTGCACCACCCGCATCACCTCCTTCATCGCCGGCCCGTCCGCCACCAGCTGCGGCGCCCGCCGCGAGACCTCCTCGCGCAGCCGGAGGTTCTCCCGGCGCAGGCGCTCGCGCTCCTCCGCCTTGCGGAGGACGAGCAGGACCTCGTCGGGGCGGAAGGGCTTGCCGAGGTAGTCGTAGGCGCCGGCCTTCATTGCCTCGATCGCCAGCTCATGCGATCCGTACGCGCTCATCACGATCACGGTGGTCTCGGGCGAGACCGTCTGCGCCGCCCGCACCAGGTCGAGGCCGTTCATCTTCGGCATCCGCACGTCGGTGACCAGGGCGTCGTAGTCGCGCAGCGAGAGCTCGCGCACGGCCTCCTCGCCGTCGGAAACCGCGCGCACCTCGTAGCCGCGCTCGTGCAGCAGCTCGGAGAGGACGTGGCGGATCGATTCTTCGTCGTCCGCGATCAGGACGCGCCGCATGCCGCACAGTGTATGCGGATTCGCGACGGGCGCACGCTTCCTCTCTCGCGAACGATTCCTTGGAGAGGCGGCGCGAGCGGGAGAGAATGCGGCGCGAATGCGCGCTCAACCGGTCGCGATCATCGGCGCGGGCCCCGCCGGCCTCACCGCCGCCTATCTGCTCTCCAAGGAGGGCATCCCGGTGACCGTGATCGAGGCCGATCCGGAGCTGGTGGGCGGCATCGCCCGGACCGCCAGCTACAAGGGCTACCACTTCGACATCGGCGGACACCGCTTCTTCTCCAAGTCGAAGGAGGTGGAGGACCTCTGGACCGAGCTCCTCCCCAACGACCTCCTGGAGCGCCCGCGCTCCTCGCGCATCTTCTACCGCGGCAAGTTCTTCGCCTACCCTCTGCGGGCGGTGGAGGCGCTGCTCAAGCTCGGCGTGCTCGAATCCGCCCTCTGCGTGCTCTCGTACGCCAGGGCCCGGCTCTTTCCCGTGCGCAACCCGAAGAGCGTCGAGGACTGGGTGAGCAACCAGTTCGGCCGCAGGCTGTTCGGGATCTTCTTCAAGACCTACACCGAGAAGGTGTGGGGGATGAGCTGCAAGGACATCTCCGCCGACTGGGCGGCGCAGCGGATCAAGGGCCTGGCGCTCGGCTCGGCGATCCGCAACGCGCTCTTTCCCCGGCGCACGCCGAAGGACAAGTCGGCGGTAATCAAGACGCTGATCGATTCCTTCCGCTACCCGCGCAAGGGCCCGGGGATGATCTGGGAAGCGTGCGCCCGCCGGGTCCGCGAGATGGGCGGCGCGCTGCGGATGGGGGAGAAGGTGGTGGGCTGCTCCTTCGACGCCGGCCGCCGCGAGTGGACGCTGACGCACGTGGATGCCGCCGGCAACCGGCACGAGACGCGCGCCGCGCACGTGATCTCCTCGGCGCCGCTGCGCGAGCTCGCGCTCGGACTCACGCCCCGCGTGGAGGAAGAGACGCGCGCGGCGGCGGAGCGCCTGCGGTACCGCGACTTCCTCACCGTGGTGCTGATCCTGAAGGACCGGCAGGTGTTCTCAGACAACTGGATCTACATCCACGATCCCGCGGTGCGCGTGGGCCGCGTGCAGAACTTCAAGTCCTGGTCGCCGGAGATGGTGCCGGACCCGTCGATGGCCTGCTACGGGCTGGAGTACTTCTGCTTCGAGGGCGACGGGGTGTGGACGGCGAGCGACGCCGATCTGATCGAGCTGGGCAAGCGCGAGCTGGAGCAGATCGGGCTCGCCGCCGCGGCGGACGTGGTGGACGGCTGCGTGGTGCGGCAGCCGAAGGCGTACCCGGTGTACGACGACGACTACGCGCAGAACGTGGAGAAGGTCCGCCGCGAGCTCTCGGCGCGGTTCCCCACCCTGCACCTGGTCGGGCGCAACGGGATGCACAAGTACAACAACCAGGATCACGCGATGATGACGGCGATGCTCTGCGTGAAGAACATCCTCGCGGGCGGGCCGATCTACGATCTCTGGCGGGTGAACGAGGACGCGGAGTACCACGAGGCCGGCGACCGGGCGGCAGAGACGGGCGCGAGCGGGCTTCGCGCCGTTCCCAAGCGCGTGAGCGCCTGAGATGGGCGAGACGCACTACGCGGACCGGAGGCTGGCCGCCGAGAGCGCCTGGTGGAAGAGGCTGCTCGACGTGCAGCGTCCCTACCGCGCCCACCTCCGCCGCCTCGATCTTGGCCTGGTGCTGGAGATCGGCTGCGGCATCGGCCGCAACCTCGATCACCTGCGCGGGAGGAGCGTCGGCGTGGATCGCGACGTCCGGTCCGTCGAGATCGCCCGAGGACGCGGCCTTCCGGCGTTCACCCCCGAGGAGCTGCGCGCCTCCGCCTGGGGGCAGGAGGGGCGCTTCGACTCCCTCCTCTTCTCGCACGTGCTCGAGCACATGACCTCCGCGCAGGCCGGTGAGCTGATCCGCGCCTATCTCCCCTTCCTGCGCCCGGGGGGCCGGGTGGTGGTGTTCACTCCTCAGGAAGCCGGGTTCCGGTCCGATCCGACCCACGTCGAGTTCATGGATTTCGACAGCGTCGGCGGGATTGCCCGCGCGGCCGGCCTGGAAGTGGAATCGCGGTACTCGTTTCCCTTCCCTCGCCTGGCCGGATCGATCTTCAAGTACAACGAGTTCGTCACCGTCGCCCGCAACCGGATCTCCTGAACGATGGGTCGCCCGGACCAGATTCGCGCCATCGCCGTCTGCCCGCTCTGCCACGGGTCGCTGCAGTGGACCGGCGAGTCGGCGCGGTGCGACGCATGCGCCACGGCGTTTCCGGTGGTCGACGCGATCCCCCGCTTCCTCCCGCCCGAGAGCGCGCCGATCCGCGCCGATGCCTTCCAGGCAGCGCTGATGGCCAACGCCGGCCTGACCGCGCGCGCCCTGAACCTGGGGCGCAAGGTGATCAGCAGCGAATACATGCCCCGCGATCACGTTCGCGAGTTCCTCGGGGAAGCTCGCCCGGGCGAGATCGTGGTCGAGCTGGGATCCGGGAACCGGCGGCTCTCGCCGCAGGTGATCAACGTCGACCTGTTCCCATTCGCGAACGTGGACGTGGTCGCCGGCGCCGAGCGGACGCCGTTCCGCGCGGGCTCGGTGGACCGGGTCGTCCTCGATACGGTGCTCGAGCACGTCCCGGAGCCGCAGAAGGTGATCGACGAGATCTTCCGCGTCCTCCGCCCTGGCGGAACCGTGGTCTGCCTCGCGCCGTTCATCTTTCCCTATCACGCGTATCCGCGGCACTACTTCAACATCTCGCGCGACGGCCTGGAGTTCCTCTTCCGCCGGTTCTCCCGTTGCACCATCGAGACGAACATGGGGCCCACCACCGCGCTGGTGAACCTCGCGTCCGAATACGTCGGGGTCGCGCTCTCCGGGACCAACCGGGTCCTCTACTCCATCGGCAAGGGCGTGACCCTGCTCTTCCTCTTCGCGCTCAAGTACCTGGACGCGCTCTGGGTGAAGGCGCCGCGCTCGGTGAACGTGGCGAGCGTGCTCTGCGCCAGAGCGGAGAAGTGAGCGCGGCCGGCACGCCCTGGCTCTCCATCGTCATGCCCGCCTGGAACGGCGAGCGATACCTCGCGGCGGCGCTGGAAAGCGTCCTGCGCGAGGGGACGCGCGGATAC
>DASREU010000016.1:0-6239 GCA_035651935.1 Myxococcales bacterium | reverse complement strand
CCGATCGAGCGGACCCGAGTTCCCGATGCAGGTGGTGCAGCCGAATCCCACCAGGTTGAAGCCGAGGCGGTCGAGGTACGGCTGCAGGCCGGTCTTGCGCAGGTATTCGCTCACCACCTGGGAGCCAGGAGCGAGCGAGGTCTTCACCCACGGCTTGACCATGAGGCCCTTTTCCACCGCTTTCTTCGCCAACAACCCGGCAGCCAGCATCACCGCCGGGTTGGAGGTGTTGGTGCAGGAGGTGATGGCGGCGATCACCACGTCGCCGTGCGCCAGATCGGCGGTCGAGGTCCCGGTGGGCCGCGACCCTTCGACGCGGCTGGGCGTGGGCCGGTTGTTCATCATCTCGTATTCAGTGAGCGTGCTGGTGTCCTTCGTCCGCCCATCGGGGACCGTGTCCGGCGATTGATCGCCGCCTCCGGGCCGGGGCTCGCCGCCGTTCCCCAGCTGGATCTGCACCGGGCGCGCGACATCGGCTTGCTTCTTCGCGTAGCCGTCCGCGCTGGTGAGCAAAGCCAGGAACTGCTCCTTCAATCGACCGAGCGGGATCCGATCCTGGGGCCGTTTGGGCCCGGCGACTGACGGCTCGACCGAGGCGAGATCGAGGTCGAGGACCGAGGAGTAGTCGCATTGCCCCTGCGCGGGCATTCCGAAGAGCTCCTGCGCCTGGAAGTAGCTCCGCACCCTCTCCACCTGATCGTCGGTGCGTCCGGTCGCGCGCAGATAGCGGCAGGACTGCTCGTCCACCGGGAAGTACCCGAGGGTCGCACCGTACTCCGGGGACATGTTCGAGAGCGTCGCCCGATCCGGCACCGGGAGGCTGCGCGCCCCTTCGCCATGAAACTCGACGAACTTCCCGACCACGCGCGCCTCGCGGAGAAGCTGGGTGACGCGCAGGACCAGGTCGGTAGCGGTGACGCCCTCGCGCAGCCGGCCGTGCAGATGCACCCCGACCACGTCCGGCAACAACAGATAGACGGGCTGACCGAGCATCGCCGCTTCCGCCTCGATGCCGCCGACCCCCCAACCGACGATGCCCAGCCCGTTGATCATGGTGGTGTGCGAGTCGGTCCCCACCAGGGTGTCCGGATAGAGAACACCGTCCTTCTCCAACACGCCCCGGGCGAGGAACTCGAGATTAATCTGATGGCAGATGCCGAACCCCGGCGGCACGATGCGGAGGCCGGCGAACGCCTGCGTCCCCCACTTGAGGAACTGGTACCGCTCGCGGTTGCGGCGGAACTCCATCTGCATGTTCAGCTGGAGCGCGTCGGGCTGGCCGAAGTAGTCGACCTGCACCGAGTGGTCGATCACCAGGTCCACGGGAACGAGCGGCTGAACACGCCCGATGTCCCCGCCACGCCGGGCCACCGCCGACCGCATGGCCGCGAGATCGACGAGGAGCGGCACGCCGGTGAAGTCCTGCAGAAGCACTCGTCCGACCACGAACGGGATCTCGGCCGTCCGCACGGCACCGGGTTCCCAGCGCGCCACCGCCTCGACGTCCTCGTCGCGGATGCGCCGGCCGTCCAGGTTGCGCACCACCGCCTCGAGGAGAATCCTCAGGCTCACCGGCAGCCGGGAGATCTTGCCGATTCCCTTTTTCTCCAGCGCGGGGAGCGAATGATACGTGGCCGATCCGGTGGCCTGGCCTTGCAACTGCCGGAGTACGTCGATCATGGTTTCCTCCTTCGCAACGCGTCGCGCACGTCAGTGCGGCCCGGTGGAGGCATCGAGGTCTTGCGCCATCACTCCAGCAGACCGATCGCGAAGAAGGGAGAGCAGGAGCTCGTTCGTCCGCCGGGCCCGCGCCTTGAGATCAGGCAGACGTCCGGCGATCCTTTCCTTGATCTGCGCGCGGGTGTCCCACGACCGATCGATCGTGGCAATGAGCTGCCCGATCCCGATGCTCCCCAGCGGAGGAGCTCCCATGTCCAGATCCTCGAGCAGGCCGGTGACCTTCGACGCGTAAGGCAGCGCAGCGAACGGCGTGCCGCGAAGCGCGGCGAAGATGAGGAAGTGGAGGCGCATGCCCACCGCGAGATCGAAGCGCCCCATCAGATCGAGGATCTGGCGGGGCGAATAGCGGCGGCGGATGATCTCCGCGCGCTCGGCGTTGCGCATGTGCGCGACCACGGCGTGGCTATGCTGCACGTCGGCCTTCTCCATCGGAACAAACACCACCTCGGCGTCGTAGCGCTCGACCATGAAGTCCGCGGCATTCGCCAGCAGCCCGTAATACTCCTCCGGGTCGATGTCGGGAGCCGCCGGCCCCGGCTCGCGCACGGAGAAGCCCACCAGGTGGCGGTCGAAGTCGACCCCCTCGGCGCGCAATGCCTCGACGGAGAATACGTCCGGCTCCAGCAGCAGCGCCGGATCCGCGGTGAGATGGATCTCCGGGGCGACGCCCACATCTTCGAGCAGGCGGTATCCCAACCGATCGCGCACGGTGATCACCGGCGCCGCCGCGTTGAGAACCTGCCGGACGGCGTTGCGCGCCGAAGCGGTGGACAAGGGGCCGGCGCTGATTGCATAGAGCATGCTCGGCACTCCCAGCTCCGAGGCCACCGAGATCTCCCGCAGGTAGGTTGCCGCATCGCGGTCGTAAAGGATCCCTCCGCCGCCGAGCACGAACAGGTCGAGCCGTTCCACCTCCGGAACGACCTCCCTGCGGGTGAGCGAACGGACGGAGACGGCGCGCTCGACCTGGTGCCGGGCGAGGGTGTCCTCCGGGTTGCGGGAGAAGATGGTGATCTCCGCATCCACCGTGGCACGCAACTGCCCGAGAATGCCTTCCAGGATGGCTTCGTCGCCGAGGTTCATCCCGCCGTAGGACCCCGAGATTCCAATTCGCAACTTCCTGCCGGTCGTTTCCATCAGCGCCTCACACCGGCTCGAGCGATGGCCAGCAGAGCTCGATGCCCGATTGCACCAAAAGGGACTGGAACGCATCGAGGAGTCCTGGCCGGTTGCGGACCGCTCGCGGCGTCAGCTCGCGGTCGATGCAGAACGCCGCGAGAAGTCCCGCCACCTCGCCCACGTTCCACTCCACGGGATGGACGCGGAACGCACCATTGGTGATGTGCGTGACGCCCAGGTTCTTGCCGCCGGGAAGCAGGTTCTCCACCCGCACCGGGATCATCGAGCCGAGCGGAATCTGGAAGGGCCAGCAGCCGAGATCGAGATAGGAGGCGCCGGTGGTCCGGGGATGGAGATCGATGCGGTAGCAGCCGATTCCGACCGAGTCGGCGAACAACTGGGGGCCCTCGGGTCGGAGTGGATGTGCGATGTGCTGCTCGAGCACGGTGAACTCCGCGCGCAGGCGGCGCGACTCGCGCACGTACGGAGCCGGAGCGAGGCCGTCGGCGGTGCCGCCCACCACGTCGCCTCGGAGGCGCAGGCCGGGATAGCCGACGCCGCCGTCCGGACGGGGGGCCTCGGTCTGCATCCAGTAGAGCAGACTGAGGCTCAGCTGGCGCGCGGCATCGAGATTGCGGGCCTGCTCGGCGGCGTCCACCCCGACGACGGGGCCGAGCCAATAGTCGTTCTGCGGCCAGTTCACCACCGTCACGTCGCTGCGTGCGAATCCCTCCGCAAAGTTCGCGCGGTCGAGGATGCGGCGAAAGCGCCACCAGGGATGATCGTCTTCCGCCTGGAAGAGGAACCGTCGTAGAGGCTCGTGCGTCTCCGGGCGCATCGTGGTCCAGTCCAGCAACTTCCCGGGCCAGCCCGGGGGGCTGGCCTCGCGCCAGGCCTCGTATTGCCGCGGCTTCTCGATGGTGTGGTCTTCACCCGGAAGGTGCTCCATCGCGAAGCAGACGGTGATCGCCTGCTGCTCGCGAGGGTTGGCCTGCGCCGACGCGTGTGGCTCGCCTGTCTCCGACTGGGACTCCGTCCCGAGCACGTGCTCGACGCCGGCGAGCGCGATCAGATCGCCGTACGGAGTGGCGTCGATGAAGTAACTGGCCTCGATCAGCGAGTCGTGCCCGGATTCGATGCCGCGGACGACGACGCCGGTCACCCGGTCCCCCTCCGTCCAGGCGGAGATTGGCCGGTGCGGATGCAGGACGGATAGCCGGCCGCTCAATTCGTACGGCAGCATCATCTGGTGGAGTACCGCGACCGCGATTCGCGGATCATGGCACAGGCGGCTCACCCATCCGTTCCCGGGATTGAGGTGGTCGAGCCTGCGCACCTCCGGCCGAAGCGGCAGGTGCTCGCGATAGAAGTTGCGAATCCCGTTTCGCAGGGCGCGGTAGGTGGCAGTGGCGCCGAACTCCTCGATCCAGGGGTGCTCGTCGGGCGGGACCGCCTGATTCGTCAGCTGTCCTCCGAGCCAGGCGGTCTCTTCCGTGAGCAGGACGCGGCGTCCCAGCCTCGCCGCGGCCAGCGCCGCCGCGCAGGCGCCGAGGCCGCCGCCGATGATCGCCACGTCAGCGCGGTAGGTGTCCAGGGGAGACCTGCTGGGCAGGATCGGCACGGAGAAGAGATAGGCACGATGACATCGTCCGGAAGGCGCCCGCGTGATTCCCGTTTTTCAGCGGCTGAGCGAGGATGCGCCGATGCCGACGGATCTCTGGATCTTGCTGGCCGGCCTCGTGGCCGGCGCCGTGAACGCCGCGGCCGGCGGCGGCACCCTGCTCGCCTTTCCCGTACTGCTCGGCGTGGGGCACCTCTCGCCGCTCGCGGCAAACACGACCTGCACCGTCGGCCTGCTCCCCGGGATCATCGCGTCCACCGGCGGATACTGGCGCGAGCTCGCAGCGGGGTTGCGGCGCGACGCCCGCCGCCAGCTCGTACCCTCCGCGCTGGGCGGTGTGCTCGGCGCGTGGCTGCTGCTTTCCCTCGGCGGGCGGATCTTCGCGCACCTCGTTCCCTGGCTCCTGCTCGCCTCGGCCGCCCTGATCGCGGTCCAGCCGCTGGTCAACCGCTGGCTGTCGCGCCACCGCCCGGAGCACGGGTATCCGGCTGCGATGTTCCTGGTCCCCTTCCTGGTCTCCATCTACGGCGGCTATTTCGGAGCTGCCCAAGGCATTCCATATCTCGCCGCGATGGGCCTTCTGCTGCCGCGTCCCGTCGGAGAGATCAATGCGCTCCGGATCCTGAACGCGATGATCAACAACGCCCTGGCCGCGCTGACCTTCGTGGCGCTGGAAGCGGTGCATCCGACGGGCGCACTCGATTTCCACGCCGCAGTCCCGCTGGGGCTTGGATCGCTCCTCGGCGGTTGGGCGGGAGTGCGCGTGGCACGCCGCCTGCCGGGGACGGTGTTGCGCGGGTTCTCGGCCGCCGTAGGCGTCTCCATCGGCCTGTACCTCGCGTTCGTGCGCTGACGCGTCGTGAACGATGCGCCGGTGGTCTGCCTTCAAACACCGAGTCACGCCACTCTCTCTTCGGCGCGAGTCCGCTGTTCGATGGCGGGCGGCTCTCCGCGCTGCGAGCGCCGGCAATCAGGAGCGCAGTTCCGAACAGGATGGAGCCTGCGTCGACCTCGAGATCCAGGGTCGGGTGGGCCCCAGAGCGGGCGAACTCGAGCAGTCCGTCGACGATCCGGCGGACGCGGCCTAGCGTCGCGATGCCGCGTTCGACGCTTTCTTGACCTTCGCGTCCTCAATCTCGACCTGCTGCGTGACGGCGAGGGCGATGCCCACGCCCGCAAGCGGACTGAGGATGTCGTTCCTTATCCGCGCACCCGAGGCGGTCGGTCATCCGTGCCCCTTGCGCGCGAGTGCCCGATCAGCAAGAACGGGTGCGATGGACGGTCTCTACACAACAGCAGCCTTCCCGCACCTTCAGGCCATCTTTCGCCTCGGCCTCGCGCTTGGCCTGGGTCTGTTCGTCGGGCTCGAGAGGGAGTGGCGGCACAAGGACGCGGGCTTGCGCACGTTCGGCTTCGCCGCGCTCCTCGGGGCGCTGGGAGGCGTCAACGGCGAGAGCTTTGCGCTGGTCAGCCTTGCCCTCCTCGGACTCCTGCTCACGCTGATGAACTGGCAGGTGATCCGGCGGGGCGACAGACCCGAGCTGACCACTTCGGCGGCGCTCCTGGTCACCGGATACGTGGGAGTGCTCTGTGGCGTCGGGCACACCTTCACGCCAGTGGTCGTCACCATCGCCACCGCGGGGCTTTTGGCCTGGAAGGAGCAGCTGGCAGACTTCAGCCTCGGGCTGACCGCGACGGAGTTGCGCAGCGCCATCCTTCTCGCCGTCCTCGCGTTCGTCATCTATCCCGTCCTCCCCAA
>DASREU010000015.1:0-16974 GCA_035651935.1 Myxococcales bacterium | reverse complement strand
CCGCGTGTCCGGGAATTGTGGGGAAACACGGGCCGGACGGAAGCGCGGCATCTACTTCGGGAACGTGTGATGGCGATCGACGTGCGGCGAGTGCTGGTGGTCGGCGCCGGGATCATGGGCGGCGGAATCGCGCAGGTGGCGGCGCGGGCCGGGTACCGGACCGAGCTGTTCGACGTGGCGCCGGGAGCGGCGGAGCGCGCGCTGGAGCGGGCGGCGGATTCGCTGGCGCGGGCCGTGGAGAAGGGCCGCTGCACCGCGGCGGAGCGCGATCAGGCGCTGCAGCACCTGTCGGCGACGACGGATCTGGAGGCCGCGGCGGGCGCAGCCGATCTGATCATCGAGGCGGCGCCCGAGAACCTCGAGCTGAAGAAGGAGCTGTTCGCGAGGCTCTCCAAGGCAGCCCGGGCGGAAGCCATCCTCGCCAGCAACACCTCGTCGCTTCCCATCACCGCCATCGCGGCGGCGGCCAAAGGCCCGGAGCGGGTGATCGGGCTCCACTTCTTCAACCCGGTGCCGGCGATGAAGCTGCTGGAGATCGTGCAGGGCGAGCGCACGCACCCGATGGTGGTCACCGTCGCGCGCGCGGTGGGGGCGAGGCTGGGGAAGGAAGTGGT
The DNA here is from genome assembly GCA_035651935.1 of Myxococcales bacterium. Taxonomy (GTDB): domain Bacteria; phylum Myxococcota; class Myxococcia; order Myxococcales; family 40CM-4-68-19; genus 40CM-4-68-19. The sequence goes on along the minus strand of DASREU010000015.1, from coordinate 16,360 downwards.
GGTGGTCCGCGACGCGCCTGGTTTCGCCACCAGCCGCCTGGGGATCGCGCTGGCGATGGAAGCGATCCGCATGCTCGAGGAAGGCGTCGCCTCCGTCGAGGAGATCGACCGCGCCATCGAGCTCGGCTACGGACACCCGATGGGCCCGCTCAAGCTCACCGATCAGGTCGGGCTGGACGTGCGGCTGGCGATCGCGGAGCACCTCACCGGCGAGCTCGGCGAACGCTTTCGTCCTCCTCAGCTGCTGCGGCGGATGGTTCGCGCGGGAAAGCTGGGCAAGAAGTCCGGCGAAGGTTTTTACAAGTACTGATACGGACGGCGGGAGGGGGGCTTTCGGCCGGCGACCACCGGTGTTACCCATTCCTGCATGCAGCCTGTGGGCACCGTGGTCGCCTTCGGCGCCGCTCCCACCAAAGCGGTCGCGGCGCTCGATTCGACCGCGCTCGCCTCGGATGTCCTTCCCGCCGGCGAAGACCTGTTTCCCCGCCTGAAGCGGGCGCGGGGGGGATCGCTGCTCCTGCTGCTCGCGGAGGAGAGCGACGACCCTGCCCTGGCGGCGGCTGCGAAGGGGGGGCGGATCCTGCGCCGCCGGGGAGGCGGGGATGCCATCCTCGTCCTCCCCGCCGTTCCGGCAGTGCCGGGCCCGCAGGCGCGCGCACGCCTCGACCGCGCGGCGGCGCTCACCGGCGCCTGCGTCGTGCAGCCCGTCGGCCGCGCCTCCTGGGCCGACGCCGTGCGCTGCTTCATCGAGCCGCTGGCGGTGTTCGGCCTGATCGGAGTCGACAGCGCCGAGGTGCACCAGCTCCTCCGGCCCCGCTCCTGCCTCCTTCACCTCTGGGACGACGAGGCCCTGGATCGCTCGCTGCGCGACGCCCGCGACGTGATGCTCACCTGCCGCCTGCGCCCGAACACGACGCTGCGCGAGATCGACGCCGCAGCGCGCCGGATCAAGTCCGCGACCACCGCGCCGCTGCTGCTCGCCGGACCGGAAGTCGGCGCCGACAAAGGGCCAGCGGCGATCGCCGCGCTCTTCCTCTAGCGGCGCGTCGTCCCCATTTCGGACGCAAATCGGTACGTGTCCCCGAATTCTAGATCCCGTCGAGCAGCTCGGGGAGGCGGCGCGCGAATTCGCCCTTGCTGAGGACCTGATCGCAGCCGGCGGCGCGCGCTGCCTGCATCACGTCCTCGCGGGTGTGGTCGACGTAGCCGATCACGGTGACGGTGCCGGCCTGCTTGATCTCGCGGATGGCGTTGATGGCGTCGAGCTGCGGAGCGGCCAGATCGATCAGCAGCACGTCGGGCTTCTCGCGCGCGACCTCGTCGACCACCTTCGTGCCGCGCTTGAGCCAGGAGATGGCGCGGCCCTGCGCCACCGCGTTGACCTTCGAGGAGAACATCAGATCCTGGATCGCTGCGAGAATCTTCATGCGCACACCCCTGCGCCGGGCAAAGACCCGTACGGCAATCCGAGCACCCGCGCGGTGCGCCCGTCCTCGAGCGGCACCGTGGACCCGGGAACGATCGACTCCTTGTGCACGTATCCGAGCATCAACGCCACCGCGCCGGCCTGCGTCGCCGAGGTGACGCGGCCCTTCCCGCCCGGGCCGAGCTTCGTTCCCGGGGCCGGAGCCGCGCCGGGCGCTTCCAGCCGGACGAGGTTCCAGGCGACGCGTCCGCGGAAGGTGGCCATGGCGACCACCTCCTGCCCGACGTAGCACCCCTTCTCGAACGAGAGCAGCGGGTCGAGGCCCGCTTCGATCGGCGTCGTCTCCTCGTCCAGCTCCGCGCCCCACACCGGCACGCCGATGGCAATCCGGAAGGCTTCGGCGAGGTCGGGCCGCGGCCGCTCGCGCAAGCTCTCGAGCAGCGACTGCGCTTCGGCCTCGGCGAGCAGCAGCTCGAATCCGAGCGGCTGCGGGCTGCCGACGATGTGCGCGGGAACGCTCGGCGCGACCTCGCCGGGCCAGTACCGGAGACGCCGCAGGCCCGGCGCCTCCTGCATCTCGCAGTCCTCCATGATCAGCAGCTTGTCGAGGTGCGCGCGAAGCGCGTCGAGGCGGTCGGGGCTGGTGGTGACGATGACCTCGTCGCGCCGGCGCCAGAGCAGCGCGACCGCGACCAGCCGCCCTTTGCCGCCGAGAAACGCCGCGGCGATCGCGCCGCCGTACGGCGCCGCGGAGATGTCGTTGCTCTGCATCCCCTGCAACCACTTCTCGCGTTCCGGCCCCACCACCCGGATCGCGGCCGCAGGGCCGAGATCCTCGAGCCCTACCGGCGGTAGCGGCGTCGCCGATGGCGCAGCCCCATGGCTGGGAACGTACGGAATACGCACTGCGTCACAAAGGCGAGGAGGTTCCGGCACCGGCCGTCCCGACGCGTCCACGCCGGCCTGCGGCGCCTTGTCCTCGTTGCTCTTGAACGTGACCTGCGGACTCATGCTGTTTAGACTCCCGCGGGTCCTTGGAGGCCCGGATGGCGGAAAAGGTGCTCACCGTGTCGAACCCTGCCGCCAACGACGACGGCCCACTCCTCACGCCCGAGCGCACCGCCAACGTCGCCGCGCACATCGACGATCCCTGCGACGAAGGCGGGTACGACGCCTTCTGCCGCGACCGCCGCGGCCAGCTCTGCCAGTTCCACGAACAGTTCTGCCACGCGCCTGATTATCCCTGCATCGATCACTTGCGGCACTTCCTTGCGGTCAGCTTTCTCGAGGACATCGCGAAGCGGCGCGCCCGCGACCGCCACGGCTCATAGCAGCTTCCGGAGCACGTCGTCCGCGAAGAGCGGCGCCACTCCCCCACCGCCGACGATGTTCACCACCCTGCCCGGCGCGGCCCGGCAGACGCTGCCGCCGTCGGGGACGCCGGGGACGAGCGAGGCGTACGTGCTGATGTCGAGGTGCAGCGAGAGGCGCCTCGCCCCGCTCTCCACGCAGAGGAAGCGGTCGATGGCCGGCGCGTCGATCAGCCGCTGCGCCACCCAGCTCCCCGGCTGGTCCGCGCGTGCGCGGGCCAGCGCCTGCCCGAACGCCAGCGGACCGACCTCGCGCCCGATCACCACGCTCTTGCCGCCGTAGTCGTGCGACTTCTTGAGCACGTACGCGTCGCCGTCCCCGAGCGCTGCGTCGTCGATGTCGTCCAGCAGGCGCGTCCACGGGACGAGGTCGGCGCACGCCGCCCGCTCGTCGGCGGTGAGGAATCCGGCGCGGGCCGCGACCGTCGACAGCTCCGCGAAGACGCCTTTCGTCTCCAGCCACCCGTCGACGCGGTTCCAGGCGCCGTGCTTCACCGGCTCGAGCAGCGCCTGCCCGAGCGGCGATGCGGGCTCCACGTATCGGGCGAAGAGATGGCGGTAGATCACGCCGTGCGGATCGCCGTCGAGCACGACGTCGGCGGGCGTGCAGGTGCGCGCCTCGACTCCGCGCTCGCGCAGCATCGCCGTGAGAACGCGCAGCTCGCTTTGCTGGGGATCTCCTTCGCGGTGAAGGATCTGCACGCGAAGCGGCTTCTCTCGCCCGCTCGCGGCCGCCAGCAGCGCGTCGAGGAGCCATTCCGCGTTCCCCGGCTTGCGCCGGAACGCGTCCGCGTGCGCCGGCGCGACCGCCTCGGCCCAGCCCCTGGCCGCGGCATCCGAGTAGACCTGCATGGCGGGGATGGTGGCGTTCACCTCCAGCGCCCGGACGCTGCCATCGGCATCGACGAACCAGTCGATGCGCGAGTGCAAGAGCTCCTCCGCCTCGCGCCAGCGGGTCCGCAGCGCCTCGGTCTCCAGCGGCGAGAGATGGCGGAAGAGCAGGCGCGCCTTTTCGGGCCGGCGCTCGATCAGCTCCCGCGCGACCTTCACCAGCGCGCTGGTGATCAGCTTCGCGCCGCGTCCCAGCGCGGCGAGCTCCTCCCGCGGGAGCGCGCACGGCGAGAGCACCAGAGGGATGGGCGTCTGCCCGCGCATCAGGCCGTGCGCCGATGCCCGGCGCTGCGCCTCTTTCGCCAGCTCGTCGCGCGCCGGCGCCGCCATCGCCACCAGCCGCTCGTCGGCGGCGCGCGCGGGGTCCGTGAGCTCGAAGAGATGGATCCGCATCGGCCCGACTGTAACAGCTCAGGCGATCCCGGGCTCCGTCGAGGCGACGTCGTCGAGGTCGTCCTCGCCCGGCACGAGCGTCAGCTCGGTGACTTCGGGGCGCGAGCCGAGCCGGACCATCGGCATCACCGATCCCGCGCCGCGGTTCACGTAGAGGTAGCTGCGCCCCGCGCGATAGAGCCCGGCGACGAACGGCGTGATCAGGCGCGCCAGCGAGAGCGAGCGGTGCAGCCAGAGCAGCGCGAGCTGGCCGCCGTGGGTGTGACCCGACAGCTGCAGCCCGACGCCCAGCTCCTGCGCGCGAGGCCAGGTGTTCGGCTGGTGCGACAGCAGCACCGTCGCCGCACCCTCGGGCCGTCCGCCCAGCGCCGCGCCCAGATCCACCCGCCCGCTCCAGGGATCGTCCACCCCGCAGAGCCAGAGGCCGTCGCCGGCCCGGTGAAGCAGGACGCCGCGATTGCGGAGCACCTGGACGCCGGCGCGCTCCAGTTCCCGCTCCACCGCGTCGGGCCCCGCCCAGAAGTCGTGGTTTCCCAGGCAGGCGAAGATGCCGTGACGGGTGGGGATCGAGGCGATGGCCTCGGCGGCATGCCGGGCGAACTCGGGCGCGTTGTGCACGATGTCGCCGGTCACCACCAGCAGATCGGGCTTCAGTCTCGCGGCCCGCCGCGCGATGGTCCGCAGCCGTTCCTTGGTCACGTGCCTGCCTGCGTGCAGGTCCGAGAGCTGCACGATGCGCGCCCCGTTCCATCCTCCCGGCAGCCCTGCCACCGGGATGGTCACGCGCTCGCGCCGCAACACCCGCGCGCCGAACAGCGTCCCGTAAAGCGACAGCGCGTAAGGAGCCACCGCGAGCAGGGTCGGCATCGGCGCGGGGCCGAGGTGCGCCACGGTCCAGAGGGCGCGAAGGATGGCGTAGAAGAGGCTGCCGAGCCAGAACGCCGTCCAGGGCATCTGCAGGGCGGCGGCGATGAAGCGCGGCAGACGCGCCTTCTTCTTGCGCCGGAAGATCTCCGCGAGCATCGGGAGGTTCAGGGCGAGCAGGACGCCGGGCACCGAGAGGCCGAGGGCGACCTGGTCCTCGGCGGCCAGCCAGCGGACGAGATCCGACGCCGCCACCAGCTGCGGCAGCAGGGTCAGACCGAGCACGAGGATGTAGAAGCGCGCCCGCCGCATCCAGTGAACCTAACCGATGATGCGGTGCGGTGCATTCCGTCCGGAATTGACCGCTCCAGGCGGTTGCTCCTACTCTTGGAGCACTCTTCCCTCCATGACCGCCCGGATCCTCACGTTCCTGTTGTTTCCCGGCCTCGCCGCGCTCGCGCAGGCGCCGGCCGCCGCGCAGGAGAAGCCCAAAGCCTCGCTGGTGGTGGTCGCCGAGCTGGAGGCGCCTGAGGAGGCTCCCCCCGTTCCGCAGGGCGACGAGCGGCGGGCGATCGCGGAGACGATCCGGGACAACAGCAGCGCGATCCGGGACTGTTACGAGCGGCGCCTGCAGGACCGGCCGACGCTCCAGGGAAAGCTGGTGGCGCGCTTCGACATCGGCCCGGCCGGGAAGGTGATCGGGGCCAACGCGGAGGGCATCGCCGATCGGGAGCTGGTGCTTTGCGTGCTCACCGCGGTGCGGAGCCTGGAGTTCGACAAGCCGCACTCCGGCGGGAAGCTCCGCGTCGCCTACCCGTTCAAGTTCGAGCCGCGCCCCGCGAAGTAGCTGGCCGCGAAAGCCCTCGCGCCCCATTGTAGGGCATGTCCTGGAAACCCTGGCTCGGTGCGGTCCCGGATGCCGCAGGCGCTCACTTCCGCGTCTGGGCGCCGAATGCGGACTCGCTCTCGGTGAAGCTCGTCGGGGGCGCGACGGCGCCGATGCGGCGCGAGGCGGACGGATATTTCACCGCGCGGGTCGAGGGAGCGCGTGCGGGCGCCCGGTACCTCTACCGCTTCCCGGACGGACGCGAGCGGCCGGACCCGGCCTCGCTGCTGCAGCCCGAAGGCGTCCATGGACCGAGCGAGATCGTCGATCTGGCGGCGATCGCTCCGCGGTCTGCGCGCGCCGGCGTCCCGCTCGAAAAGCTGATCTTCTGTGAGATCCATCTCGGCACCTACACGGAGGAGGGCACGGCGGAGGCCGCCGCCCGCTTCATGCCCGAGCTGGCCGAGGCGCTGTACACCGCCGTCGAGGTGATGCCCGTCGCCGCCTTCCCCGGCCGGCGGAACTGGGGCTACGACGGGGTAGCGCCCTTCGCGGCGCACGCCGGCTACGGCGGGCCCGAGGGCCTCGCGCGCCTGGTGGACGCCGCGCATGCGGCAGGGCTGAGCGCATTCCTCGACGTCGTCTACAACCACCTCGGACCGGAGGGGAACTACCTCGGCGAGTTCGGACCGTACTTCACGTCCAGGCACACGACGCCGTGGGGCGACGCCCTGGACTTCTCGCTGACGCCGGTGCGCCGGTACTTCGTCGAGAACGCGCTGCGCTGGGTGTCGCGCGCGGGCGGCGGGTTCGACGGCCTGCGCCTCGATGCCATCCACGGGATCTACGACGATTCGCCGAGGCACATCCTGCAGCAGATCGCGGAGGCCGTGCACGCCGAGGGCGGCCTGGTGATCGCCGAGAGCGATCTGAACGAGACGAAGCTGATCGAGCAGTACCACCTCGACGCGAGCTGGGCGGACGACCTGCACCACACCATCCACGTCGCCTTGACCGGCGAGTCGCAGGGGTACTACGAGGACTTCCAGGATCCCATGCCGAAGATGGCGGCCGCGATCGAGCGAGGCTGGTACTACGAGGGCCAGCACAAGCCGAGCTTCGGCCGGCGGCACGGGACGAAGGCGGGGCACCTGCGCGCCCGCCACTTCGTGGTCTGCGCGCAGAACCATGACCAGATCGGCAATCGCGCGCGCGGCGAGCGGTTGACCTCGCTGACCGACGAAGGCGGCGTGCGGGCGGCGGCGGCGGTGCTCGCGCTCCAGCCGGCGCTGCCGCTCTACTTCCAGGGCGAGGAGTGGGGCGCGCGCGAGCCGTTCCAGTACGTCATCTCGCACACGGATCCGGGGCTGGTGGAGGCGGTGCGGAAGGGCCGGCGCGAGGAGTTCAAGGGATTCTCCTGGAACGACGTCCCCGACCCGTTCGCGGAGGAGACGTTCCGGCGGAGCCGGATCGATCGATCGCGCAAGGACCAGGGAGCGTTGCGCTGGCACCGCTCGCTCTTGAAGCTGCGCCGCGAGCACCCGGCCCTGCAGGACGACTCGCGGCAGGGCGTGCGCGCATCCGCCGAAGGCAAGGTCTTGCTGCTGCGCCGCGGCCCGCTGCTGCTCGTCGCGGCATTCGACGCGCAGCCCGCGGAAGCGAGCCTCCCCGAAGGGAGCTGGCGGACGCTGCTCGATTCCGGCGCCTCGGACCAGAGCGGAGACAGGGTCCGGTTCCGCGGGCGCGGCGCCCGGGTCCTGGAGAAGGAGTGAGGCTGAAGCTCGTCCCGCTCGGCACCAGCGCAGGGCGGCCGACGCTGCTGCGGGGCGCGTCCGCGTTCGCCGCCGCGACGGAAGGCTCGTGGGTGCTGTGCGACTGTGGGGAGGGCGCCCAGCTCTCCGCGCTGCGCGCCGGGCTGAGCCTTTCGCGGCTCGACGCGGTGCTGATCACGCACCTGCACGGGGATCACTTCAACGGACTTCCCGGGCTGCTCGGGACGCTGGGCCTGGAGGGCCGGCAGCGGACATTGGTGGTGGCCGGGCCGCCGGGGATCACTTCGCTCCTGCAGCACCTCGCGAGCGCGGGATCTCTCGGCACCGGCGACATGGAGGTGCGGGTCTTCGAGCAACAGGGGAACGGCGGCGAGCTGCGGCTCGAGGGCTCGCCGTTCCTCGTCGAGAGCCGGCCGCTGGCGCACCGGGTGCCGACGTACGGGTACCGGGTGGCGCTGCCGGACCGGCCGGGGACGCTCGACGTGGAGAAGGCGGACGCCGCCGGCATCCCGCGCGGGCCGCTCCTGGCGGAGCTGAAGGCCGGGCGCTCCGTCACGCTGCCGGACGGGCGGATCGTCCCTCCCGACGGCCTGATCGGCCCCCGCCAGCGGGGTCCCTCGATGGCGTACGCGCTGGACACCATCCCTTGCGCGTCCGCGATCGAGCTGGGCCGCGGCGTCGACGCGCTGGTTCACGAGGCGACGTACGAGGACGCGCGCGCGTCGCTGGCCCACGAGCGCGGGCACTCCACCGGCGTCGAGGCGGCGCGGATCGCCGCCACCGCCGAAGCCGCTTCCCTGGTCCTCACCCACTTCTCCCCGAGCGTCACCGGCGAGGACGTCGCCGAAGAGGCGCGGTCCATCCATCCCCGCATCATCGCCGCCCAGGACCTGTCCGAGATCCCGCTCTGATTCAGGCCAGAAAAGAATCCCGGGGACACGATACTCGTTTCTTTTTTTGCGCCGAGCCGGCCGCGCAAAAAAAAGAACTCGTATCGTGTCCCCGATTTCTAGCGGAGCTCGGTGCGAAGGCGGAGATAGTTTGCGAGGCGGTATTCGTCGCCGTGCTGGATGGCGCGGCGTTGGATCTTCCGGTCGGCGAAGTAGGTGCCGTGCTCGGTGCCGAGATCCTCGAGGATCCAGCCGCCGGCGTCCTGCGAGATCTGCAGGTGGCGGGTCTCGATCTGGGGAGAGTTCACCCAGACGCTGCACTGCCGGCCGCTGCCGATCACGCAGGGGAGATCGATGACCTCGACGGGCATTCCCCGCCCGTCGAGGCCGCGGCCGTCGAGGAGGAGGTAGAGGCGTTGCGGAAGCGGGCTCGTGCCGATGCGCGGAGGCCCCGGATCCGATTTCTCCGGAGGTCTCTCCGGCAGGGTGGCGAGAAGGACCCGCAGCGCGCGCAGCTCCGCCTCGTCTTCGGAGATGCCCAGCAGGCGCGCCGCCTTCGCTCGCAACTGTTCCGCTTCCGAGGCGGGCTTCTTCCGGGGGACCCGTTTCGCCGGCACCGTCAGCTCCTCTCCACGAACTCCGCGTGCAGGCGGCGCACGCAGTCTCTGGCGCCTTCGCGCGGCACCAGGAACGCGAGGCGAAGGGGCGCGACCAGGACGCCGCGCGGCTCCACCGCGAGGGCGCGGAGCGCCCGCTCCAGCGGCTCGCGGGAAGCGCCGATTCCGGTGCCGACCACGCTGACCTGCGCCAGCCCGTCGTCGACGGCGGCGAGCGGGCGCAGCTCGTCGAGCAGCGCCGGCACACCGTGGACGTTCTCCAAAGGAACGATGGCCTGCCCGTCCCACGACTCGCGAGGCCAGGCGCCGTGGCGCGCGAGCACCTCGAGGAGCTTCGCCCGCTCTCCGGCGCGGACGACCAGCACCTCCGCGTCGAGCGCGATGCCGGAGACGCGCAGCTCGCGGGTCGCCGATCTCTTCACCAGCGTCCCGGGCCCGCTCTGGAACGTGCTCCGGGCGTGGATGGTGATGCCGCGGTCGCGCGCGAACTCCACCGCCTGGGCATTGAGCACCTTCGCCCCGGCCAGCGCCAGCTCCTGCATCTCCTCGTGCGACAGCGCGGAGAGCCTGCGCGCGTTGGCCACGATCCGGGGATCCGCGCTGAACACGCCGTCCACGTCGGAGCAGATCTCGCAGACTTCCGCCTCCAGCGCCGCAGCCAGCGCGACGGCGGTGGTGTCGCTGCCGCCGCGGCCGAGCGTGGTCACTTCCTTCTCCCGCGAGACGCCCTGGTACCCGGCGACGATCACCACCTTGCCCGCCGCGAGCGCCTCGAGGATTCGCACCGGCCGGACCTCGACGATCCGGGCGTTCGCGTGGGCGCCGTCCGTGATGATCCCGCTCTGCGATCCGGTGAAGCTGATCGCGTCGACGCCCCGCGCGTGTAGCGCCATCCCCAGGAGCGCCATGCTGATCCGCTCGCCGGCCGTGAGCAGCATGTCCAGCTCGCGGCGGTGCGGGTCTCCGGTGACCTTGCGGGCGAGCGCCAGGAGCTCGTCCGTGGTGTCGCCCATCGCGGAAACCACCACCACGATCTGGTGACCCCCCGTGCGGGCGTCCGCCACCCGCCCCGCCACCCGGCGGATCTTCTCCACGTCCGCCACCGACGAGCCGCCGTACTTCTGGACGATGATCCCCACGACTTCAGTCTACCCCGGCCGGCCGTCTGCCCGCTTGACAGAGAGACGGCTTGCTCTATTTTTTCGCCGCTTTTGGGAAGCGGTCCGCGGCGAGCGCTGTTCTGATGCCGCCACGTGTGGGGAAAAATCGATGATTGAAGTTTCTCATCTGGTGAAGAGCTACCGGGATCTCAAGGCCGTCAACGACGTCACCTTCAAGGTGGAGAAGGGCGAGATCCTCGGGTTCCTCGGGCCGAACGGCGCCGGCAAGACCACCACCATGAGGATGCTCACCGGCGTCCTTCCGCCCACCTCGGGGTCGGTGAAGGTGGCCGGCTTCGACGTCTTCGAGAAGGCGATGGAGGTGAAGAAGCGGATCGGGTACCTGCCCGAGACCCCGCCCCTCTACACCGACATGACGGTCCGCGCGTACCTGCGCTTCGTCGCCGAGATCAAAGGCGTCGGCCGCAAGGTGCGCGAGAGCGAGGTGGACCGCGTCGCCGTCAAGACGAACTCGGACAAGTTCATCCAGCGGGTGATCGGGAACCTCTCCAAGGGGCAACGGCAGCGCGTCGGACTGGCGCAGGCGCTGCTCGGCGACCCCGAGGTGCTGATCCTCGACGAGCCCACCGTCGGCCTCGATCCGGCGCAGATCATCGAGGTCCGCGAGCTGATCAAGTCGCTCGCCGGCAAGCACACCATCGTCCTCTCCACCCACATCCTCCCGGAGGTGGTGGCGACCTGCCAGCGGGTGCTGATGATCGCCCAGGGCCGGATCGTGGCCGACGACACGCTGGCCGGCCTGCAGAAGGCCCACGCCGGCGCGGCGACGGCCGACGGCCACATGGGTCCCACTCCCTCGCTGGAAGAGATCTTCCTCAAGCTCACCTCGATCTGACGATCCCCATGAACAACTCCATCGCCATCGCCAAGAAGGAGCTGAACATCTACTTCGCGACGCCCATCGCGTACGTGATGTTCACGCTCTTCGTCGTCATCGGTTCCTACTTCTTCCTCCGCCTGCTCGGCGCGTACGAGCAGGCGTCCTTGATGTACATGCGGTTCAACGCCGGCGAGATGGCGAACCGCCTGAACTTCCAGGACGCCATCTTCCGCAACCTCTTCGGCAACCTCGGGGTGATCCTGATCTTCATCGTCCCCTTCCTCACCATGCGGCTGGTGGCCGAGGAGAAGCGGCAGAAGACGATCGAGCTCCTCTATACGACGCCGGTGACGCCCGGGCAGATCGTCTGGGGCAAGTACCTCGCCGCGCTCGCCATCCTCGCCTGCGCCCTGCTGCTCACCGTCACGTATCCGCTCCTGGTCCAGATCGTCGCCAAGGACGCGAACGGGGTGGAGTGGCGTTCCGTCGGGCTGGGGTATCTGGGGCTCTTTTTGATGGGCGCGGCCTTCATGTCGATCGGGCTCTTCATCTCCTCGCTCACGGAATCGCAGGTGGTGGCGGCGCTGATCACCTTCGTGGCCCTCCTGATGACCTGGATCATCGGCTGGGCAGGCGCGGACGCGGAGGGCTGGGTCCGGGAGTTCGTCACCTATCTCGCCTCGGTGAGCCATCTCGACTCCTTCAGCAAGGGCACCCTCGACCTGAAGGACGTCGTCTACTTCCTCTCGATCATCATCCTCGGCCTGTTCGCGACCAATCGCGCGGTCGAGGCGCACCGGTGGAGCTGACCCGATGAGACTGAAGAACTGGGGCCGGATCGCCGGCCTGTTCGGTGTGGTGGTGCTGTTCAGCGCGATCTTCAACTGGCTGTTCGTCACCGGCAGCGTCGCCAGCGCCGGCGTGATCGTCCGCCTGGCCCTCGGCATCCTCGGCGTCGGCTTCTGGCTGGTGACCAACCGCGGCGAGAACCCGCTCGGCCGCGGCGCCTTCTACGGCGTCGTCAGCGGCGTCTCCGCCCTGGTGCTGATCGCGGCGCTGGTGGGAGTGAACTACATCGCGGTGAAGAAGCCGAAGAGCTGGGATCTCACCAAGGACAAGATCTTCACCCTCTCCGACCAGACTACCGGCGTCCTCAAGGGCCTGAAGGAGCCGGTCACGGTGCAGGCGTTCTACGCGGGGAACGAGCCCGAGTATGGGGAGCTCGAGTCGCGGCTGCGGCAGTACAAGGCGCAGACCGACAAGCTCTCCGTCGAGTTCGTCGACCCGTTCAAGCACCCGGGGCGCGTCAAGGAGCTGAACATCTCCCAGACCGGGCCGCGCATCATCGTGAAGAGCGGCAACAAGGAAGCCCGGGCCAAGGAGACCAGCGAGGAGTCGCTCACGAACGCGCTGATCGAGGTGACGCGTGGAGCGACCAAGAAGATCTACTTCAGCAAGGGTCACGGCGAGCACGGGTTCGCGGACAACACCGAGCGCGGGCTCAAGCTCTTCACCGACAACCTGAAGGGCGAAGGTTTCCAGACCGAAGAGATCGTGCTGGCCGAGCACAAGACCATGCCCGCCGACGCCCAGGCGCTGGTGGTGGCAGGGCCGGTCGCGACGTTCACCGCGGGTGAGGCGAAGCTGGTGAAGGACTGGGTGGAGAACGGCGGCAAGCTCGTCGCCCTGGTGGATCCCGGGACGCAGACCGGGCTCGAGGCCGCGTTCGAGGCCTGGGGCATCCACGTCGGCAAGGACGAGGTGATCGACCCGGAGGCGCAGAACCCGGAGATCGCCATCGCGCAGAGCTATGCGGAGCATCCGATCACGCAGCCGCGCAGCTCTCCCTTTGCGCTCGCCACCATCTTCCCGCTCGCCCGGTCGGTGACGAAGTCGCAGGCGGCCCCCGCGGGATGGACGGTGACCGAGCTGGCGAAGACGGGGCCGCGCGCGTGGGGCGAGACCGGTTCGATCTCCTCGGGCGAGGTGAAGTTCGATCCCGGCCAGGATCTCAAGGGCCCGGTGTCGCTCGCCGCGACCGCCACCAAGGGCACCGAGTCGCGGGTGGTGGTCGTCGGCAATTCGCTCTTCGCCGCGAACGGCTACTACAAGCTGTCGGGCAACAAGGACTTCGCGCTCAACGCCGTCTCCTGGGTCGCCAAGGAAGAGTCGCGCATCTCCATCCGCCCGAAGCAGCGGCAGGGGAACCACCTCTTCCTCTCTGCGGATCAGAAGAAGACCATGACCCTCTTCGCCTTCGACATCCTCCCCTTCGGCCTCCTCTTCGCGGGCCTGGTCGTCTGGCAGACCCGCAAGTCCCGGTGAGCGGCAGATGAAGCAGACGACCAAGACGCTCGTGGGGCTCCTCGTCCTGCTGCTCGTCGCCGGCGCGGTCGGCGGCGTCGCCCTCTGGACCGGCAAGGAAGAGCAGAAGAAGGCCGACGCGAAGGAGAAGAGCGAGAAGCTGTTCGACTTCGACAAGGCGCAGGTCAAGGAGTTGCGGCTCTCGAAGGAAGGGCAGCTGGTCGCGCGCCTGGTGAAAGCCGACAAGGGCTGGAGGCTCGTGCAGCCCGTCGAGGCGGACGGAGACGACACCGCCGTCGATTCGCTCCTCGGATCGCTCGCGAGCCTGAAGCAGAAGAAGGAGCTGGAGGGCGAGAAGGATCTGAAGACGTACGGGCTCGACCGGCCGAAGCTCGAGGCGGTGGTGAAGCTCGGGGACGGCAAGGAGCAAGGGCTGCAGATCGGCGTCGACAACAGCTTCGACAACACCCTGTATGCCAAAAAGGTCGGCGACGACACGGTGCGGGTAATCGACTCGTGGCAGAAGTCGAGCCTGGAGAAGAGCCCGTTCGATCTGCGCGACAAGCGGGTGGCCCACCTCGACGACAGCGCCGAGGTGACTCGCGTCGAGATCGCCGGAGTGAAGGCGCCGTATACGCTCGCGAAGGACGGAGCGGCCTGGAAGGTGAACGGCGGCGCCGCCGACGGCCCCGTGGCGGACGGCGTGGTGAGCGCGGCGCGGCGGATCCGCGCCACTGCCGTCGCGGCGGAGAAGCCGGCTTCGCTGAAGGACTACGGGCTCGACAAGCCGAGAGTGTCGGTGAAGCTGACGGTCGGCGCGGGGAAGGACACGTACACGCGCTCGGTGTTCATCGGGCAGGGCAAGAGCGGAGCGGTGACGCTGAAGACGTTCGCGAAGCGGGACGACAGCCCGACGGTGTACGAGGTCGACAAGCAGATCCTGGCGGACCTGGAGAAAGAGCCGTTCGATCTGCAGAACAAGGAGCTGGTGCACCTCGATCGCGAGGCGGTCCGGAAGGTCGTCTTCGCCACGCCGTCCAGCACCGTCGAGGTGGCGCGGGTGAAGAACGCCGCTCCGGACGGCGGCGTCGGAGACGAGGTGTTCACGGTCGTCGCGCCGCAGCAGGGTCCGGCGAAGAAGTGGAAGATCTCTTCGGCGCTGTATGCCATCGCGGCGCTGCGAGCATCGGCGTTCGATGGCCCGGTGCCCGCGGCGAAGGATCTGGCGAAGTACGGGCTCGACAAGCCGAAGATCGCGACCGTGCTGGGCGATGCCGACAAGGTGCTCGCCCGCGTGCGCATCGGGGCGGAGAAGGACGGGAAGCGCTACGCGCTCGCCGACGGGTTCGACAAGCTGGTCCGCGTGGAGAAGGCCACGGTCGACGACTGGCCGTGGACCGTCGGTGACGCGCTGGACACGCCGCCCACCCCGGTTCAGGCGAGCAAGTAAGCGGCCCGAACCAGTTGCGGGAAGGCGGCGGATCCGGTATCCACCGCCTTCCGCATTTTCAGGGAGCTGATGAATGGCCCGTGTCACCGTCGAAGACTGCCTTCCGCTCGTCGACAACCGCTTCGCGCTCGTGCTTCTCGCGACCAAGCGCGCGCGGCAGTTGATGGCAGGCGCACGGCCATTGATCGAGGCCAAGGACAAGCCGCCCGTCCTCGCCCTTCGCGAAGTCGCCACCGGCAAGGTCCGTTTCGACCGCCCCGTCCGCGCCGCCCTCGCCGGCCAATACGACAACGAAAAGCTCCCCGTCCCCCCACCCCGCCGCTAAGCCGGGGACACAATACACGTTGTTTTTTTTGCGCCGCCCCGAGCTTCCGGCAACGGATTGCGCACTGCACCGACGTCTCGGCGCGCAAAAAAAAGAACTAGTATTGTGTCCCCGGTTTCCCGGTTTCTCCGGTTTCTTACAAATTGCGATTACTGCGGGGTGGCGGTGGAGGCGACCTGATCGCAGACGCAGGCGGCGCCGGTGAAATCGCGGGGCGCGTCGGGGCGGACCACGAGCTTGCAGGTCGGGCCTTGGGATTTGCAGAGCTGCTCGGCCGTGGCCTTGCGCGCCGCCAGCTTGGAGACGTGCTTGCGCGGGAGCGGCTTGGGAGAGGCGAGCACGACGCCCCAGCCGATCGCGAGTGTCGCCAGCGCGCCCAGAAATAGCCTCATGTCGCGTCGACCTGCCTCATGCGGCCCAGGCCACCGCGCCATGTGCGAGAGCGGAGAACTTTTCCCCACCCGCCAGGCGGTACATGCGCCGCGCCTCCCGCAGGAGCGCATCGAGGCGGCCGGCGAGGACGTACCGCGCCTCCCAGGTGCGCGCGCAGGCCGCCGCCAGGGCTGAGGCCAGCCGGTAGCGGTCGCGCTCCGGGGCGCTCAAGCCGGCGCGCAGCGCGGTCCGTTCGAACAGCCGCCGCCGGAGCTCTCGCGACGCACCGCGTCGTCCCGTCGCCCAGAGCTGGAGCAGCACGGCGAGGTACTTGTCGATCTCCGCCTGCGCTTCCAGCTCGAGCTGCGAGACCTGTCCCCCCTGGCGAGCGCGCTGCGAAAGATAGAGGAAGTGCGAAACACCCTCCGCCGCCGCGCAGAATCCCTGCAGCCGCTCGTGCGTCCAGGGCGAGGCGGACGGGTGCGCGAGCTGGTCGAGGACGGCGTCGTCGAGGAAGAGGCCCACGTGCAGCTCCTCCCCGTCCTCCCGCAAGAGCAGCGCCTCGTGCGGGCTGGTGCGCGGCGCATGCCTCTCGCGGAACGCCCGGTCCACCAGGAAATCGCGCACCGGCGCTGCCTGCACGCCATGGATCGACTGAAGGAGCTGCTGGAGCTGCGCGAGCCCGAGCAGCGCGCCCTTCACTGCACGAACCCCTTGCGCGGCACCACTCCCTGCCGCACCAGCGCCGTCGCGAGCCGGTGACTGCCGGTCTTCAGCCAGCGCTCGTAGAGGCGGACGAGGCCGGCATCGGTCGACGCGAGGGTCCGCTCGCTCACCTCGTTCAGCAGATCGACCAGCA
>DASREU010000014.1:0-5156 GCA_035651935.1 Myxococcales bacterium | reverse complement strand
TTCGCCACCGACCTGCCCGCGGCGGTGCGCGCGAGCGAGGTGGTGTTCATCGCCGTGGGCACGCCGCAGGGCGACGACGGCAACGCGGACCTGCGCGCAGCGATGGGCGTCGCGCACCAGGTCGCGACTGCCGCGCAGCGGTACACGGTGGTGGTGAACAAGAGCACCGTCCCGGTGGGGACCGCGGCGCGGATGCAGGCGGAGATCGCGGCGCGCACCCAGGTGGAGATCGACGTGGTCTCCAACCCGGAGTTCCTCAAGGAGGGAGCGGCGATCGACGACTTCCTCCGGCCCGACCGGATCGTGATCGGCTCGCCCAGCGAGCGGGCGCGGGCGGTCATGGCGGAGCTCTACAGCCCGTTCGTCCGCACCGAGGGACCGATGTACTTCATGGACCCGCGCTCGGCCGAGCTGACCAAGTACGCCGCGAACGCCATGCTCGCCACCCGCATCTCCTTCATGAACGACGTGGCGATGCTCTGCGAGCGCGTCGGCGCGGACGTCGACTCCGTCCGCAAGGCGATGGGGTCGGACGAGCGCATCGGCCAGAAGTTCCTCTTCCCGGGCTGCGGATACGGGGGGAGCTGCTTTCCCAAGGACGTGAAGGCGCTGATCGCCACCGCCCGCAACCACGGGCTCGACTTCACGCTCCTCGCCTCGGTGGACGCGGTGAACGACCGGCAGAAGCGCCTGCTCGCGCAGAAGGCGAGAACGCACTTCGGGGCGGGGAACCTGCGGGGGAAGAAGTTCGGGGTGTGGGGCCTCGCCTTCAAGCCCAAGACCGACGACCTGCGGCAGGCCCCGGCGCTCGCGCTGATCGACGAGCTGCTGGCCGAGGGCGGCGTGGTGACCGCGCACGATCCGGTGGCGATGGAGCACGCGCGCAGGCTGCTCGGCGATCGGGTGCAGTTCGTGCAGAATCCGTACGTCGCCGCCGAGGGGGCGGACGCGCTGTTCCTGGTCACGGAGTGGAACGAGTTCCGGCAGCCGGACTTCGCGCGCGTGAAGGCGTCGATGAAGCAGCCGGTGCTGTTCGACGGACGCAACATCTGGAACCCCGCCCGCGTCCGCGCGCTCGGGTTCACCTACTACGGCGTCGGCCGCGCGGGGTAGCTGGCGAGAAAGGCGTCGATCTGGCGCCAGAGGCCCGGCAGGTCCGCGTTGAGCTCGTGGCCTTCCGGGAGCTCGAGGAGCCGCGCCCGACCCTGCATGCGCCGCGTGAACTCGCGGGCGAGCGCCGGATCCACAACGTCGTCCTTCGTCCCCTGGATGACCAGCGTCGGGCAGGCCGGGAGCGGGAAGCTCTCGTAGCGCCCGGCGTCCTCGAGGAAGGCGTACGAGAGATCCTCCTTGCGGCCCCACGCGTAGTGGTCGAAGGCGTGGCGCCCGGACGATCGCCAGCGGGCGAGCTCCCCCGGATCCATCCGCGCCGCCCAGCGCGGACCCAGATCGAAGGCGGGAGCGAGCAGCACGAGAGCGCGGGTGCGCCCTGGCCGGGTCGCTGCCCAGGTCGCCGCCGCGAATCCACCGAGGGAGGACCCGAACAGCAGCAGATCGTCGCCCTCCGCCAGAGCATCGATCTGCGCCAGCATGCGCGAGACCGTCAGGTCGAAGAACGCCGGCGCGTTCAGGTCCGGGATGCGCAGCTCGATCCCGCGCTCGCCCAGGCGCGCCCGGATGAACTGGCCCTTGCTCGAGGTGGGCCCGCTCGCGAATCCGTGCAGCCAGAGGTAGCGCATCGCGCTCTTTTATCCCGGCGCCGCGGATAGTTGTGCTAGATCGCGCCGGGCCATGAAGTCCCTCAAGCCCTTGCTCCTGCTCGCAGGCATGCTCACCATCCCGCTGGTTGCCGGTTGCGGGAACGCCTGCCTGAAGCTGGCGGACCAGATCTGCAGTTGTCAGCCCGACGACACGTCGCGCGCGAACTGCAGCCAGCGGGCTCGGGAGCAGGAGGGGATCTTTTCTGTGCGGGATCAGGACGAGCAGCTTTGCCAGAGCAAGCTGGATTCGAGCTCGTGCGACTGCCAGAAGCTGATCACACCGGAAGGTCGGCAGGCCTGTGGCATCGCCTTTCCGACCGACGGCGGCTCCCCTTGAGACGGGGGCGACATGGCAAAGGTATGCGTGACCGGGGCGGCGGGGTTCATCGGCGGACATCTTGCCGAGGCGCTGCTGCGCGACGGACACGAGGTGTTCGGGCTCGATGACTTCAGCAGCGGCAGGCGCGAGAACGCCGCGCTGCTTTCGAGGTCGGCGAACTTCACCCTGATCGAGGGATCGATCGCGGACCCGGCCTCGGCGCGGCGGGCGATCGAAGGCGCGACCTTCGTCTTCCATCTCGCCGCCATCCCCTCGGTGCCGCTCTCGATGGCGGAGCCGGAGCGGACCAACGCGGTGAACGTCGGGGGAACCCTGAACGTGCTGGAGGCCGCGCGGGCAGCGGGAGTTCGCCGGGTGGTGCTGGCCTGCTCCTGCGCCGCGTACGGCGACGGTCCGGAGCAGCCGAAGCACGAGGGCCTGGTCCCGCGGCCGATGAGTCCCTACGCTGCCCAGAAGATCGCCTGCGAGCTGTACGCGCAGACGTACACGCGCGCGTACGGGCTGCCTTGCGTCGCGCTGCGGTTCTTCAACGTCTACGGGCCGCGGCAGGATCCGAAGAGCGAGTACGCGGCGGCGATCCCGCGCTTCGCCACCCGGCTGCTCGCGGGCGAGCGGCCGATCGTGTTCGGCGACGGGCTGCAGACGCGCGACTTCGTCCACGTCTCCGACGTGGTGCGCGCCAATCTCCTCGCCGCGACCGCCGAAAACGCACCGGGCGAGGTGATCAACGTCGGCAGCGGGCACAGCGCGTCGCTGATCGATCTGATCGGGGCGCTTCGGAGCGCGATCGGGCCGCAGGCGGCGCAGATCGGGATCGAGCACCAGGCGCCGCGGGCAGGCGATCTGCGCGAATCTTCCGCCGACATCTCCAAGGCGCGCGCGCTGCTCGGCTACCAGCCCCGGGTGCAACTCGGCGAAGGGCTCGCTTCGGTGATCGACTTCTTCGCCACGACGACTAAGGCAGCGGCCTGAACGTCGAAAGCAGCGCCGAGATGTCCGCCGGCAGCGGCGATTCGAAGCGGAGCAGCTCCCCGGTGACCGGGTGGGGCACTTCGAGCTCGCTGGCGTGCAGCGCCTGTCGCCAGAGCCGCAGGGCCCTGATCTCCGCGGGCGTGATCAGCTCGTCGAAGCTCCCGGAAGGAGCGGGGGAGCCGCCGCTCTCCGCCAGCCGGAGGAAGATCTCCTCCGAGGGGCCGTACAGCTTGTCTCCCACCAGCGGGAACCCCGCGGCCTGGAGGTGGACGCGGATCTGGTGCTGGCGCCCGGTGCGCGGGACGCAGCGAAGCAGCGTCGCTTCCGCGTAGCGCCGGACCACCTCGCACGCGGTCAGCGAGGGAGCGCCGTCCGGATCCACCCGCGCCTTCACCTTCACGCGTCCCCCGCCGACCACGAGCGGCAGGTCGATCTCGAACCGATCCTCCGGCGGCGACCCTTCCACGACCGCCAGGTACGCCTTTCGCACCTGCCGGGCCGCGAACGCCGCCTTCATCCGCCGCGTGTGGACCGGGGAGCGGCCGCAGGCGACCAGACCGCTCGTCTCGCGGTCGAGGCGGTGGGCGGGGTCGGGCTTGTCGCCGGCCTGGTTGCGATGCCTCTGCGCCAGGGCCCAGGTGAGGGTGGTGACGTGGTACCGGGCGGTGGGGTGGAGGGCGAGGCCCGCGGGCTTGTCGACCACCAGCAGCGCTTCGTCCTCGTAGACGACGGGGATCTCCGGCGGCTCGCCCGAGTCGCCGGGGCTCCGCTTCCGCAGCGAGAAGCGCAAGCCGGGCCACACCTTCGTGTCCGGCAGGAGCGCAGGCTCCGCGTGCACCAGCGAACGGCCGCGCAGCATCCGCTCCAGCCGGTCGGGCGGCAGCGGCCGCTTCAGCTTCTCCGTCACGTACGCGGCGAGCGTCCAGCCCGCGTAGTTCGGCTCGACCTCGTAATGGATCAGGGAATCATCCAAGAATGGCGCTCCTCGCGTCCTCTGTATAACAGCGCAAGTTGCGGCGTCCGGCAGCCGTGCGCACGGTAGCCGGGTGAAGATCCTCCACGTCGTCGGCGCCCGCCCGAACTTCATGAAGGTGGCGCCCATCCTGGCCCAGCTGCGCAAGCGTGCGGGCGTGCAGCAGGTGCTGGTGCACACCGGGCAGCACTACGACGTGAAGATGTCCGACGTCTTCTTCCAGGACCTGGGCATGCCGGATCCCGACGTCCACCTCGGCGTCGGCAGCGGCTCGCACGCGCAGCAGACGGCGAAGGTGATGACGGAGATCGAGCCGGTGCTCGAGCGCGAGCGGCCGGACGTGGTGGTGGTGGCGGGCGACGTGAACAGCACCGTCGCCGTCGCGCTGGTGGCCGCGAAGCTCGGGATCCCCGTCGCCCACGTCGAGGCAGGCCTGCGCTCGCGCGACTGGACGATGCCGGAGGAGATCAACCGGGTGGTCACCGATCGCCTCTCCGATCTGCTCTTCACTCCGTCGCGCGACGGCGACGAGAACCTGCGCGCCGAGGGGATCGAGCCCTCCCGCGTGCACTTCGTCGGGAACGTGATGATCGACTCCCTGCGGGCGGCGCTGCCGCGAGCGCGGGAGAGCCGGATCCACGCCCGGCTGGAGCTGGCCGGACGCGACTACGCGCTCGCCACCCTGCACCGGCCGGCGAACGTCGACGATCCGGATGCGCTCGCGCGCCTTCTCTCGGCGCTCGGCCAGGTGGCGGCGCAGATCCCGGTCGTCTTTCCCATCCACCCGCGCACGCGCGCGCGGCTGCCGGCGGGGTTCGAGGCGAAGGACCTGAAGCTCGTCGAGCCGCTCGGGTACCTCGATTTCCTCGCGCTCACGGCCTCCGCCCGCCTGGTGATGACCGACTCCGGCGGGATCCAGGAGGAGACCACCGCCCTCGGCGTCCCCTGCCTGACCCTGCGCGAGAACACCGAACGTCCGATCACGGTCGACGTGGGCACGAACCAGCTGGTGGGCACCGATCCCGCTCGGGCCATCGCCGCCGCTCGCGACGTCCTCTCCGGCCGCGCAAAGAAGGGCCGGATCCCCGAGCTGTGGGACGGCCACGCCGCC
>DASREU010000013.1:0-11260 GCA_035651935.1 Myxococcales bacterium | reverse complement strand
GCGCTGGCGGAATTCAGCCGTTTGAACGAGACCTCGCCGAGCGGCTTGAGCAGGAGCCCCCAGCGCACCGTCCGCACGACGTGGATCACCAGCAGCATCACCACGTACAGCGCGATGCGCTCCGGATCGGCGGCCGCCATCGCCCGGCCCACCGCGCGCACGTCCGTGTGCCGCAGGGAGAGCCAGACGAACAGCGCGCTCATCGCCAGCGAGAGCACGGTGCGCAGGAGGAGCTTCAGATGGCGCATCGAGCCGCCCCGGGTAGCACGGCGCAACGGGCGCGGTCTACTCCTTGTCGGCGTCCTCCGTCCTGGGCGGCGGCGTTTCGGCCGGCCGGCCGGGGACGCGGTACGAACCGGTGAACCACTTCGCCAGGTCGACCGCCCGGCAGCGGTTCGAGCAGAAGGGGAACGCCTCGTTCTCCTCGCGCGGCTTCACCGGTCCGCGGCAGCTCGGGCAGCGATGCATGGAGTGCCTTCTAAGGTGTGCCGGTGTGCGCTTCAACAAACGTGGTTCCGGACACCGGATGGGACGGAAGATTGACGGCGTACCTGTATCATTTTATGAGGGGGCCTCGATGCCCCCGGATCGCGCCCGCGAGCGCCTCGTGCTCGTCGTAGACGACGACCCAGACATCCTGCAGACGCTTGCCCTCTGCCTGTCGACGGAAGGGTACGGCGTGATGATGGCAGCGAACGGCCAGGAAGCGCTCGACGTGCTCCGCCGCGAGAAGCCTGCCGTGATCCTGCTCGACCTGATGATGCCGGTGATGGACGGCTGGCAGTTCATCCACGAGATCGACCAGCGCGGCTGGCGCAAGGCTCCCATCCTGATCCTCAGCGCCGATCGCGCAGTGCAGGGCCATGCCAACCGGCTGCATGCGGACGCGTTCCTGGCGAAGCCCTTCGACCTCGAGGAGCTGCTCGGGAAGGTGTCGCAGCTCACGGGCGGGCCCGATCCGCACGGCAAGAAGGCCGCTGTCGGCTAGACGCGTCGCCGAAAGCGACCCGCCCGTTGCCCCGAGCTATGGAAGCGCCCGGACGGTTGCCGTCCAGCGCGACTCGATCCACGACTCTCCGCCGCGTCCATCGCGCACCACGATCCAGATGGTTCCCGCATCGGTGTGAGGAGTGAAGCGGGCGAGGCCGTCGGGCGGAGCGCCGCCGTCGAGCGGCTCGTCCGCGGTGTCGACGTCGAACTCCCCGCCCGGTCCGGTGAAGAAAGCGTACTGCGCCTGCTCGGTGAGATCGACCCGCTGCCCGCGCAGATCGAACGTGCAGTAGGCCTCCTCGCCGCCGTCCAGAAGCTCCGGCCGCAGCCCGTACTCGGTTCCGATCTCGAGCGGGACGTCCGGCGCCAGCACTCCGGCATCGACGCCCAGCACGGTGAGGCGCACGGCGCCGAGCTGCGGATTGTTGTTCGTCGCGCAGGGCGCGCCGGCAGGGCTGTAGATCACCGTCTTGCTCGCATGCACCTGCCCGGCCGGTCCGCCGTCGCCGACCGTGAGCGAGAGCTGTACGCGGATCCCTCCGTAGTCGCCCAGCTTGTCGTTTCCCAGGAGCAGGCGCGGGTCGAACGCCGGAAGCGTGAACGTCAACGGAACCGGGCCGACGTCGAAGCTCGGGCCCTGGTCGCAGCGACGCGAGTCGGTCGGTCCACAGAGCTGCAAGAGCGCCGACTGCGGGCCCGCATCGCTCCTGGGGTCGACCGCCAGCACCCGGACGGAGACGGCTTCGGCGGTGCCGGCGTCCAGATCGAACAGCGCCAGCGGCGGCTCCGCCTGGATGGCGAGGACGCGCAGATCGGTGACGTCGCTCGGCGCCGCGAAGTCCGGCGTGCACGCGGCGGCGAGCAGCGCGAGGACGGTGAGCGCGCGCATCAGAATTTCCCTTTCACGCCGAGCGTCGGGAGGATGGGAAGCCCCGAGACGCTGCCCTGCTGGGCGAAGCGGTAGTCGTAGACGTGAAACTCCTCGTTGGCATGGTTGGTCACGTTCTGCACGTCGAGGTACAGCGAGAGCTGCCAGACGTCCCAGGTCCAGGTGTACTGGCCGCGGACGTCGAGCTGCAGGAAGAGTGGCTGGCGCGCGTCGCCGACCTGTCCGCGGTTCGCCACGAAGTTGCCGGAATCGGCGTCGAAGGTGGCGAACTCGACCGGAGCGAAGGGATTGCCCGAGACCAGGCGGAAGCGGGTGGAGAGGTTCCACTGCGGCTTCGGCCGGTATCCGGCCACGATCGTGAGGATGTGCGGCTGATCGAACTGGAACGAGCGCCACTGGTCGCCGGAATTCGGCAGCACCTGCGAGCGCGAGAGCGTGTACGCCAGCCAGCCGTACAGCTTCGAGGTGATCTCCCGCCGGATCAGCAGCTCGAGCCCGTAGGCCCGCCCGATCCCGTTGTTCGCGAATCGCGGGTTGTAGACGGTGCCGTTCGGGTTCAGCACCGGATCGACGATCACCACCAGCGATCCGCGGCGGTTGTAGAACAGCTCGGCGCTGACGCTCCAGGCGTCGCTGAACCGGTGCTCCACGCCGGCGCCGAACTGGGCCGCCCAGGAGAGGCCGAGGTCGGGGTTGCCGATGTCCTCGTCGATCTGCTGCCCGCTGGGCGGCTGGTGGTAGAGGCCGACGTACGACTTGAGCGAAGTCCGCTCGCTGAGCGCGTACCGGGCCCAGAGCCGCGGATCGATCGACCAGCGCTGGTGCCTGCGCCAGTGGACCTGATCGAAGCGCAACCCGGGAGTCAGCGAGAACGGGCCCGCCGAGATCTGCGCCTCCACGTACTCGCCCCAGAGCTGGACCGGCTGGACGCGCGCGAACTGCGTCCGCTCGGTGACGGGAATGCCCAGGTTGCGCAGCTGCAGCGCGGACTGGATGTCCGCGGTGTACGAAGCGCGGTCGAGCTCGATGTCCGAGCCGATGCGCAGCTCCAGCGACCGGCTCGCGCGCCAGCGCGCTTGCGAGCGCAGCTCGCCGGTGAGGACCGTCAGGTCGACGCTCTGCGGATTGGCATAC
The DNA here is from genome assembly GCA_035651935.1 of Myxococcales bacterium. GTDB lineage: Bacteria > Myxococcota > Myxococcia > Myxococcales > 40CM-4-68-19 > 40CM-4-68-19. The sequence continues at coordinate 8,247 of DASREU010000013.1, read as the reverse complement.
CCGCCCGATCCCACCCCTTCCGAATCCACCGACTGGCGGGTCCACCCGAGAGCCGGCGAGATGCTGAACGAGAGCGCGTCGGAGACGGCCCGCTTCCAGGTGGCGACGAAGCGGTGAAATCCCAGGTGCGAGTCCACCGAGAGCGGCAGCGCGCGCCGCCCGCCCTTCTGCACCAGCGTGAGCTTGTCGTCGCTGCCGAAGAAGAGCAGCCCGAGGTCGTCGCCGTTCTCCAGCCGGTGGTCGACGCGGGCCTGGTAGTCCCAGTAGATCGGGACGATGCTGGTGACGCCGCGGTCCGGATTGTTGGGGATGAACAGCGGCAGGAAGACGTCGATGTGGCTGCGCCGCGCCGCGATCGCGGCCTGGGTGCGCTCTCCGAGCGGTCCTTCGAGGAACCCGACCGCCTCGATCAGGTCGAGCGAGCCCTCGCCGTGCAATCCGCTGGCGTCGCCCTTGCGCGTCCCCACGTCGATGGCGCCGGTGAGGTTGCGCCCATACACCGCCCCGTACCCGCCCGGATAGAAATCGATGCGGTCGAGGAGCTGCTCGTTGATCACCGAGGGCCCGCCGAGGAAGTGGTAGAGCTGCGGAATGCGGTGCCCGTCCAGGTAGGTGCCGGTGTCTTGCGGCGGGCTTCCCCGCACCAGCAGCGCGCCGCCGAGGAAGGGCGCGCGCGCGAGGCCGGGCAGGTTCTGCACCGCGCGGATCGGGTCGTTGAGGCTTCCCGGCACGTTGACCAGCTCGTCGTGCGTCAGCGTCCGCCGCGTGGGCGCGTCGTGCGGCTTTTCCCCCGGGATGGTCGCCTGGAGATCGCCGACGGCGGTCCGGTGCAGCGTGGCGCGGCGCGCTTCGACGGTGCCCTCCTCCGGCACCGTCACCTCGATGCGCCGGCTCTCGAATCCCGGGGCGCTCACGGTGAGGATCCGCGCGCCCGGCGCGGTCTGCAGCGCGTACCGGCCCTCCGCGTCCGCCGCCGCCTGCGCTCCGGTATCGTCGACCACCTCAGCTCCGGCGATCGGCCGGCGATTCCCCGCCTCCACCACCGTTCCCCTCGCGGTGCCGGTCGCGGCGGGCGGCCGCTCCACGCGCTGCTGCTGGATGACGAAATGGTAAACGTAGCGGATGCGCACGGCGGCGGGCTTTCCGTCGACCTCCGCCGGCGAGAAGCGGAAACGGCGGATCGCCTCCACCGCCGCGGCGTCGAAGTCGGGAGCGACCGGCGTCTCCACCACCACCCGGGTGACGGCCCCGTGGTCGTCGATGTCGACCGCGCACGCCACGTCCGCCGTCTCCCCGCGCGCCAGCCGGTCGGGCGGATAGACCGCGGGAGGAGCCTCGAGGAGCTGCGGCAGCTTCGTCAGCTGGGCCGCGAGCAGCAGCGCGAAGATCATGCGGGCGCGATGCGGAACACGGGAAAGTGCGCCCGCAGCGCCGCCTCCGCGCGATCGCGGGCCTCGTCGCCGAACGCGAGGATGACGGCGCAGTCTCCGCCTCCGGCGCCGCTCGGCTTTCCCGCGGCGCCCGCCGTCGAGGCGATGGCGCAGGCGCGGGCGAGGTCCGCGGTGACGATCGGCGCGCCCGCCGCCTCGCCGAGCGCGGCCATCGCTGCGGCGCCGGCGCGGACGGCGGCGAGCGCACCCTCTGCGTCATTCGCGGACAGCGCGCTGCCCAAGTTCTCCGCGGCGGCGGTGATCTCTCCTGCGCGCCGCCCCCAGCCCGCACGATCGCCGGCTGCGAACGCGCGCACCGATCGCACCAGCGCCCGCGTGTCGGCGGGCTTTCCCGCGTAGGCGAGCAGGAGCCGCAGGTCCTGGGGCGGCGCGACGCGCCGGATCTCCAGCGCGCGCGAGGCAGCGATGGCTTGCGGGCTCATCCCCATCACCTCTTGCGGCGACCGCCACGGAATCCGCGACCGCACCTCCAGGACGCCTCCCAGGGCAGCAGCGGCCACGTCGGCGCCGCTTCCTTCGCCGCCCTGCTCCGCCCAGTGCGCGGCCAGCGCGAGCGAGAGGGCCTCGTCGCCGCCGAGAACGCGCCCGGTGGCTGCGGCGACCGCGCGCACCGCGAGGACGCACGCCGCGGCGCTCCCGCCCAGGCCGAGCTTGTGCCCGCCGAGCGAGAATTCGTCCTCGAAGACGATGCGGGCCCCGGATTCCGAAGCGCAGAGCTTCAACGCCAGCTCCGCCGCGCGGGCGGCGAAGCGCAACTCCGGCGGCGGCCGGCCGCCGTCCCAGAGCAGACCGGACGGAGCGTGAACCAGTCGCAGCCCCCGCCCTCCGGCCTCGACCGTGGCGTGCAGCTTGCGGTCGATGCCGGCGACCAGCACGGGCCTGCCCGGGTCCAGCACGGCGTACTCGCCGGCGAGGAACACCTTCCCGCACGCTTCCAGCCGCTCGCTCATCGGACGACGTGCGCACCGCCGGCGGGCGCGCAGACCAGCACGTCGAGGATCCCGGGCACTTCGCGCAGGCGCGCTTCCACGCGGGCCGCGGAACCGGCCGCGCAGATCGCCACCACGTGCGGTCCGGCGTCGATGGTGGGCCAGGCGTCGACGCCGCCTTCGCGCAGATCCTCGAGCGCATGCAGGCAGGCGACGGTGGCCGGCTGCCAGTAGAGCAGAGGCGGATCGGCGGCCAGCGCGTCCGAGTGCATCCGCAGGGCGTTCCGTTCCGCCAGCGCGCCGAGGCCGCGCAGATCGCGCGCGCCGAGCAGCCGGATCGCTTCCGGGAGGTCGCGGCGGCACTGCTCGATGAACGCGGCATGGAACGGAGAGGTCTCGCGCGTGGCGCGCATCCCGTCGCGCGAGCGCACCTTCTTCGCGCCCGAGGAGCAGATGGCGATGCAGAAGCGCAGGTCCCAGTGCGACTCCGGATGGACCTGGCGGGCGGACTCTCCTTCCCAGACCGCCCACCCGCCCGGAACGCTGCGGGAGGCGGAGCCGCTGCCCAGCCGCGCGAGCGCGGACAGCTCCGCTTCCGATCTGCGCGATCCCGCCGCCGCGCAAGCCGCCACCGCCAACGCCGCGAACCCGCTGGCGCTGGAAGCGAGACCCGCCGCCGTGGGGAACTGGTTGTGCGATTCGATGTGCGCCCGCTCCCGGATGCCCGCGGCGTCGAGCACCCTGCGCGCGTCCCTCGGATCCGCGGCGCGGCCGTCGAGCGTGAAGACGTCGGAGGCGAAGTCGCCCAGCGTGACGGTCGTGGTGGTGAGCAGCTTGTCGAGCGCCACCGAGAGCGATCCCGCTTCCGGCAGGAGCAGCGCCTCGTCCCGCTTGCCCCAGTACTTCACCAGCGCGATGTTCGCGTGCGCCGCCGCGGTCGCCTTCACCCGCCGACCTTTACCGCGAAACCTCCGGTTTGCGCTGCCAGCTCGCGCGCGTGCTGCTCCCCTTTCGCCAGCGCGATGGCCGCGCCTCCTCCGCCCGCCCCGGTGAGCTTGGCCCCGAGCGCCCCGGCGGCGCGCAGAGCGGACACGGTCTGCTCCAGCTCCGCGCAGGAGACCCCCAGCTCGCGCAAGGCGGCGTGCGCGGCATCGAAGGTGGCTCCCAGCCGCACGAGGTCGCCGCGCTCGAAGAGATCGCGCCCTTCTCGCGCCAGCTCTCCCAGCCGGGCGAGCAGCGGATCCATCCGCGGATCGCTCTTGCGCCGCTCCGCCAGGGGCAGGACGGTGCTGTGGGTCCCGCGCGCGATCCCGCTGAGCGCGACGACGAGGAAGGCGCTGCCGCGCACGCGCTCGACCGCCGGCGGGTTGCCCCGCGTGTAGAAGATCACTCCTTCGTGCGCGCAGGCCGCGGGATCGACGCCGGAAGGCGCGCCGTGCAACACCTGCTCCACCCGCATCGCAAGGGACGCCGCTTCGGCGGGCGCGCACCCTGCCTTCAGCGCCCGGGCGAGCGCGACACCGAGAGCCGCCGAGCTACCCAGACCGCTGCCCAGCGGGATGTCCGAGCGGAGCACGGCATGGAACCCGCCGGCGAACCCCGCATCGCGCGCCATCGCCGCCGCCGCCTCGAGCAGCGGGAACGGCGTCTGGATGCCGCCGGGCAGCTCGATGCGCACCTCCGCAGCCGGCGCCAGATCCACCGTCACGTAGCGGGGGATGGAAGCCGCGAGCGCCGGATGCCCGTAGACCACGCTGTGCTCGCCGAGAAGGATCACCTTCCCCGGGGCGCGGCCCTGGGTCATCCGGCGAGACCCTCGATCCACGTCCGCAGCGGATCGAGGATCACCGGGCGCGATGCGCGCAGCGCCACGGCGTTCCTCGCCCCGCAGAGGAGGAACGCCGCGCGCAAGGCCGTGAGGATGCCCACCAGCGTCGCCCGGGCGGCATCGCTGCCGCCTTCCTGGTGCGCGCGGACGAGCGGAAGCGCGAATGCCGCCGCGTCGGCCCCCAGCGCCATCGCGCGGGCCGCATCCAGGCCGGAGCGCAAGCCCCCGCTGGCGACGATCTGCAAGCGGGGCGCGGCGGCGCGGGCGGCGGCGACGCAGGCGGCCGTGGGAATTCCCCACTCGCTGAGCAGGTCGCCGAGCTCGCGCGAGCGGTCGTCCTTCGCCCGGAGCTGCTCGACGCGCGGCCAGCTCGTCCCGCCGGCGCCGCTGACGTCGACGGCGCGCACCCCGCGCTCCTCCAGCTCGCGTGCGAGAGCGGGCCCGATCCCGCAGCCGGTCTCCTTCACCAGCACGCGGTCGGGGCCGAGCTCCGCCGCGAGCGCGGCGATCGCGTCCAGGCAGCCCCGGAAGTCGCGGTCGCCTTCCAGCTGGACCAGCTCCTGCGCCGCATTCAGGTGGATGGCGATGCCATCGCCGTCCAGCATCTCGATCAGCCGCACCGCCGCCCCGGTGCCGCGCTGCACCAGTTGCTGCGCGCCGAGGTTCGCGAGCACGAGCGGCGGACGCGCGGGCTTGACGGAGAAGGTGGGCAAGAGCTCGGGCTGATCGAGGAGGATGCGCATCGATCCGACGCCGAACGCCACTCCCATCTCCGCCGCGAGCGCCGCGAGATCGCGGTTGATCCGGCCCGCCCGCTCGGTGCCCCCCGTCATCCCGCTGATCATCAACGGCGCGCGCAAGGCCTTTCCGCAGAGCGTGGCGGAGAGATCGACGTCGTCCAGCGACAACTCCGGAGCAGCGCGGTGGACCAGCTTGACGCAGGACAGCAGCGTGTCCGCCCCGTCCGGCTCCACTTCCGGCCGCCGGACGAGGTCGAGGTGCTGGGATTTGCGTTGCTCCAGATCGTCGTGCACAGGGGGGATGTACCAAACTCGCCGTCAGGGTGCATGCCTTTACTCCGTCGCCTGGACCGGAACCGCACAGGTGCGCGGCGACGCATTGACGCAGGCGCACCTTGGCGTTAACGGCAGCGCATGAAGATCGCGCTGGCCCAGATCGACACGACGGTGGGGGCCTTCGAGGCCAATGCCGCACGCATGCGCGAGCGCGCCGGGCAGGCCGCGGAGGCCGGCGCCGACGTGGTCCTCTTTCCCGAGCTCGCGCTCTGCGGGTATCCCCCCAAGGACCTGCTCGACCTGGGCGAGTTCGTCGATCGCTGCCGGGCGGTGCTCGAGGAGCTCTCGACCGACCCGGTCTTCACCCGCGTGCCGGCGGTGGTGGGGTTCCCGGAGCGCCACCGCGGCGATGGCGCCGGGCTCTACAACGCGGCCGCGGTGCTCTCCGGCGGACGCGTCTCCGCGGTGATCCGCAAGTCGCTCTTGCCCACCTACGACGTGTTCGACGAGGGCCGCTACTTCGATCCCGCGCCGGAGTCGGGGCCGCTCGTGACCATCGCCGGCGTCCGGGTGGGCCTCTCCATCTGCGAGGACCTCTGGAACGACAAGCAGTTCTGGAAGCTGCCGCGCTACCTGCGCGATCCCGTCGAGGAACTGGCGGCCAAGGGCGCCGAGGCGATCCTCAACGTCTCCGCCTCCCCGTATGCCATCGGCAAGCCCGAAGTCCGGCGGAAGATGCTCGCGGCGGCAGCCCGCCGGCATAGGCTTCCCATCGCGATGTGCAACCTGGTGGGCGGCAACGATTCGCTGATCTTCGACGGGCGCTCGCTGCTGGTCCGGGCCAACGGCGAGGTCCAGCGCGAGGGAGCCGCATTCAGCGAGGATCTGGTGATCGATGAGCTGTCGCCCCGCACCAGGCCGGCGCCGCAGGGCACGGTCCGGAGCGGCGGCGCCTCGGTGATCTCCGATCGGACCGCGGACACTCCACCCGGCGCGCTGGCCGTCGTCGCCGCGACGGAAGCGGACCTCACCGACGACACCTGCCGCGATCTGGCGGATGCGCTGACGCTGGGGATCCGCGACTACACGCTGAAGACCGGGTTCAAGAGCGCCGTGCTCGGCCTCAGCGGCGGGATCGATTCGGCGCTCACCGCGGTGCTCGCCGCGCGGGCTCTCGGGCCGGGCAACGTCACCACGTTCGCCATGCCGTCCCGCTACACGGCGTCGATGAGCAACGAGGACGCGCAAGCGCTGGCGAAGAGACTGGGCATCCATTTCCACGCCATCGCGATCGAGCCGATCTTCCAGTCGTACCTCGCGGCGCTCGCGCCGATCTTCGCCGGGCGCAAGGCCGACGTGACCGAGGAAAACCTCCAGGCGCGCATCCGCGGCACCCTCTTGATGGCCTTCTCCAACAAGACCGGGGCGCTCTTGCTCTCGACGGGAAACAAGAGCGAGCTGGCCACCGGGTTCTGCACCCTCTACGGCGACATGGCGGGCGGGCTTGCCGCGATCGGCGATCTCTCGAAGACCGCGGTCTACGCGCTTTCCCGCTGGTTCAACCGGCAGGGGCCCTCGGAGGTGATCCCGGAGCGGATCCTCTCTCGCCCGCCGACGGCGGAGTTGCGCGAGAACCAGACCGATCAGGACACTCTTCCTCCCTACGACGAGCTCGACAAAGTGCTTCGCGGCCACATCGAGGAGCATCTCGGCGCGCGGCGGTTGATCGAGCGCGGTTTTTCCGAGGACCTGGTGCGCCGGGTGCTGAAGCTGGTCTCGCTGAGCGAGTACAAGCGGCGCCAGGCGGCGCCCGCGCTGCGCGTCACCGCGCGCGCTTTCGGGGAAGGCTGGCGGTTCCCGATCGCGCACGGATATCGGCCCTGAGGGCTGGGCGCGCAAACCATGCAGGCGGCGGGCGGATCCCTCGCTGCCCGGGCGGCAAGCCATGGGCGTGTGACTGACTTACAATTCCCTCGGTCCTTGAATCGGATCCGATGAACGTCCGTCCAAGGATGCGAGGAGAACCGTATGCGGAACCTGCTCATCCTGGCCCTCGCCGCCGCCTTCACCGGGTGTCTGTACGGCCGCGAGGAGGTCCGCGACGACCGGACGGTCGAGTCCGCGCCTCCGGCGCCGTACGACCCGTCGGCGTATGACTCCGGGTACCAGAGCTACCAGACGGACGAGCAGCCGCCTCCGCCCGCCGGCAGCGACATCTCCAACGAATCCATCTTCTACGAGCGCCTGTCGCCGTACGGGTACTGGACGTACGTCGCTCCGTACGGGCGGGTCTGGGTGCCGGCCGTCGGGTACGGCTGGCGGCCCTACTACTACGGCCAGTGGGTCCTGACCGACTGGGGCTGGACGTTCGTTTCCGACGATCCCTGGGGTTGGGCGGCGTACCACTACGGCCGGTGGAACTTCGGCGTTGGCGTCGGGTGGTACTGGATCCCGGGCCGCACCTGGGCCCCCGCGTGGGTGAGCTGGAGATACGGCGCGGGTTACGCCGCCTGGTGTCCGCTGGGCCCGTCCGGCGTGGTGTTCGGACCTCGCCACCCGGCCTGGGTCGCGGTGCCCGAGCAGCACTTCACGAGCCCGATCTCGTCCGTGGCCATCCCTGCGCAGCGGACCTACGGAGTGGTCGCGGAGACGCGGCCTCTGGCCGGGCCTCACGCCACCATCGGCCGAACCGGGAGCTTCGGCCCACCCGTCGCCGACGTCGCCCGCGCAACTGGCCGGCAGATTCGCCCGATAGCAGTGACGCAGGTGGTGCGCCCGAGGACGTCTGCCGTCGCGCGGCCGGGCAGCGGCGGAGCGATGCGGTCGCCGGTCCAGCCGCGAGCGAGGACGGAAGCGCCGCGCCCTGGAAACCGCACCGGTCCTGCCGTTCGCCAAGGTCCTCGCGCAGCGCCGCCGATCCGCTCCGGCGAGCCTTCGCCGAGGTCGGGCGTCGCGGCGCCGAACAGCGGCCCGCGCGCAGCTCCTCCGCCACCGCCCAGCGGCGGCCCGCGCGCCGCTCCGCC
>DASREU010000012.1:0-10188 GCA_035651935.1 Myxococcales bacterium | reverse complement strand
CGGCGTCGTGCGCGCGCAGTGTCGAGACAGCGCTACATCTTGCGGTAGACGCCCACCACGACGCCGATGATCTGCGTCTCGCGGAAGTCGTCACGGTGGACGTAGATGGGCTGGAGCCGCGGGTTGGAAGGCTGGAAGCGGACGCGATCGCCTTCCGGGTAGTACCGCTTCACCGTGGCCTCGTCCTCGATCATCGCCACCACGATCTCGCCTGCGCCCGCCTGCAGCTGCTTGCGGACGAAGATGTAGTCGCCGTCGAAGATGCCGTCGCCGATCATCGAGTCGCCGGTCACGCGAAGGGCGAACACCTTTCGCCCGCCGTCGCCCAGCAACATGCTGTCGATGCGCACGTGGTCGGTGATGTTCTCTTGCGCGAGGATGGGCGCCCCCGCCGCCACCTTGCCGACGACCGGGACCTCCACGACCTCTCCCTCGGTCACCGCCGACAGCTCGCGCCGGCTGATCCGGCCCAGCCGGCCGCCGCCCGATCGACCGCCCTCGATCACGCTGAGCGCCCGGCTCTTCAACTCGCCGCGCATCAGGTAGCCCTTGCGCTCGAGCGCCTTGAGGTGATCGTTGACGCCGTTGGTCGACCGGATCCCGAAGTGCTCGCCGATCTCGCGGATGGTCGGCGGGTAGCCTTGATCCTGGATGCTCTTCTTGATGAAGGAGAGGATCTTTTCCTGGCGTTCGGTCAGCGGCTCGGTCATGGCCGCGCGAACGTACTGAACGCGTGACCACTGGTCAAGTTTTCAGCCCCTACCGCGCCAGCCGGTACACCTGCGCCGGGGCTGTTCCGGCGCGCGCCACGAGGTAGAGGAACTCCCGGGTGCCGACGGTGAGCGCCTGGCCGTCGAGGAACTGGGTCAATCCGTTGCCGAGACCAGGTCCCGCGATGGCAGAGAAGTCGTTCGTGTTCGCCGGCGCGCTGTTCGCGTTGTTCGTGCGGTACAGCTGCGCTCCGCCCGGGGCGTCGTACCCGACGTAGATGTGCTGCGAGGTCGCGACCAGCAACGACACGGTGGTCAGGGCGGCGTTGTCCATCTGCGTGAGCTGCGGATCGAGGTTCTGGTTCGGCACCAGCGACCAGTTGCCCGCGGAGCAGACGTTGCTGCTCGGATTGCAGGACCAGAGCTGCGGCCCGGTGGTGGTGTTGCGCGCGAGATACAACCGGCCATTGAACACCGCCATCTGCGGCACCGCCTTGTCGGCCGGGACGAGGTCCGCCGTCTTGGAGGTGGTGATCGACGATCGCGAGGTCCACGCCGAGCTCGAGGGCGTGCACACCGCCCAGGCGCTCCCGCTGTAGCGCGCGCAGCCTCCGTCGTTCGCGCCGTACAGCCAGCCGCTGAACGCGACCAGCGAATCGATCACGCCGGTGCCCGCGGAGTGAAGCGTGATCGAAGGAACCACGTTGGTGACGACGGGGTTCAGCGGCTGGGTGGAATCGACGGGGAACCCGGTCATCTTCAGCAGGACCGGGCTGCCGCTTCCGCCGCCGTCGGCGAGCGCGACGTACAGCGCATTCGACAGGGCGGCGGCGGCGGTGGTGCCGCGCGAGCCCCCGGGCGCATTGAGGGAGAGGAAGCCGAATTGCGGGGCCGTGGAGACGTCGGTGCTCAGGTACGCGTGCTTGAGGATGCTGCTCCTGCGCGACCCGCCGGCGAACAGCCACTCCTTGCCGTTGAGGACCACCGAGGTGAAGAGCCCGCGTCCGTCCTCGTCGTCGGGGCCGCACTGCAGCGTATCCGGCGTGCAGCCGGTCGAACCGAGCGAGGGGAAAGCGGCCGGCAGCGGGGAGACCGCGTTCTTCACACCGGCCGGATCGGTTTCGAAACCGAACTGGATCACTTCCGGCGAGGTCCCGTCGAAGGCCGTCCGCACGCCGCGGAAACCGTCGCCGCTCGGTCCCAGGTAGACGTGGTTCGAATATGCGAACACGTACGCGAACGAGGTCGCGTCGCCGAACGGGTTGGGGGCGACGGGCGCAGCGATGGCGATGGTGGTCGTGCCGGCCGCCGTGGCGGTGACGGGGTTCCCGGAACGCGCGTCGGTGCCCGCCGCGAGAAGGTCGAACTGCACCTGCCCGGACGAGGACGCGTTGTAGGTCCAGGTGAAGGTGACGCTCCCGCCGGCGGGAACGTCGGAACCCGTCGGCGCGCCCTGCAGGGTCACGCTGCCGGCGCCGGAGACGCTGATCGAAGGCTGCACGCCGATGGCGTCGACGATGCCTGGATTGTCCAGGCGCAACGCCACCTGGAACGTCTCGTTCGGCAGCGCTCCCGGCGGAACCGAAAGCGTGGGGTAGAGCAGGGCGACGGCGTTGAAGATGATCACCGTCCACTGCGCCGGGACGGTGCGGACCGCGGAGCCGTCGGTCGCGTCCACTCCCCCGGCGGCGCATGCGAGCGCGGCGGTTCCCTCGGCCGTCCCGCGGATGGTCCAGGTGAACGTCCGCACGGCGCCGGCAGGGATGTCCTGCGCGCCAGGAGACGAGAGCACCTCGACGATGCCCGCGGTGCCGGAGATCGGATCGAACTGGACGGCGAGCGCATCCGATCCGCCGTCGTTCTGGACGTCCACGGTGATCTGGAACGGCGGGCCCGCCGGCTGGCTCGGCGGCGCGGGGCGCGGGGTCGCGACCAAATGAGCCGGAGTGAGGATCAGGATCGAGGCGCTGGCCTGGGCGGTGACGGGGCTGCCGTCGACATCGTCCTGCCCGGCGACGGGCAAGGAGAGGTCGAGCGTGCCCGGAGCGCTGGCGGTCGCCCGCCAGGTGAAGGTGTGGCTTGCTCCGGGCGCAAGATCCGCTTGATCCGCCGGGGCAACGACGGCGGCGGCAGGACCGGTGGACACCGCGGCGCCCGCGGCGACGCCGTCGGCCGGCATGCCTCCGCTGTTCGTTACATCGACCGCGACGGCGATCTCCTGGCCGGTCAGGGCGCGCGAAGGAGCCGTGGCGGTCGCCGTGAGCGCCGCGGGCACGCCTCCGACGGCGTGAAAGGCGCCCGGCTCCGTGCCGCGCCCGTACGGTCCTTCCACCGTCAAGGCATAGTCACCCGCCGGAAGCGCTGCGGGAACGATGGCCGAGAGCGTGCGCGCGTCGACGAACCGGACGTCGAGCAGCTCGAAGTCGTCGAGGAAGGCGCGGAACCCGGCGTCGATCGCGATGTGCGAGCCGCCGGAGAGCTGCTGCACCACCTCCGGCGTGAAGCCGTCACCGTGCAGCACGACGGGGACCTCGGTTCCGGCATACGCGGTCGAAGGCTCGACCCACGCCGGCGCCGGAGCGGAGGGCGGGCTCGACGTCCGTCCGCAGGCGAGCGCGCAGAACAGGAGGGCGCCGGGGCTACAGCGTCTCAAGTCGCACCCCCGCCATCAAGGCGACCGTCCGCAGCGGCCCGGTGAGGATCGGCAGGCCGGGGCTGGTGATCCACGCCGCACGCGCCTCGGCGAACGGCACACCCCAGTGAAACCGGCGCTCCGCCCCGAACGTCGCCTCGAGCCCGGGCGCGATGGCGAACCCCCGGCGTTCCGGCGTGCCGGCGGCGCCCACGCGCGACCAGTACGCCGCGGCACAGGGCCCGCCGCCGACCCACAAGGTGTTCCGCTCGCCGAAGGGGCGCCGCAACGTCGCGGAGAGATGGACCAGCGCGAGATCGATGCGCGACTCCGCGTTCAGCTGCGACGCGCCCGCCTGCAGCAGCTCGGACTGTGCGCGGTGGCCGTACTCCGCGCCGAGCGAGAGCGCCAGCTCGGGCCCGAGCGCGGCGCTGCGCAGCGAGGCCTCGACGCCGATCAGCGGGACGGAGAATCCGGAGAGATTGGAGAGCACGCCGGCCTTCGCGCCGACCGCCGCGCGCCGCAGATCGGGCAGCAGCCTCAGATTCGCGCGGCCTTCGAGCGCGCCGGCGCGGAGCGCGAGCGTCGTGTCGCCGCCCCTGTGCAGCACCGGCGGCAGGTAGCTCGCGTACAGGGCGCCGTCGCTTTCCTCGAGCTCGGCGCTGCCCTGTCCGGCGGAGAGCTCCGGGCGGACGCCGTGGATCGCGTTCCCGTGGCCGTCGAGGAGCTGGACGCGCAGGCGCAGGCGGCTCTTTCCATCGGCGACGAGGGACGCAGACGCCTTCTCGAACTCCACGGTCCGCGGCGGACCGGGAACCAGCCGCAGCGACTTCGCCGCCGAGGCATTCGCCGTGCTCGCGCGCACCTCGACCGAGTCGCGGCCAGCGAAGGAGGGCGCGACAGCGAGCTTCAGGTCCCATTCGCCGGGACCGGTCGGTTCGGGCGAGACCTGGCCGGTCGTGCTCTCGAACCGCACCACGTCGCCCGGCGCGTTGCCGGCGGCGTCCCGGGCGCTGACGTGGAGCTTCGCCACCGGATCGTCCGGATCGATGCGCTCGCGATCGGCGGAGATCCGGATGGTTCGCGCCGGACCGCCGCCGAGGGCGAGCTTCGTTTCGGCGACGAACGCGGGCGCATCGTCCAGCGCCGCGGTGACGCGCAGCTCGACGGGCGGGCCGGGCTCGAGAGCGAGCCAGGCCTCGTAGAGCCCCGGCGCCCGCTCGTGCGCCGCGGACAGCGTGCCGCGCGTGGCCGAAAGGCGGATCGCCGCACCCTGCCGCGGCTCGCCGCGGGCGTTCGAGGCGGCGACGTACACGGCCACCGTCTGGGCGCGGTCGGCAGCGGGCGCGGCGGCGCCGAGGGCGACGTGCACCGTGCGCGAGGGCGGCACGTGCAGGGGGATGATGCGCTTCCCGTGGTGCGCCTCGAGGATGCCGGGCGGAACGAGGACCGGAACCACGGCTTCGCCGTGCTCGTCCGCGATCGCGGGCCCGTAGGTCTGGGTTCCGATCTCCACGCTGATCCGGCCGCGCGGCCGCGTCTTCACCACGGCGTCGCCCTCGCCCCAGAGCGGGACGGCGGTCCACGTCACCTCGTCTCCGCTGACGGCGAGGATCAGCGCCACCTGCGGCAGCGCATCGTCGGGCGGAAGGTAATCGGCTTCCCAGCCGCCCCCGTCGCGGCGGCGCAAGGGCCCGATGCGGCCGACGCTGGCGGAGATCGAGGGCTGCGCCTCCCCGTCGATCCTGAGCACGGCGCGCGTGTCGGCGCCGAGCCGGATGAAGGTCGGCTCCGCGGAGAGCGCGAGCGCGAGGAGGACGGCGGCGCTCATCTCCGCTTCTTCCTCCAGCGGATGGCGAGGTCGTTGATCCGCGCCGTCGTGCCGCCGGTCCCGCAGGGCACCATCCGGGTCGTCTCCCGGCCGGAGGCGTCCCGGATCGCGAGCAGCGCGCCGTTCTTGCCCGGGGCGGAAGGCACGCGGACGCGGAACCGGCCGTCGTCGGCGACGGCGGCGGGAGCGCCGTCCACCAGCACCTCGGCGCCGCGCGGGGCGGTCCCTTCCACTTCGGCGCAGAGCCCCTCGCGTTCCTGGGCCGCCGGCGCGGACGCGAGCTTGAGGAGGAGCTTCGCCGGAATCGGCTCGGCGCTGGAAGGCGGCAGGCCGGCGAGCGCGATCGACTGCGTGCCCGCGCGAACCTCCACGGTCTTCTGCTGCGAGGTCAGGTTCACCGCGCCGGTCTGGGTGGCGATGGCGACCGCCGTCCCGGTCGAGAGCACGCCGAAGCGCGCTCCCTGGGTCTCGGCCACCGCGCTCCCGTCGGCGCTCTCGATGCGGAGCAGGCGTGCGCCGTCCGCCTGGTAATCGACGGCGATGCGCCCGCGCGTCAGCTTGAACCGGTGCAGCTTGTCGGTGACCTCGCGGATCGTCAGCTGGGTCCCTTCCGCGACGGTCAGCCGGTTGCGCGCCCCCACCTGAAGATCGGTGCGGCCGTTGTGCCCGGTGCGCACCGAGTCGTCGGCGCCCAGCCGTTGTCCGACCGCGAGCGCGGAGGTGCCTCCGTTCGGGGAGAGGCGGACGACGTCGCCGATCACCGCCACCACGATCGCTTCGTCCGCCCGCCGCTCCTCGACGACGTGCGAGGCGGGTCCCGGGCCCGGAGCGCGGTACAGCGTTCCGCGGAACAGCACCCAGGCGCCGCCGGTCACGGCGAGGAGCAGGACGGCGGCCTCGACGACGGTCCGCGTCCTTCCCCGGCGCCGCGCGCCCGGTCCTTCCGGTTGCGGGATCGGCAAGGTCATCGCAGGTGGGCGGCCGCCGCGGCCGCGGGCAGGACGATGGTGAAGGTGGCGCCGTGTCCCTCGGCGCTGTCGACCATGAGCTTGCCGTGGTGCGCTTCCACGATGCTGTGCGAGATCGAGAGGCCGAGGCCGACCGCTCCGGCGCCGTCCTTGGTGGTGAAGAAGGGATCGAAGATCCGATCCCGCATCCCCTCGGGGATTCCCTTGCCGCTGTCGCTCACCGAGAGCTTGAGGGCGTCGCCGTTCACGTCGCCGAGCGTCACCTTCAGCGTCCCGCCGGAAGGCATGGCGGAGATCGCGTTCTGCACGATGTGCGCGATCGCCTCCTGGATCTGCGCCGGATCCCCCTGCGCCTCGCAGCGCTTGATGTCCGTGCTCAGGGCGATGCCATGGGTCCGCATCTGCTCCTCGTAGAGATCGAGCGCCGCCAGCACCGAGGAGTGCAGCGGGAACCGGCGGCCCGGGTGCGTGCGCTCCTGGTCCGCGAACGCCCGCAGGTTGCCGACGATGGTGGAGACGCGCCGCGCCTGCTCCTGGAGGATCCGCAGGCTCTCCTCCTGCGGCGTGCCGGTCAGCTCCTTTCGCAGCAGCGCGGCGACGCCGCTGATCGCGGTCACCGGGTTGTTCAGCTCATGCGCCATCCCGGCGCCGAGCGATCCGAGCGCCGCCAGCCGCCGCGCGCGCAGCACCTGGTCCTGCACCGTCTTCAGCTCCGCGGTGCGCTCGTCCACCCGCTGCTGCAGCTCGGCGTTCCAGCGGCGGATCTCCTCGTCGCGCCGGACGATCTCCGCCGCCATCTGGTTGAAGGAGCGCGCCAGCTCCCCGATCTCGTCGTCGCTGTCCACCTCGGCGGACACGGCGCGCCCGAGGCGGAGCGCCTGGACGCCTTCCCGAAGCCGCTTCATCGGCTCGGTCACGCGCCGCGAGAGGAAAGCGCCGAGGACGAGCACCAGCACGAGCGAAACCGCCACCCAGAAGAGCGTGTACTGGCGCACCAGCACCGCCGGACGGAGCGCGAGCGCCTCTCGCTGGGCGACGACCACCAGCCAACCCAGGCTGCCGACCGGCGAGGCTGCCGCGAGCCAGCGCTGTCCGTCTTGCCTCTGCACCAGCTGCGTCGAGGGCGAAGCGGTGAGCAGCGCGCGCTCGTCCGGCGAGAGCTGGAACGGCTCGGCCTGGGCCAGGAGCCTCCCCTCGCGGGTGGCGAGATACGCGACGGTGCCGGACTGCGAGGTCTGCCGCATCTGCCGGGTGAGCTGCGCCAGGGACAGCTCGGCGGCGAGGATCCGCTCGCCCTCGAGGCGGAGCGCGATCGGCAGGCGCATCGTTCCGTCGAGAGCCGCGTAGGGCGCTCCGATGGCGACTCCGGCGTGCGCCGCGAGGCGCAGCGGCGCTTCGCGCTGGAGCATTTCGAGATCCGGCGCCGGCCGGCCGTTGCCGCTCTCGAAGACGACGGGACCGCCGGGCAGCCAGAGCGCATCGAGGAAGTCGAGCTGGCGGTAGGGAATCCGCAGGACCGTCGCCAGCTCCGCGCCGGAGAGCTCGTGGATGGGAAGCACGCTCGCGGAGAGGCGGAGGCTCTCCGCAGCCTGGGCGACGAATCGCTCGCAGGCGCGCGCTGCCTCCTCCGCCACCCGCGCCTGCGCGGATCCGACCGTGTGCTCCAACTCGGCCCGGTTGACGGAGAAGGAAAGCGAGCCGAGCAGCGCCGCCGGCACTACGCCGACCAGGGCCAGCACCGTGAAAATCTTGCTGCGAAATTGCATCCGTCCGGGCCCCCTCGACAAGGGCGAGCATAGAGCGCCGCTCGGAGCGCCCGCAAGAAAGCCATGGGTGCGTGAGGGCCCGGAAATACAGGGAAAAAGCCTACATCAACGGTTCTGCGCGTGCCGCACCAGCGCGAGGTGTCTCTCCAGCTTTTCCTCGATTTGCTTCAGCTCCGAAACGTCCGGAGCGCCGGCTTCGGCGAGCCTTCGCACCTCGTCGCGGAGCAGCTCGCCGGAGAGGAGGACTTCGCGCCCCGCCAGCTTGCTGGCGACGAGGCGCGAGAGCAGGTGGAGCGAGCGGCGCCGCAGGTCCGAGGTGGCGTGCTCCACCCTTCCCTGGAGGACTTCGATGGCCGTCCCCGCGCCGTCCTCCGGGGTCGCTTCCCCGGGATCGTCCGCGGCGCTGCCGCTTTCGACGAGGCGCAGCCGGGCGCGTCCCTCGAACTGCCCTTTCATCTGCTTGACGAGGTCGTCGATCCGGTCCGCGATGCGTCCGAGGTCGTCGAACGGCTTCTCGATGTAGTCGACAGCGCCGAGGCGCAGCGCCTCCACCGCGCTCTCGGTGGAGGCATAGGCGGTCATGACGATGCAGGCGCAGTGCGGCTGGGCCTGGCGGATGCGGCGGACGATCTCGATCCCGTCGATGCCGGGAAGGTTCTTGTCCGCCAGCACGCAGCCGAAGCCTTCCTGCGCGATCAAGGCCAGCGCCTCTTCGCCGTTCCGGGCGGTGCGGATGACGAGGCCCTTTCCGGCGAGGACGCGCTGGAAGAGGTCGAGGACGACGGGCTCGTCGTCGATCACCAGCACGCTGGAAGGAAACTCGGGCGCTGCCTGCATCGCCCTCGAACCCTAGAGGGGTAGGGCTGTAGAGTTCAAGTAACGCTGAACCCACCCGATCGCACCTTTGATATAGGGGGTGCGATGCTGCGCGCGAACCACGCAGTCCGCCTCGGCCTCCGCTCCTCGTCCCGCAACCCGGAGCTGGCGTTCGTGAAGGCCCTCGTCGATCAGGCGGGGAGCCTCCTCGCGACGCTTCCCGTGGCGCTCGGCGCGCTGCTCGTGTTCGCGGTCGCCCGGCGCTGGACGCTCCAGGGAGTGCTGCGGGCGCTGCAGGCGGCAGAGGCCCTGCGCTGGCCAGTGTTCGGCGGCGTCGTAGCGGCGCTCTCGATCCTGTTCCTCGCCGGCATGCTCTTCTGGGCCGCCGCGATCCCGCTGCTCGCGGCCGACGCCGAGATCGATCGCCGCCCTCCCGCCGGCAACTTCGCGCTGCTGCTCTCGCGCGGCGCCGCGCGGACGCTGGTCGCCGGGTTGCTCGGGTCGGGCATCTCGATCCTCTTCACCGTGGCCTGCTCGCTGGCGCTCCTCTTCGCGGCGCCTCTCGTTCTCGCGCGTCCTTCGGCGCTGCTCTTCGCGCTGACGGCGATCGTCGCGGCGGCGCTGATCGTCGGCAGCATCCTCCTCGATGTCCTGGCGAGACTGACGCTGATCCGCGCCGCCGCGTTCGGGGACTCTGCCACCGCGGCGTTCGGGCACGCGGCCTCGCTCCTCGGGGCGCGGCTCGGATCGTACGTCGCCGTGACGCTCGCCTTCGTCTTCCTCGAGCTGATCGCCGGCGCCATCGTCGCGACGCTCACCGGATTCCTCTCCGGCGTCTCGTTGTTCGACCCGCGCTCCGAGCTCCTGGCGGTGCCGCCGCGCATCGCGGTCGGGCTCGCCATTGCCGCCGTGTTCGCCTGGCTCGAGGTGGGGCGCATGGGCGCGCTCTCGGCGCTGGTGGCAGATGCGGAAGGATTGATCGCCCCCGAAGAGCCGCCGCAGGCAGAGCTGGTGATCGATGCGCTGCCCGTGGACGAGCAGGGCGCCTAGCGGGCAGGGCGCAAGGTGCGGAACGCGTGCTGGACGACGTGCGCGAGGTGCGCGGCGCGTTCCCACAACCCTGACCGGCTGCGCCGCACGCCGCCGCGGCGGAGGATCGAAAGCACGGCCTCCGGCGCCGCCGAAGGCCCGACCGCGCGGTGCTTGACGACCCCGCCGCCGTCGAGCAGGAACAATCCGGATCGGTGCAGCATCCCCCAGCCCGCGAGCGCCGCGCCGTCGGGATCGGCGAGCAGGGGAAAGGCGAACGCGCTCTCCGCGCGGAGGTATCGAAGCGCTGCCGGGTCGGCGGGAGCCACCGCGCAGATCGCCGCGCCCGTCCGCCAGATCGCGAGCGTCTCATACCGGTAGTCGCGCAGGAGGCGAAGCCCTTCGGCGTCGTCGGTCCCCGCGAAGACGAGGACGA
>DASREU010000011.1:0-10342 GCA_035651935.1 Myxococcales bacterium | reverse complement strand
TCACCGGATCCGCGACGAGGTGTCCACCCTTCGCCAGCGCCCAGTCCGGCACCGCGCCGCCCTCGGCGAAGAGCTGGAGGAAGCGCATCGAGCTTTCCCGCACCTTCTCCCACGGCTCTCCGAGCGCAGCGAACCTCCGGAGCAGTTGCGGCGGCGCGTAGCTCGGGTTCACGCGGAAGCCGCCGTCGATCCGGAACCCGACCGGTCCGGGCAGGAGCGCGGGGCCGAATCCGGGGACCTCGGCGACCTCCCGGGCGGCGGCGTTCGCGAGGATGCGCTTGCCCAGCCCGGTGTATCGCGGGTCGGACCAGAGCCGTCCCGCCTCGAGGAGATCGTAGGCCAGCCAGAGGTCGGCGTCGCTGGCGGAGTTGGGATCGATCACGCCCCAGGAGCCGTCCTTCCGCTTTCCCCAGTGCCAGGCGGGAAGATTCTTCCGGAGGTCGTTCTGCGCGAGGTTCTGCTCCGTCCAGGTGAGCAGGCGATCGAACAGCGCGCGGTCGTTCGCGACCAGAGAGAAGAAGAGCGCGTACGCCTGCCCTTCGGAGGTGCTGCGATCGTTCGCGTTGCGATCGATCACCCGGCCATCGCCGGCGACGAACGCCTCCGCGTACCGGCTGAAGAGCGGCCAGGACGCGTCGCACGGCGAGGTGGCCAGCAGAGCTCCCGCGAGCAGCGCGATCATGCGGCCTCCCCGACCAGAAGGCGCGCCCGCATGCGCCGCGCCAGAGCCCTGCGCCCGTGCGCCCCGAGAAGGATCGCTCCGGCGAGGAGGACCGGGGGGAGCGCGAGCCAGTGGCTGGCGAGGAACCAGCGGGCCCGCGTCCAGGCATCGAGCTGTCCTCGCCCGAACGCGCCGCCGATCCGGAACATCGCGCGCTCTCCGCCCGCGAGCAGCAGCAGATCGCCGGCGCGGCCGCGGCTTCGCGCATATCCGAGGAAGTCCGCGAACCGGGGCAGCGCAGTCCCGGTGATCACCACCGCGGTCCGGCCCGGCGACACCGGCGATTCCGCCGAGGCGATCGCAGCCACGTCGCCGGAGCGGGCGAGGAGATCGGCCGCGCGCTGCGCCTCGAGCAACGGCTCCAAACCGCCCAAAAGATCGAGCGGGCGGAACGATCGCTGCACGCGGGCGGACTTCCCCTGCAGCGAGATCGGGAAGCCGGGCGCCCAGCGCGCCACGAGCGCGTTGTCCTCCGGCGTGCCGATGGCGAGCACGTCCTTGTCGCGCGGCATCTCCGACGGAGGCGGGAACACCGCGCGGGTCCCCACCTTCCCGGTGACCTGCGCGAGCTGGCCGAGCACGGAGAGCGCCATCGAGAGCTCGGCGGGCGTTGGCCGGTCGGGGAGCACGACCGCGGTCTCCCCCAGATCCGGGACGCGGGTGAAGGGGAAGCCGTCGAAGGCGAAGGCGCTCACGTCGGGCAGGTTGGCGAAGTGGCTCAGTCCTTCGAGGTGCAGAACGGAGTCGCCGGCGATCTCGACCCGTGGCGGCTCGCCGGAGCTCGAGGGGGCGGCGGCGCAGGGATCGGGGTCCGGATAGTGCACGTGGACGAGGAGCTGGTTGAACCCGCGCATGTGCTCGCGGGGAATGCGCAGGCGCACCCGCTCCGTCCCGCCCGAGCCGGCGCGCGGCAGGGTGGCGAGGAAATATCCGTTCATCTCCACGTCGAGCCGCGGCGGCGGGGTGCCGCGGGGGATGCGCTCCGAATACCCGAGGTCCAGCACCACGAACTCCTCGGGCCAGATCCACAGGTCCGGAGCGACGCGGAAGCGGACCGAGAGCGTCGCGGGCGTGTTGCCGTCGTGCGCGAAGACGCCGCCCGCGGGGTATTTCGAGAACGGCACCGGGCGCTGCGAGGGAACCCAGCGCGGGGCCGAGTACGGCGGCGCCGGCGGCTGCGGGCGCGGAGGAGCGAGCATCGCTTCCGGCCCCGCCAGCGGCTCGGTGCGTGCCGCCAGGCTCTCGACCGCGGTGCGCAGCTCGGCCGTCGTCCGGCCGCCGATCACCAGCAGCTTGACGTTCGAGTCCGGGTGCTGCGGATGGTCGATCATCCGGATCGACGGCCCCCGCGGCGGATCGATCCCGAGCCGCCGCGCGTCTTCGTCGCTGCCGACGAGCACGATGGCGCGCGAATCAGGCAGCTCCCCGACCGCCGCCCTGAAGTCCAGCGGGAGGGGCGCGTCGACCGCGAACCATCCCGCGACCAGGCCGAGGAGCCTCAATTCCTCACGGGTGGGCGGATGCCCGAGCACCACCGGAACGGTGGCGCTCGTGTCGTACCCCCGATCGAAGAACGGCAGCGGCAAGAGCGCGAGCTCGTTCGGCAGCGGCACCGGAGCGGCCTGCACCACCATCCCGACCGACTGCAGCGCGGTCCAGGCGCCCGGGCGCGCGACGCACCGGCCCTCGCGGTCGCGCAGCCGCAGCGAGAGCGTGTTGCGGTCGGCAAGCAGGGCACGATCGACCGGGATGTCGGGCGGCTTCGGGTCGTCGCCCGAGAGCAACGCCACGCGCTCGTCGTTGACCAGGACCTCGACCGGACCGATCGGTCCGGCAAACGCGATCCGGACCGCGGCGCCCGTCAATTCCTCGTCGGCGCGGGCGACGAACGGGAACTCGAGCGAGGCCGCGCTCGAATCGCGCTGCGCCCGCCCGGGACCCAGCTCGACGTAGCGGTCCGCGCGCGCGGCGCCGGCCGAGAGCAGCAGCGCGGCGAGCAGGATCCTCACGCCTCGCTCCGGACCGGCGCAGGGACCCGCTCCGGGAGCGCGGGGCGGCGCGGCGGGCGTAGCGACAGCGCGAGGGCGCGGCCGACGCCGGCGAACCCGCGCTGCGCGATCGACGCAAGCGTGAGCAGGGGGCGATCGCGCCGGTGCCCGTCCGTCCAGCCGAGCCACGCGTCCGCGCGCGAGAAGATCGCGCGGACGAGATGGCTCTCCTGCTCCAGGGTCAGCGGGGTGAAGCGGACGCGGACCGAGCGGCCGCCGTTCTCCAGCACCTCGGCCGGGAGCGGCTGCTCGGCGTCGAAGCAGAAGAGCGAGAGCCAGACCGGCTCGCGCGGGCGCACGTCGGCCGGAGCGCGGAGCGTGACGCTCGCGCCGTCGCGGCCGAGATCGCGCGTCTCTGCCGCCGCGGTCGTGCCGTCGGCGAACCGCAGCATCGCCGCGAGCCGCGCCGGAACGCGTTGCGCGGAGCGCACCTGGGGCCGTTCGCAGGCGGCGGCTATGGCCGCGGAGAGGATGATCAGGTTGTGCAGCGCCCAGGCGACGTTGATGATCAGCGAATCGAGATCGCCCTCGCCGGTGCGGAGCTTCCAGGCGCCCGCCGCGATCGCCGCCAAATTTACCACCGCGAGCAGGAGGAACGGGGAGGCGATCCGGGCGTCGAAGTACGGAGCGTCCACCCGGCCGCCCTTGGCGGTGACGTTGAACCTGCCCTTGCGCGGCGCGATCAGCGCCAGGGTGGTGGGCAGCGCGGTGTAGGTCGCGAGGCAGGTCTCGTACACCTCCGACCAGAAGGAGTGCCGGAACCTTCCGTGCAGCCGCGCGTTGCACGCCGTGGAGTGGATCAGGTGCGGCAGCCCGTAGGCCACCGCGGCCAGAGGAAGGGCGTTGAAGATGTGCCGCCCGAACCCCAGGTACGCGATCGGCGCCAGCAGGAACACCAGCCGGGGCACCCCGGAGAAGAAGTGGAGCATCGCGGCGAAGTAGCTGAAGCGCTGCGTCAGCGAGAGCCCGCGGCCGAGCATCGGATTGTCGAGGCGGAAGATCTGCGCCATCCCCCGCGCCCAGCGGATGCGCTGCCCGACGTGGGCGGCGAGCGTCTCGGTGGCGAGCCCCGCCGCCTGCGGCACGTCGAGGTAGGCCGTCCGCCAGCCGCGCCGGTGCATCTTCAGCGCCGTGTGCGCGTCCTCGGTCACCGTCTCCACCGCGATGCCGCCGACCTCCTCCAGCGCGGTCCGGCGCAGCACGGCGCAGGAGCCGCAGAAGAAGGACGCGTTCCAGGTATCGATCCCGGGCTGGATCACTCCGTAGAACAGCTGGCTTTCCCCGGGCACCCGCGGCGCGGTCGCCAAATTTCGGCTGAAGGGATCGCGCGAATAGAAGTGATGCGGCGTCTGCACCACCGCCAGCCCGGGATCCCGCACCAGCCAGCCCATCGAGATCTGCAGGAACGAGCGGACCGGGATGTGATCGCAGTCGAAGACGGCGACGAACTCGCCGTGCGTGCGCGAGAGCGCGTGGTTCAGGTTGCCGGCCTTCGCGTGCGCGTTTCCTTCGCGGGTCAGGTATCCCACGCCTGCTTCCGCGGCGAAGTCGCGAAACGCCGGACGGCGCCCGTCGTCGAGGATCCAGACCTTCAGGCGGTCGCGCGGCCAGTCCATCGCCGCCGCCGCGTGGACGGTCGCGCGCACCACGTCGAGGGGCTCGTTGTACGTGGGAATGAACACGTCGACGCTGGGCCACTTGGAGAGCGCGTCCGGCAGCGGCAGCGGACGGCGGCGCAGCCCGGCGATCGATTGACCGTACGCGAGCAGCAGCATCGTGCAGGCGTACAGCTCGGCCGCGAGGAGGATGCCGCTGAGGACGGCGTCGAACGACCAGTCCGATGCGAGCGTGGTGCCCAGGCGCCAGAAGAGGTACCGGGCCGTGGTGGCGACGGAGAGCAGCACCAGCGCGAGCGTCGCCAGCCGGCCTTCCGAGCGTGCGAGGAAGAAGGCGGCGACGACGACGGCGCCCGCCAGCGCGAACTGGGTGCGCAGATCGAGAGGCGTGACCACGAACAGCGTGACGCAGGCGGCGCCGAAGATCGCCGCCAGCGCGCGCCCGATTTCATTCGAGCTGCGCATGGCGTTCGCGGGCCCTCCCTGCGATCTGGAGCTCCTGCGCCAGCGCCTCGAGGTCCGCCGCCACCTGCGATCCGCGCGCGGCGTCGTGGACGAGAAGGCCCGCGGCGAACCCCTCGGACAGCGCGCGATCCTCCTGGATCACCGTCTGCAGCACCCGCGTCCCCAGCGCGCGGCGCAGCGCGGAGAGCGCCTCCCGGTCGGCGCGCCTGCGACCGTCGAACGCGTTCACCAGCCAGCGGGCCCGGGGCTTGCGCCAGGACCGCATGCGGGTACGCACCAGCAGGGCTTCCATCTGCGGCACCGCGGACAGAGACGCGCCATCGGGCCGGGCGACCACCAGGAGCTCGTCCGCTTCCGAGAGCACGTCTTCGGGCGGCGGCGTTCCGCTGTCCACCAGCAGCGCGTCGCGCTCGGCCGCGAGCTGCTCGATGCAGACGGAAGGATCGCGTCCGTCGGCGCCAAAGGTCGAGGCGAGGCCCCCGCGCGGGTCGACGTCGACGGTGGCGGCGCGGCCGCCCTGCTCCGCGACCGCGCGGGCGAGGTTCGCGCAGAGCGCCGTCCGCCCCACCCCTCGCACGAGCGAGACGAAGGCGACGGTGGTCAGCCCCTCCCGGCGGACGAACCGCCGGGCGGAGGGGGCCGCCGCCGCGGAAAAGTCGCGGTAGCGAAGCCCTGGCACGCGCACATGGCGCAGCAGGTTGCGTACGTCGGGCGTCACGGGTCCTCCGGGCGA
Source organism: Myxococcales bacterium (assembly GCA_035651935.1). Taxonomy (GTDB): domain Bacteria; phylum Myxococcota; class Myxococcia; order Myxococcales; family 40CM-4-68-19; genus 40CM-4-68-19. The sequence continues at coordinate 4,759 of DASREU010000011.1, read as the reverse complement.
GGGAACGGTAGAAACGAACGACCTGCGCGGAAAGGGTCGGGGTTGCGTGCGACCACTGGCGCGCATGCCCGGCGGGCGATCGGGCCGTTGCTGGCGCGGGACTCGCGCCCTCCTGGCCGGATGATCAGGGTTCCGCCTCGGAGGTTTCTGGATGAAGCGTGCGCTCGTGTTCGCAGTCATGGCCGCCTGGGCTTGCGGCCCCATCGACCAGAGCGGCGGGAGCGGCGCCGGCGGCGCGCCCGACGGCGGCGCGGCCGCGGACGGCGGAGTCGCCGTCGACGGCGGGGCCGGCGGCGGTGGAGGCGGGTCGCCCGACGGCGGCGGAAGCGCGGCCCTCGATTGCACCGGCGTGGTTCCCGGCGATCTGGGCAATGCGGTCACCGTCACGACGCCGCACGGCGGGGGCGACCTCTGCTACAACGCGACCGCCGATCTGAGCGGGAACGTCGCGGCCGAGGCGCACCCGGGCTCACAGGGAGACGCGTGGACGGGAACCTGGCAGATCTGGAGCGCGACGGGTTCGCCGCGGGGCACGTTTGCCGGCGTCGGCGGCGACGTGTACGGGCAGCAGGAGGGGTTCCAGAGCACGCAGGGAAGCGCGCTGGTCGCCTGGTCCGCGACAGGGCAGGCGGCGCGCCGCTCTCCGCTCGACGACAAATGCGCCTACGAGGCGTTCTTCTCGGCGCCCGGCGGCACGCTCGTCCTGGAGAGGTGCGGCACCAAGCTGAAGGCGTACCGCTTCGATGCCCAGGGCGCTCCGGGCGCCTCGGCCGAGATCGGCGATGCGGCCGCGGCGGCAGGGATCGTCGACTTCCAGAATCGGGCGCTGATCGCGGTCTCGCAAGGAGGGGCCTACGCGGCCCGCTGGTACGACGCGAACCTCAAGCCGGCGGCGGCGCCCTTCACCCTTCCGGGCAGCGGCGGGTCGAAGCCCGTGGTCAGGCCGCTCTTGGGAGGCGGAGCGGCGATCCAGATCGACGGCGCGTGGGTGGCGGTCACGCAGAGTGGCGCGGGGTCGGCCGAACCTGCGCCGCAGTGGCTGGCGTCGCACCCGAACTTCGACCTCCAGTTCATCCGGCAGGCGCGAGCGTACGCGCTGATCCCGCGCAGCGGCGCCCCCGCGCGCGACACGCTCGATCTCTACTCCGGCGCCGGAGAGCGCTGCGGGTCGGTCAAGTTCCCTGTCGACGGGCTCTCGATGGGCCCGGACGGGACGGTGATCGGAAGCTCCGGCGACGCGGGCTGCACGCACGCCTTCTGGAGCGGCCTTTTGCGCTGAGCGCCGTCACCACACCTTGCACGTCTTCGCCTGCACCATCGGCTGCCCCGCCTTGCAGGAGAAGGCGTGCTGGAACTCGGGCAGGTTCGCGACGATGCCGTTGACGCGGTACTTGCCCGGCGAGTGCGGGTTGGTGATCGCGCTGACGCGCAGACACGCACGAAATCGGGGACACGTACTCATCTCGAAATGCGTGCGTGTCCCCAGAACTCTAGCCCGCCTGGAGGACGCCGCAGGCGACGCGCGCGCCGGAGTTGCCGGCGGGATCGGTCTGGAGATCGTCCTGCTTTTCGTGGACGACGACGGCCTTGCCGATCACTTCGCCGATCGAGAGGCCGGGGACGTCGACGTCGAGCGTACCCTTCCCGCTCGAGTCCACGGTCATGTTCCCCAGGTCGCCGCCGTGGCGGACGGCGGTGTTCAGGCCGCCGTGGTGCGCGCCGGCTGCGGGGTTGTAGTGGCCGCCGGCGCTGGTCGCCTTCGGGTCGCTGCAGTCGCCCTTCTCGTGGATGTGCACGCCGTGTTCCCCCGGCGCCGCGCCCTGGACCTCGACGTGGAGGGCGACGCCGCCGCTCGTGGGAGTAGCGCGGGCAGTGCCGGTGACGCTGCTGCCGCTGCGAGCCTCGAGCGTGGCGGTCGCGCCGCCGGAGCCTCGGGCGGCGCCGCCGGACGTCGAGGACGAGGTAGCACAACCGCAAACCAGGATCGTGAGCAGCGAAGCAAGACGGGTCACAGGGAACCTCCGCGGATGGGCCGCGCACCCTAGCAAAATCCGCAGCACAGTTGTGGGGACACTTTCCGACCTTCGTCGTAAAGTGTCCCCGGAACTCAGGCGACCTGGGTCAGCCAGGCGGCCGATCGTGCGTGCTCGCCGCGGACGCACGCGTGATACGCCTGCTGCAGGGTGCGGGTCACCGGCGTGCCCCGGCCGGAGCCGATGGTGCGGAAGTCGATCTCCCGCAGGCCGATCACCTCTGCGGCGGTCCCGGTGACGAAGACTTCGTCGGAGATGTAGAGCTGATCGCGCGAGATGGCCTGCTCCACCACCTCGTGCCCGAGATCCTTCGCCAGCGTCATGATCGAGTCGCGGGTGATCCCCTCGAGGATGGCGCCCGGAGGAGGCGTGATCACCCGCCCGCGCCGGACGACGAAGATGTTCTCGCCGGTGCATTCGGCGACGAACCCCTGCGGATCGAGCAGGATCGCCTCGTCGAATCCGAGCCGCAGCGACTCGGTCTTGGCGAGCACCGAGTTCGGGTAGTTCCCGCTGATCTTCGCCTTGCTCATCATCACGTTCGGATGATGGCGGGTGAAGGTGGAGACGTTCGCCCGGACTCCGTGCTCGAGTGCGGCGGCGCCCAGGTACTCCTTCCATTCCCAGACCGCGATCCCGACATGGGGAACGCCGGCGTCGACGGTCAGGTTCCAGCCGCCTTCCGCCAGCCAGATCAGCGGGCGGATGTAGCACTCCGCGTATCCGCTCGCGCGGACCACGTCGCGGCAGCCCTGGGCCAGCTCTTCGACGCCGAACGGCAGCTCGCGCCAGCCCAGCACCCGCGCCGAGTGGATCAGCCGCTCCAGGTGATCCTGCAGGCGGAAGATCGCCGGCCCGCGCGGCGTGCGGTAGCAGCGGATCCCTTCGAACACCGCCACCCCGTAGTGCAGCGCCGGCGTGAGGAACTCCACCCGGCCCTCGGCGGCAGGGACCAGCTTGCCGTTCAGCCACATGCGATCCGCGCCGATCTTCTTCGTCTCCATTCTGCTTCCGTCTCCTGTCTGCATTGACGGGGACACCATCCGGGATGGTGTCCCCATTTCTCTAGCCGAATCCGAAGAACCGCTACGCCAGCGCGGAGGGGCGCGGTTTCCGCGGCGCCTCGCTGGAGTCCTTCCGCGCGTCGCGCAGCCAGCTCATCAGCTCGCGCATCCGCCGCCCGACTTCCTCGATGGGGTGCGCCTTGCCTTCCGCCCGCAGCTTCTCGAACGCGGGCCGGCCCGCCTGGTTCTCCAGGATCCACTCCCGCGCGAACTGCCCGGTCTGGATCTCGCGGAGGATCTTCTTCATCTCCGCGCGCACCGTCTCGTTGATCACCCGCGGGCCGCGGCTGTAGTCGCCGTACTCCGCGGTGTCGCTGATCGAGTGCCGCATCCACCCCAGGCCGCCCTCGTACATCATGTCCACGATCAGCTTCAGCTCGTGCAGGCACTCGAAGAACGCGCTCTCGGGCTGGTAACCCGCCTCGACCAGGGTCTCGTACCCGGTGAGCACGAGCGAAGTGATGCCGCCGCAGAGCACGGTCTGCTCGCCGAAGAGATCGGTCTCCGTCTCCTCCTTGAACGTCGTCTCCAGCACCGCCGCCCGGGTCGCCCCGAGGGCGCGCGCGTACGAGAGCCCCAGCTCCTTCGCCTTTCCGCTGGCGTCCTGGTGGACGGCGATCAGCGCCGGCGTGCCCTGCCCGCTCTCGAAGAGCCTTCGCACCATGTGGCCCGGCGCCTTGGGCGCGATCAGGACCACGTCCACGCCTTCCGGCGGCTGGACCTGCCCGTAGTGGATGTTGAACCCGTGCGCGAAGAAGAGCGCCTTCCCGGCCGAGAGGTGCGGCCGGATGTCCTCCTCGTAGATCTTCTTCTGCTTCTCGTCAGGCGCGAGGATCATGATCAGATCGGCTTCCGCCGCGGCTTCGGCCACCGTCAGCACGCGCAGACCCGCCGCCTGCACCTTCGGGCGCGACTTGCTCGCCTGGGGCAGGCCGACGCGGACGTCGACGCCGGAATCCTTCAGGTTGAGCGCGTGCGCATGTCCCTGGCTGCCGTATCCGACCACTGCGACCTTGCGCCCGCGGATCAGATCCAGGGTGGCGTCTTTATCGGTGTAGATGATGGCCATCGTTCACTTCCTTCGCTTCTTTCGGGGTGGAACTGCTGCTTGCGGGAACCTGCGTGACCGCGCCTTCCGCGGCCGAGGAGACGAGAGCGGCGTATTTGGCGAAGACGCCGGAGGTGTAGCGGAGCGCGCGCGGCGCCCAGGAGCGCAGGCGGGCGGCCAGCTCGGAAGCGGAGATCTCCACCTCCAGCGTGCGCCGCTCGACGTCGAAGACGATGCTGTCGCCCTCGTGCACGGCGGCGATCGGGCCGCCCATCGCGGCCTCGGGAGCGACGTGGCCCACCATCAGGCCGCGCGTCGCGCCGCTGAAGCGCCCGTCGGTGAGCAGAGCCACGGACTCGCCCAGCCCTTCGCCCACCAGCGCGGCCGTCACCCCCAGCATCTCGCGCATGCCGGGGCCGCCGCGCGGCCCTTCGTAGCGGATGACGATCACGTCGCCGGCCTTGATCCGGCGGTCGCGGACCGCGGCGAACGCATCCTCCTCGCGGTCGAAGACGCGCGCCGGGCCGCGGTGGAAGGTGCGCTCGTGTCCGGCCATCTTCAGCACGCAGCCCTCGGGGGCGAGGTTGCCGCGGAGGATCACCAGCCCTCCGGTC
>DASREU010000010.1:0-9878 GCA_035651935.1 Myxococcales bacterium | reverse complement strand
CCCCATCCCCGGGTCGCCGCCGCGCTTCTTCGCGTCGTCCGGATTGAGGATCCACGCCACTTCGCCGTCCAGCACCACCGGCTCGGCGAGCGCAGGGAGCGAGAGGGAGAACTGGCAGCGGCTCCCCACCTCCAGCGGCCGGGGAGTCTTGATGAAGGTCCCCCCGCGGGAGATGTTCTTCGTATAGTCCGCGAAGAACGTGTTCATCTGCTCGTAGCCGATGCGCAGCTTCAAGGTGGCGCGCTGGCTTCCGCGCAGGTCGTCGGGAGGCGCCATCGCCGAGCACTCTGACAGCAGCGGCGGGATCGGAGCAAGATCAGGGCCGCGCCTCTACCTCGCCCTGCTCGCCGCGCTTTCCCTGGTCGCCTGCTTCCTGCCCCTCGCCGACCACCTCGGGTACGAGTTGAGCGAGCTGATCGCCTTCGCGGCGGGCCTCTTCGGCGGCGCACCGGGGATCGCCGCGGCGCGGATGGAGCGCGATTCGTCGACCCGGGCGCTCGCCCGCGCTCTCTGGTTTTCCCTCTGGGCGCTCGCCATCCCCGTCGGAGTGGTCCTGCTCAACGGGCTGCGCCGTCCTGTCTGCGACCCGCTGGGCGGACTCGCCATGTACCTCGCCCTCGCCGTCCCTTCGGCGGTTCTCGCCTGCACGCTCGGCGTGGCGTGCGGGTTCGTCTCCCACCGCCGGGGGCCCTGGCTGTACGCCGCGGTGTTCGTCGCAACCCTTCTGATCGCGGTCTGGCCGCTGGTGCGCGGACCTCAGGTGTTCGCCTTCCACCACCTGGGCGGCATGTACCCGGGACCGATCTACGACGAGGCGATCGCCACCTCGCGAGCGCTGTGGCTCTTTCGCGCCGACACCCTGCTCTACGCGGGGGCTTGCGCCGGGATCGCGCTGATCGCCGGACCGCCCCGCCCGCGGCGACGTGGCATCCTCGCGCTGGTGGCGAGCGGCGTCGCCGCGCTCTGGCTCTCGCTGCAGGCGGAAAAGCTGCACTGGAAGGCGAGCACAGCGCAGCTCGACGCGGAGCTCGGCGGACGCCTCGAAACCGAGCACGTCGTCCTGCACTTCCCCCGGGAGAAGAAGGACGAGGAGCGGGCGCTGCTCGCGCGCGACGCCGAGGTCGACGTCCGGGCGGTGACGCAGTTCTTCGGGATCGCTCCGGGCGCGCGCATCGACGTCTGGCTCTATCGTTCGGCGGAGGAGAAGCGGACCCTGATCGGCGCGGCGGAGACCAGCTTCACCAAGCCCTGGCTCCGGCAGATCCACACGAACGATGCCCCTGCTCCACACCCGATCCTCCGCCACGAGCTGGTGCATGCGCTCGGCGCACAGATCGCGCGCGGCCCGTGGGGCGTTCCCGGCGGGCTGATCCCGCAGATGGCGCTGACGGAAGGCGTGGCCGTCGCCGTGGACTGGCCGCCGGGCGAGTTCACCTTGCACGAGGAGGCGCGCGCGCTGCGGGAGCTGAACCGCTTGCCCGACCTTCGCCGGCTCTTCCGGCGCGGCTTCTTCTACGCCGAGTCCGGGCCTCGCGCGTACGCCGCCGCCGGGTCGTTTCTCCGCTTCTTCGCGGAAGCGCGCGGGCAGGCCGCGTTCGATCGGGTCTACGCGGGGACCGAGCCGCTGGAGGTTGCGCCGCTGCTCCCGGAGTACTTCAAGTTCCTCGACGGATTGAAAGAGCCGGCGCGCGCCGTTGCGCTCGCTTCGCAGCGGTACGCCGCGCCGGGGATCGTCCGCAAGCGCTGCCCGCACGAGGTGGCAACCTTGCAGAGGCAGGCGCAGGCCGCGCGCGACCCGCAGAGCGCCGCCGAGCTGTGGGCGCGCTGCACCTCGCTCGAGCCCGACGATCCCTCGCTTTTGGCGTCGCTGGCCCGGGCGCAGGTCGCGGCGAAGGATCCCGCGGCTGCGGAAGCGACCGCGGCGAAGGCGCTCCGCCATCCCCGGCTCTCGCGTCCGCTGCGCGCGCAGATCCTCACCGACGCCGGAGACGCGGCCTGGAGATCGGGCGATACCGCGCGCGCCCTCGCCCGTTACCGCGAGGCGGCGGAGCTCCCCCAGCCGGAAGTCGCGGAGCGGGGCCTGACCGTGCGGCTGGTGGCGCTCCGGGATCCGCAGACCTGGCCGGCCCTGCGTCCGCTGTTCGCGGAGAACAACAACGCCCCCGAGATCCTCCTGCATCTGCGCGATCAGGACCTGGCGAAGCCGCGCGACGGCCTCGCCGCCTACCTGTTGGCGAAGCAGATGCAGAACCGGGCCGCCTGGCCGGAATGCGCCACCTTCGCCGCGAGCGCGCTGCGGCGCGAGCTGCCGAACCAGCTCTTCGTGCAGGAGGCGCTGCGGATGAAGGGCATCGCCGCCTGGCACACCGGCGATGACAAGGGCGCGCGGGAGGCGTTCCTCGCTCTCGGGGTCGACGCCTCGCCGGGCCGTGCCCTGGAAGTGGCGCGCTGGCTCGACCGGCTCCGCTGATCGGCGGCTCAGACCACTTCCACTTCCGCCGCCTTGCCCGCGAACAGCTCCTGCTCGCCCGCGGGCCGGACGCCGCGGACGTTCACCTCGAAGAAGAGGCGCTCACCGGCGAGCGGATGGTTCAGGTCCACCAGCACCATGTCCTCTTTCACTTCGCGGACGGTGATCGGATAGCTCTGTCCGCCGCTCGCGCGCGCATAGAGACAGAGCCCCTTCTCGAGCTTCACCTCCGCCGGGAACAGGGTGCGCGGGAGCGAGACGACGTTGTCGTCCTTCCGCTCGCCGTACGCGTCGCCCGCGGCGATGCTGAACGCGGCCTGTTCGCCTTCCTTCAGGCCCTCCAGCGCGCGCTCCAGCGCCGGCAGGATCTGTCCCGCTCCGTGGAGGTACTCGATCGGCGCCTTGCCGGCGCTCGATTCCACCACCCTCCCCGAAGCGATCCGGACCATGTAGTCGAGCACCACCACCCGGCCCTGCTTCACTCGCATGAAACGAAGCTGGACATACCGGGACCGGCTGGCACCTAGACGGCTGGCGCTTGCCCGCCAGCGCGCGGGCCCGCCGCGAGCGTCGCGCTGGCGGCGAATGCGAGCACCGCGCCCATCGTCAGGGCCGCGGCAGGCGAAACTTGTTCCCACACCTCGCCGGCGAGAACGGAGGCGGCGAGGAGGCCGAGGCCGGTGACCAGGTTGTAGAGTCCGAGCGCGCGTCCGCGCGCGGCAGGCGGCGCGGCATCGGCGATCAGGGCGCGTTCGGTTCCTTCGGTGAGCGCCGCGACCAGGCCGTACCCGGCGAAGAGCGCCCACATCTGCCAGGGAGCGCGCGCGAGGGCGAACCCCGCATAGCAGGCCGCGTACCACAGCCAGCCCGCGATCAGCGTTCGCGTCCTGCCCAGCAGATCCGCCGCGCGGCCGAGCGGCCAGGAAAAAACGGCGCGCACCAGGTGCAGGAGCGCCCAGAGCAGGGGGAGACGCGCGAGGGGGATGCCGAGCGTCCCCGCCCGGAGCAGGAGCAGGGCGTCGGTCGAGTTTCCGAGCGTGAAGAGCCCGATCGCTGTGAGCAGCCGCACCGGGACGGCGCCACCAGAGGCGCCCCGAGGGCCGGGCGCCGCCGGCTCGCGCGGCTGCTCGCGGACGGCGAGGAGCGCGAGGACGGCGATCGCCCCGGGGATGGAAGCGAGGAGGAAGACGCGCCGGACCTCCCCGGGCCAGATCAGCAGCAAGCCTGCGGCGATCAGCGGGCCGATCGCGGCGCCCGCGTGATCCATCCCCCGGTGGAAGGCAAACGCCTCCGCGAGCTGCTCGCGCGGAGCGCTCGCGGCGAGCAGCTTGTCGCGCGGGGTGGTCCGGATGCCCTTTCCCACCCGGTCGACGCTGCGGACCGCAAGCACCTGCCAGGGTGCGCGCGCGACGGCGAGCAGCGGCCTCGCCACCGCCGCGAGGACATACCCCGCGACGGCGAGCGGGAGGAGGCGGCGAACGCGATCCGCCCATCTGCCGGACGCGTACTTGAGCAGCGCCGAAATCCCCTCCGCCGCCCCTTCGATGACGCCGATGAAAGCGGCTCCGCCGCCCAGCGCGACGACGAACGCCGGGAGCAGCGGCATCACCATGTCGCTGGAGATGTCGGCGACCAGCGAGACGATCCCGAGGACGACGACGTTCCTGGAGAGCCTCATCGCTGCCGCCCGACCTCAGGCGCGCTTCAGCTCGGGGTCGAGCACACGCAGCCGCGGAGCGGTGGGGGGCGCGTCGCTGCGTGCCGCGTAGATCCGATCGAGCGACTCCGCGAAGCTTCGCGCGGTCTGCTCCAGATCCCGCAGGGTGATCTCGCACTCGTCCAGCTGTCCTTCGGCGACGACGGCCTGGATGGCGCGATCGACTAGCGCGCGGAGCTTCTCGGCGTTCGCCACCGCCACGTTGCGCGAGGTGGCGACCACCATGTCGGCGATCATCACCAGGGCGGCCTCCCTTGTCTGCGGCTTGGGGCCGGCGTAGCGGAAATCCTCTTCGCGCGGCGGCGGCTCGCCGGTGCGTTCCGCCTCTTCCTTGGCCCGGTGGAAGAAGTACGCCACGAGCCGCGTCCCGTGGTGCTGCGGGACGAAATCGATCACCTGCCGGGGGAGCTTCGCCTGCCGCGCCAGCTCGACGCCCTCCTGCACGTGGCGCTGGATGACCTCCGCCGCCACCACCGGCGTGAGCGTGTCCAGGCGGTTCTCGCCCTTCTGGTTCTCTCCGAAGTAGAGCGGGTTCTTGCCCTTGCCGATGTCGTGGTAGTACGCGCCGACCCGCGCCAGCAGCGGGTTCGCGCCGATCTGGCGCGCCGCCGCCTCCACCAGCCGGCCGATGACGATGGCGTGGTGGTAGGTCCCCGGAGCCTGCACGATCAGATCCTTCAGCACCGGATGGTTGAAGTTCGCCAGCTTGAGCAGCTCGATGTCGGTGACGTATCCGAAGAGCGCCTCCAGGACGGGAGAGAGGATCAACGCCAGGAGCGGGAGGATCACCGCGCCCGAGAGCACCGCTCCCATCACGGTGGCCAGCGTCTCCCACGTCCACAGCCGCCCCTGGAACATGGCGAACGACGCCAGCACCACCGCGGTGGCGAGGCCGGTGAACAGCCCGGCGCGGAACACCGCGCTCTTCCTTCCCGCGTGGCCGATGCGATCGGCGGCGACCACCCCGCCGACCAGCGCCGCGACCGCGACCTGGAGCGACCCGCCCGCGAGGAGCCCGCAGAGCGGTGCGAAGGCCGCGGTCCAGAGAAGCGCCGCCTCGCTGGTGAGCAGGAACCGGACCAGGAGCGATCCGAGCGCATAGGGGACGATCGCGGGGATCGCCTGCGCCGCATACGCGGCGAGCCGCGGAGGGAGCTGATCGCGGATGATGTCGTGCAGCGCATCGGCGCCCGCCAGCGCGCCTTTGACGAGGAAGAGCTGCCCGACCAGCAGCGCCGCGAGCAGGAACACGTCGCGGCTGCGCGGCCGGAACTTGCGCAGGTTGCGCCGGCCGAACTCGAACACCGCCGCGACCAGCAGCGCGGCGAACAGCCCGCCGCCCCAGCGCACCTGATCTCCCGCGCTCACCCGGCCGGCAGCGCGCAGGGCCTGGAAGATCAACAGGTGCGTCTTGGTGACCTGCTCGCCGTCGCCGATGATCTTCTCGCCCTTGCGGACCTGGAGGAGGACCTCCTTCACCGAAGCGCGCTTCGCGTCCTGGCGCCGGCGCGTCTCCGCGTCGTCGTAGGCGAGGTTCGGGCGCAGCGCCCGGCGCACCAGCATCGTCAGCGCCCGCACCGACCGGGGCGGCAGATCGGCCAGCTGCTCGGCGGCGATGCGATCGACGTTCTGCCGCGCTTCCTGCAGGTCCCGGATCCGGTCGATGTCGCGGACCGCCTGCTCCGGCGCTCCCAGCCCGTTGAGCGTGCGCACCACGATGCCACGCTCGCGGTCGGCGGCGAGCAGTCCCCTCTCCTCCACCACGAAGCCGGAGGCCGAGAGCCCTGCGAGGCGGACGGCGGCGCGCTCGAGCGCGGGGTCGAATCCCGTCCGCGCCAGCACGCGATAATCCTCGTCGTCGACCACCGCCTGCAGCGCCTTCCAGAACTCGTCGCGCTGGGAGAGGAGGAACCGGAGGGCATCCGCGTCGATGCGATGATCGGCCCGCTGCGGAGCGTTCAGCTGTCTCCAGTGCGCGAGGCCTTCGCGGCTGCGGGCGAACGCGTCGGAGATGCGGCGCTGCAGCGTCTCCGCCGCGCTGCCGTCGAAATCGTACACCGGCCAGACGGAGCGGGCGGCTTCCTCCCGCTTCGCGGCCGTGGTGATCGGATCGGAGACGTCGTAGTCGCGATTCGCCTTCACCGTGCCGGAGAAGAGCGTCCCCAAGGCTTCGTCGCCGGGGATCGCCGGCGTGAACCGCGACGGGGTGAGCAGGAATGCCGCGCTGACGGCGACCGCGACGAGGAGCGCGAGGGCCAACGCCTGGCGGACCCTGCGGACCCCGAGGATGCGGGATGTGAGCGACGGCGCGCCAGGCTGCATTGCAACCGGGCACTATGACAGCAAAAGGGGGTCCGCGCACCGTCCTGGCCGCTAGCGCTGTGCGCTGGCGAGCGTGCGCTCGATCGCTCTTTCCTGCTCCGGGCGGCGCTGCGTCCGCGGGAGCGAGCGCAGCACGTCGAGCTGCTCGCGCAAAACCGCGGTAGTGCTCTTTCCCTCCGCCTGGAGGATGTTCGCTTTCAGCGCGAGGATCCCCACCCGGCGCTGCCCGCGGTCCATCTTCGCCAGCGCGCGATCGACCGCGGCCTCGGCGGCTTCCAGCTTCTTCTCCTCGAAGAGCACGCGCGCGAGGCGCGCCGGCGGATTGTAGTCTTCCGGCATCTCCTTCTCGCGTTGCGCGAGCAGCCGCTCCGCCTTCGCCGGCTCGCCGAGATACAGGTACGTCTCGGTGCGATGTGCGTCGAAGGTGGAGGCGAGGGTCGCGTCCGGGGCCGCCGCGGCCGCCTTCTCCAGCACCTCGGCCCGCTGGCGCATCGCCGCCAGCGCCTCCGGGTGCGCGCCTTTGGCGTCCAGCATCTCCGACAAGCTCGCCAGCGCGTCGCTGCGGTCGTCAGGGGCGAGCGGGGCATCGTCGCGGGCGAGGATCTCGCGCAGGCGCGCGATCGCGAGCTCGTGCATCCGCGCGGCCTCCGCGTCGCCCTTCGGCAGCTTTTCGGCGCAGGAGTAGGCGTGGCTCTGGAAGTCCGCGCCGAGCGCGCTCGCGGGCGTGTTGCGCGCCTCCAGGAGTCCGGTCCGCACGCAGGTCCGGTATTCCTTCGAGCGGTTCAGGGCCGAGAGATAGAGATTGAGCCTCTCCGGACGCTGCGGATCGTCCGGCTTGCTCAGCTTGACCGCGCGGCCGTACGCCGCCGCGGTCGCTTGCAGATCGCCGCGGTTCCGGGCGGCGTCGCCCTCGCGCTGCGCGGCCCAGGCGGGATCGGCAGCCCTTCCCTTCTCGTGATACCCGCGGACCCCATCCTGCACGAACGCGCGCAGGTCCTGGACGGTGCCGGATCCGAGAAAGCGGCCGAGGACGGCTCCGCTTTCCGGATCGACGATCAGGAACGTCGGCCAGGCGTCCACGGGGTACTTCTCGACCACGGCCTTGTTCCGCTCGCGCTCGGTCTCCACCGAGGTCCACACCACGGCGTCGGCGACCGGCCCCATCCCGGGATCGCTGAGCACGAAGCGCTGCATCGAGAGGCAGGAGTGGCACCAGGTCGCCCAGAAATCGATGAACAGCGGCCTGTGCGTCGAGCGCGCCGCGGCCAGGGCCTTCGGGTAGTCGTCCTCGATGAAGGTGAGCGATCCGTGAGCGGCGGCGATCAGCAGCAGCGCAGGCAGCATCGCTGCCTTCTACCCCGGTTCGTTCTTCTTCGCAGCCTGCTCCGCGTCCCTGCGCGCCTGGGCGGCGTCGTACGCGCGCACCACTTCCTGGACGAGGGGATGGCGGACCACGTCGCGGTCGGTGAACTCGCAGAAGCGGATGCCTTCCACGTCCTTGAGGATGTGCGTCGCGTCCATCATGCCGGACGCCTTGCCGGAGGGGAGATCGACCTGCGTGCGATCTCCGGTGATCACCGCCTTGGACCCGAAGCCCAGGCGGGTGAGGAACATCTTCATCTGCTCGGTGGTGGTGTTCTGCGCCTCGTCGAGGATGACGAAGGCGTCGTTCAGCGTGCGGCCGCGCATGAAGGCGAGCGGCGCCACCTCCACGGTGCCGCGCTCGATCAGCTCCTGGGCGCGATCGATGTCCATCAGGTCGTGGAGCGCGTCGTACAGCGGTCTCAGGTACGGGCTCACCTTCTCCGCGAGATCGCCGGGGAGGAACCCGAGCTTCTCTCCCGCTTCCACCGCGGGCCTGCAGAGCACGATGCGCTTCACCCGGCGCTCCACCAGCGAGGCCACCGCCATCGCCATCGCCAGGTACGTCTTCCCCGTGCCCGCCGGCCCGATCCCGAAGACGATGTCGTACTTGCGGATCGCGTCGATGTACGCCTTCTGGTTGAACCCCTTCGGCGTCACCGGCCGGTTCCGGTTGGTGACGTAGACGGTGTCGAGGAAGATGTCCTTCAGGTCGGCGTTGGCGTCCGCGAGCAGCACCTTGCTCGCCTGTTCCACGTCCTCGAGCCCCAGCGGGTACTTGCGCTGGATCAGCTCGGTCAGACCGCCCAGCAGGCGCTCGGCGAGGGCGACCTTCGCCGGCTCCCCGGAGATGAGGAAGACGTTCCCGCGTTGTCCGATATGGACCCCGAACCTCTGTTCGATCAGCTTGAGGTTCTCGCTCCGCCCGCCGGCGAGCGTCCTTGCACCATCGTTGTCGAGCAGCTCCAGTCGCGCAGAAGGTTCTGCCAAAAGCACCTCATCGTGGCCGCGGGGCCAGCCCGACTGATCTAATCAAGCGGAGGCAACAAGACAAACCCCTGTGTGGTCCGCCGGTAGTAGTACGGCTCTTTCCAGGGGTAACGCAGGTCCTGCTCGCCGATCAGGTCGCCCTCGACCAGCGCGGCCAGGGCCGGCGGGTACTCGCCATGTTCAGCGCGGTACAGTTCGAGGGCGCTCTCCAGCCGGACCAGCTGCGAGCGGGCGATCACCCGCGCGACGGCGCCGCGCTGGGCAGGGTTCTCGGGACGGCTGGCGCCGAGGCGCGGAGCCACCACCCGGACCACCAGCAGCGTCACGCCGAAGAACGCCAGCGACAGCGCCACCCGCACCACCGCCGCCGCCCAGGAGACCGTCTTGCGGCGCCCCTTGCGCAGACCTTCGGCGATGGCGCCGGCGCCGCGGGGCGGCGGGATCGGCTTGAGGTAGCCCCACTCGACCAGCTCGTTGAGCGCCTTCACCGCCTCGAACTCGCCCAGGCGCGAGGCGTCGCCGATCTGCTCCACCGTCCTGCCGGCGGCGGCGAGCGTGTAGACCAGCTTGTGTCGCGTGCCGGGCTGCCCTTCCTCCCCGTGCCCTTCGTCCTGCGCCCCGTCCGCCGACGGAGCGACCCCTTCGAGCGGCTTCAGCCTCTCGAACGTGGCGTCCGTCCAGGGCAGCTTCTTCTTCAGCGCCGGCCACTCGTCCATCCGGCGGAACCCCTCGAGCAGCACGCTCTCGGCGCGGATCGGCTCGAAGCCGCCGCGGGCCGGATCCACCTCTTCCTGCGAGAACTCGTACGAGCCGTTCTTCCAGGCGAACAGCTTGTAGAGCGTCTCGGTGGTCTGCAGCCGCATCATCTGCGAGAGCTGGGCTGCGGCCACCACGCCGCTCTCGGCGAGGATGTCGCCGAGGCGCTTGAGCGTGCGCTGCTGCGTGTTGAGGGCCTGGTCGAGCTGCTCCTGCGTGAGCAGCTCCGCGCGCAGCAGCAGGCTGCCGAGCAGGTCCTTC
>DASREU010000009.1:0-6895 GCA_035651935.1 Myxococcales bacterium | reverse complement strand
CGCCCGGGAAGTGGCTCTCGCCGAAGATCTTGGTGAGCAGCGGCACCACCTTCGAGGGGAAGGCGAGGAGGAGGAGGAACGCGGTCACCAGCTGGGCGTGCACGAAGAAGGGCAGGCGCCAGAAGGTGAGACCCTTCGCGCGGAGCTGCACGATGGTGACGATGAAGTTGATCGAGCCCAGGAGCGAGCTGGTGATGATCAGCACCATCGCGAAGCACCAGACGGTCTGGCCGTTCGGAGCGATGTCCGAGAGAGGAGGGTAGCTGGTCCAGCCCGACTGCGCCGCGCCGCCCTCCATGAAGAAGCTGGAGATCATCAGCAGGCAGCCGGGGAGGAACACCCAATAGCTGGCCATGTTCAGGCGCGGGAACGCCATGTCCGGCGCGCCGATCTGCAGCGGGGTGACGAAGTTGCCGAACGCGCCGACGGCCAGCGGGACGACCCCGAGGAACACCATGATGGTGCCGTGCATGGCGCCGAGCTGGTTGTAGAACTCCGGGGCCATCACGCCGCCGGGCATCGCCGTCTCGCCGAGGATCTTGCCCAGCACCGGCATGGGCTGGCCCGGGTACGCGAGCTGCCAGCGCATGATCATCATCAGCGAGAAGCCGAAGAAGAGGAAGACCAGCGCGGTGATGCCGTACTGGATGCCGATCACCTTGTGGTCGACCGAGAAGATGTACTTGCGCCAGAAGGGCAGCTCGTGGTGCCCGTGATCCGCGTGCGCATGCCCGTGGCCGTTGCCGGTCGAGGCGGTGGGATGTTCGACGCTCATGGAAGTCGTCTCCGGATCCGAAAGGGGGCTACTTCTTCTCGTCGGGCGCCGCCGCGGCGGGCGCTTCGGGCGGGGGCGGCGCGTTCTCCGCTTCCCACTTGGCGAAGTCCTCGGGCGTGTCGATCAGCACGTCGGCGCGCATGCGGTAATGGCCGAGGCCGCAGAGCTGCGCGCAGGCGAGCTCGAAATGGCCGGGCTGGGTGGCCTCGAACCAGATGGGGATCTGCTGGCCGGGGATGGTGTCCTGCTTCACCCGCAGCACCGGGATGTTGAAGCTGTGGATCACGTCCTTGCTGCTGACGTCGACCACCACCGGCCGGTGCACGGGGATGTGCAGCTGGTTGACGCTGATGATGTCGTCCCTGGAGGCGGCGTCCTCGGGATCGATGCCGAGCGGGTTGTCGCCGGAGATCAGCGAGACGTCCGACTTGCCGAACTTCCCGTCCTTGCCCGGGTACTGGAAGTTCCAGGCGAACTGCTCGGCCACCACCCGGATGTGCATCGCCTTTGCCGGGTCCGGCACGTTGTTCTTGTAGGCGAGCCACACCGGGGTGGAGAGCCCGAAGAGCAGGAAGACCTCGATCACCACCACGAACGCCTCGATGTACTTGGTGGCGATGGCCTTCACCGGCGTGTACAGCGCGGTGTGGCCCGGGCGCGCGCGGAACTTGATCAGGCAGTAGACGAAGAAGATGCCCCACCCGATGAAGAGCAGGGCCATGAACCAGTGGAGCACGGAGATCAGCTGGTCGATCTTCGCCCCGTGCACGGACACGTCAGGCGGGAGCCACCAACCGTAGAGTTTCTCGTCCATTCAGCTTCCTCGAGGATTCAGCGGGCGAGTTGAGCGATTTGAGAGCTCGCGGCGGGCGCACGCGCCGAGACCGCGAGGGAGCACCAGAAACAGAGCCCCGCCAGGATCAACGCGGGGGTGAGCGCCCAGAAGACGCGCGACGGCGGCCGGGGCTGCGGGTCGCGCCTGCGGAGCAGGAAGAAAGACGCTTCGGTCGCCAGCACGGCCAGGGCGGCGAATCGGGCGATGGTCCAGATGGCGAGCGTTGCGGTTTCGGGTGACGTGACTTCCATCGGGGATTCGCTCGTCTAGCATGACCGCCATCGCCGCGGCAATTGCGCACGGGGGTGTGGCGATTCGTCGCAGCGGTGCGTTCGTCTCAAGGCTGGCGGTCGAGGAGCAGCGCGCCGAAGAGCAGCGGCAGGTAGACGAGGGAGAGAAGGAAGAGCTTGCGCGCCCACCGCGGCCCGGCGTCCTGCCGCAGCCCGGCGAGCCCGTATCCGAGGAAGGCGCCGCCGAGCAGCACCGCGGCCGCGAGGTACGCCCCGCGCGCCACGCCGAGCGGCACGAAGAGGAGCGAAACCGCCACCAGGGCGACGATGTAGCGGACGATGTTCGCCCGCGCTTCGCGCTCTCCGCCCGGCTCGTTCGGCTGCACGATCAACCCCGCGCGCGCGTACTCCTCCTTGCGGAAGAGCGTGATGGCGAGGAAGTGCGGCACCTGCCAGAGGAACATCACCGCGAAGAGGAGGACGCCCGGCAACTCCACCCGATCGGTCGCGGCGGTCCAGCCGATCAGCGGTGGAATCGCTCCCGGGATCGCGCCCACCAGGAGCGCGGTGGCGGTCTGGCGCTTCATCGGTGTGTAGAGGAGGACGTAGCTCACGAGCGCGATCGCCGCGAGCAGGCCCGGCAGCGCGCCGACGAAGAACGTGAGCAGCGGGACGGAGACCGCCGCCAGCGCCAGCCCGAACCGGAGCGCGACGTCCGGCTCCATCCGGTGCGCCGGCAGCGGGCGGTTCATGGTCCGGGACATGAACGCGTCGCTGTCGCGCTCCAGGTACATGTTGAGGACGTTGGCCGCGGCGACGATCAGCACGGTCCCGACCAGCGTCAGGACCACGGTATGGGGCGGGAGCGCGTGCGGCGCCAGCCACAGGCCGATCGCGGTGGTGAAGACCACGAGGCTCGTGATCCTGGGCTTCGCGAGCTGCAACAGATCGGCGGCCGTCGCCGTCACGCTGCCACACCGATCGCCGACGGCGAGGTCTCGACGGCGGGAGCGGGCCGCGTCAGCGCCAGGAGCGCGACGAAGTCCGCGAGCAGCAGGGCGCCGACCAGCAGATGCCCGGTCAGGGGGACCAGGTCCTTGAAGGTGAGGATGGTGATCACGCCGAGGGCGATCTGGACGAGGACCAGCGCCGGGCCTGCCCAGGCCAGGGCGCGCACGAGCCCGCGCGAGGCGCGCGCGACCCGCAACGCCGACCAGGAGACGAGGGCGAGGACCACGAACGCGAATGCGCGGTGGGCCATGTGCAGGTGCACCATCGGGTGCACTCCGCCGGGCCACCACGCCCCGCGGCAGTACGGCAGGTCCACGCAGACCAGCCCGGCCCCGGTGTGGCGCACGGTCGCGCCGAGCAGGATCTGCAGATAGATGGCGCCGGCGGTCGCCCAGAGGAGCCCGCGGGGAGCAGCGGTGCGCGCTTCGACCTGGTGCACGCGCAACGCGAGGAGCAGCGCCAGCGCCATGAACACCATGCTGGTGCCGAGATGCATCACCAGCACCAGCGTCGGCAGCCGGTAGAGGACCGTCAGCCCTCCGAGGAGCCCCTGGAACATCACCACCGCGAGGGCGCCCGCGGCGAGCTTGCCGTCGACCTCGCGGGCGCGGGAGATCACGAAGCCGCATCCGAGGTACCCGGCAGCGACGAGGACGACGGGGAGCACCGGCAGCTCGCCGGTGACGTGCTTCACCCGCCCAGCCCAGAACGAGGCGGCGAGGATCAGCGTCGAGAATCCGGCCAGCACCGCGGCGAGCCATCCCTGGCGGGCGCGCCGCAGCGTGAGCACCACCAGCGCCACCGCGCACAGGCCCACCGCCGTCGCGATCAGGCGATGCGTGTGCTCCACCGCGACGTTGCCGGTCATCTTCGGGATCGCGCTGCCGAAGCAGGTGGGCCAGTCGGGGCAGGCGAGGCCGGAATCGGTGTTGGTGACCACTCCGCCCGCCACGATCAGGACCACGGTGAGCACGGCGGCGGCGGCGGCGAGGCGGCGGATCACTGCTTCTCCGGAAATGCGAAGGAGGACGAGCTTTAGCCCGCTCGCCCTCCCCCGATCAATGATCGAATTGGGTCGGGGACACGAATGATCGTGTCCCCGTCGGTTGCACTGCAGACTCTAGGCGCCGCCCTTTTCCGTACCGTCGTACTTGAACGTCGCCTTCGCCGGCTTGCCGGCCTCGACGGTCACTTCCTGCGTCTTGGTGCCGTACTTCTCGTGCCAGGCCTCGACCGTGTACTTCCCGGGGGGCACGTTGTCGATCTTGAAGCTGCCGTCCGGGCCCGTCACCGCCTGCAGGCCGCTCTTGGAGACGCCGATGTACCCGCGCATCCACGGGTGCACGTCGCACTTCCACTTCATCATCCCCTCTTCCTTCGCCGTGTACTCGATCGGCGCGGCCTTGTCGTTCGGCATGCCCTTGTTGAAGAGCGTGCTCGAGCCCAGGTAGGTGTGCACGTTGTGCAGGACCGGGTCGCCGTTCTTGGCCTGGATCTTCTGTCCGACCACCGCGGTGGTCATCCGCGGCTCGTACATGCAGTCCTTCTGGTCCATCTCCACCGTCGTGGAAGGCGGCTTCGCGGCCTCCTTCGCGCCCTTGGTGACGTGGACCCAGACGTTCTGCAGCTTGCCGCCCTTCACCAGCACCGCCGGATCGGTCATCGGCTTCTTGGCGCAGAACGGATCCGCCTCGCGGTGCAGCTTGCCCGGCGTGGGCGGCTTGCCGCTGAAGTCGACGGCGCCTTCGATGCTCTCGGCCATCGCGGCGGCGGGAAGGATCACTGCGACGGCGGCGGCGACGAGGAATTTCGAACAGGTCATCTCAGGTCCTCTCGTTGAATGTCCGCGCTGCGACTAGCAAACGCGTCCTGCACGGTCAAGGCTTGGACGGGCCAGGCGCCCGATTCTTCAGTCAGCCCCTGTGCGGCAGGACGGCCGCCGTCTTCGGAGCGGCGGTCTTGGGCTCGAGCGTCATCAGATAGTCGCGCAGGGCGTCGATCTGCTGCCGGGCGTCGCCGCCGAAGAGCTTGCTGGGCGAGGTGGGATGCGCCTCGTCGCTGAAGTCCCAGAAGCTCGGCATGCGGGTGCCGTCCATCAGCGCCTGGGGATTCTTCAGCCAGAGCGGGATCCAGTCCGGCCGCAGGCGCTCCTTGGCGAGGAGCAGGTTCGGCGCCGCACTGCCCGGATCCTGGCCGGGCCGCATCTGTCCGACCACGTGACAATTCGCGCACTGCAGCTCCTTGAAGAGCTGGTCCGCCTGCTTCGCGCGCTCCCCCGTGAGCGGATGCACGTCCACCGTCAGGTAGGGGAAGCTCTTGTTCGAGGCGGCGGCGAAGTAGTGCACCACGTCGGTGGCGTCGCCGTCGGTGAAGTGGAAGGTCGGCATCCGCACCGACAGCCAGGGGCGAAGCGGGATCGGCGCCTTGAGGAAGGAGAAGAGCCAGGACGGCTGCACCTTCGCGCCCTCGCCGGTGAGGATGGGGGGCGCGAAGCTGACGGTGTCCTCGTTGAAGAGGTCGCGGATCTTTCCGCCGCGCTTGTCCACCACATGGCAGTTGCGGCACCCGTTCCAGAACACCAGCCGCTCGCCCTTGAACACCGCCGCCTGCGCCTCCGTCATCCCCGTCCGGTACACCGGGTCGGGCGTCTCCCCCGTCTCTCCCTTGAGGAAGGTGAGGATGGCGAGAGCTTCGTCGTCGGTGAAGTCGAACTGCGGCATGCGGGTCTCCACCCGCTCGTAGCCGAAGACGCGGGGGACGTGCAGCTTCTCCCAGACCCAGTTGGCGTAGGTCTGGTGGTGCTTGGGATCCTCGGTGAAGTACTGCACGTCGCCGAAGTCGAGCAGCTCCACCGCCTTGCGGCCGTGCTCGGTCAGCTCGGTGCCGATCTTCTGCGAGCTCTCGAATCCCTTGATGTTGTGGCAGCCGAAGCAGCCGTACTTCGAGATCAGCTCCTTGCCCTGCGCCGCGAGCTTCTGCTGCTCGCCGGCGCCGTACTTCGGCTCCGGGTAGCTGCGGTCGCTCTTCAGCGTCATCAGATACGCGGTGACGTTGGCGGCCTCGGCGTCGCTGAGCCGGAGGTCGGGCATCTTCGTCTCCGGCCAGAGCGCCTTCGGGTTCTTCACCCAGGAGTAGACCCATTCCGGGCGCGCCTTGTCGGCGACGTTCCAGAGGTTCGGAGCGTAGTCGCGCTCTTCGCTGGCCTCGCTGCGCCGGGCGGTCGAGTCCTTCTCGGTGACGTGGCAGCCGCGGCAGCCGACGCTGTCGAACGTCTCCTTCCCCTTTGCCGGATCGCCGCGCGGCGCGCTCTGCGAGAGCAGCGGCGCCTTCTCGCTGTTCGTCCAGAGATAGGCGACGATGGCGGAGACCTCGTCCTCCCGCACCTTCTGGTTGTGCGCGATCACCTGCTCCGGCTTCTCGGTGTCGGGATGGGCGACCGAGTCGGCGTCGACGGCGCCGGGCCAGAAGTTCGGCATCCGCGTCGCGGGCCTCCAGCCCTTCGGGTAGGAGATCCAGGTGTGCAGCCAGCCCCGGCTGGTCTTGCTGGCGATGGTGGTCAGCGTCGGCCCGCGCTTGGCCAGGTCGTTGTAGCCCTCCACCGGATGGCAGCCCCAGCAGCCCACGTCGGTGAAGAGCTTCTTTCCCCTGGAGAGCAGAGGCGCATGCGAGAGCGTCAGCTCCTGGGTGTGGCACTTGTTGCACTTCGACTGCATGAAGGCGCCCTTGAACTTCTTGCCCATCACCGTCACTTCGTCGGTGAGCGGATCGTTCCAGTCGTGATCGTCCTCGCCGTGCCGGAAGGCGCGGTGGCGGACTCCCTTGGTCTGCGCGCCCTCGCCGCCGTGGCAGGTGGTGCAGCCGTACGTCTCCGGGGTGTGGTTCTTCACCAGCAACTCGAAGCGGTGCGGGTGGGTGCGGAACACGGGCTTCACGTCGTACGGGTCGCTCTTCGCCGCCTCCTCGAACGCGGCCAGCGTCTCCTTGTCCGTGCACGCCTGCGCGACCTGATCCTGGAGCGGCCTCTCCTCGCCCTTCATCGCCTCG
>DASREU010000008.1:0-8427 GCA_035651935.1 Myxococcales bacterium | reverse complement strand
AGGTCGAGCACCGTACCTTCAGCGGCGAGCATGCTTTCCGCCGGAAGCAGCCCGTCATTTTCGTCACCGAGCGCTGCGTCTTCCAGCTGACGGCGGGAGGGTTGGAGCTGGTCGAGATCGCCCCGGGGGTCGACCTCGAACGCGACATCCTCGCCCGGATGGAGTTCAAGCCCCTGGTCAGCCCGCAGCTCTCGCGGATGGATCCGCGGATCTTCGCCGACGGACCGATGGGCCTGCGCGACGATCTGCTCGCGCTCCCGCTCGACCTGCGCCTGAGCTACGACCTGTCGCAGAACATCTTCTTCATCAACTTCGAAGGGATGGGCATCCGCACGCTGGCGGACATCAAGCACCTGCGAGAGGCGATCGAGTCGAAGCTCGTGCCGATCGGCCGCAAGGTGTCGGCCATCGTCAATTACGACAATTTCAGCATCAGCCCCGAGCTCCTCGATCCCTACGCCGACATGGTCCGGGCGCTCGTCGATCGGTACTACGTGGACGTGACCCGCTACACGACCAGCACGTTCACGCGCGCCAAGCTCGCCGCTGCGCTCGAAGCGGCCCGGGTCGCCTCGCACCTGTACGAGAGGCCGGAGCAGGCGCTGGCCGGCCTGAAGGTCGACAACTAGGCGCGGCGGGTCACGAGGTCGCCACCCGCTTCGCGAGCGACTCCATCTCCTTCTTCATCCCGGCCGCGGGCAGATGCAGGCTGCGGCCGTGACCGGGCAGGACCCATTCGAAGCGGTAGTCGAGCAGCTTGCGGAGCGACTTCTTCTGCTCGGCCCACGAGTACCAGGAGACGTTGCGCCCCATCTCCAGCCGGCCGTCCCAGGCCCAGAGGTGGTCGCCGGTGAACAGGTATTGGTCGTCGACGAGCAGGACGCAACTCCCGCGCGTGTGCCCGGGCACATGGATGACGCGGAGCCCGGGGGCAAGGACGGTGTCGCCGTCGAGCAGGACTTCGGCGTCGATCACTGCATCGTCGCGGTGGATGATCCGCTCGCAGCCGAATCGCTCGTGGAACCGAGCGTGGTCGGCGACGTCATCCCGATGCGTCAGGAACATCTGGCGGATCCCGCCCAGCTCGGCGATGCGCCGTGCGAGCGGAGCGACGAACCGCGGCGAGTCGACGAGGATGTTCCCGCCGGAGCGGACGATCAGGTAGCTCTGCGCGCCGTACGAGGCTTCGCTGGAGTACCCGCAGCGGTAGACCGGCCCGTCCAGCGCGACCGGCAAGTCGTTCGCGGCCTCTTTCGCGCTCCGCTCGGCGCCGATGGACGAGGTCGGGCAGGAGACCACGGCGTGCAGTGCCCGCCGCCAGGTCGCGTCGTCGGCCGGCTGGACGCGGACGAACGACTGGCCGGAATCCAGGCTGCCGAAGACGTCCGGCGCCAGTTCGCGGCAGGTGTCGCACTCGATGCAGCTCTCGTCCACGAAGAGGTCTCCGGGGACGTTTTCAGCGACTGCAAGCTCGCGCCGGGCCATGGATGACGTTGTAACTGCGGGAGATTGCCGACGCGACCGCCGGTGGCGAGCCGGGGAGCAATGGTGTACTCCCGGGCGCGATGAACCTGGAAAAGAGGCTGCTGCGCGACGTCGGCCGCGCCATCGCGGACTTCCGCTTGATCGAGCCGGGCGACCGCATCCTGGTGGGCGTTTCGGGCGGAAAGGATTCGTTCACCCTGCTCCACCTGTTGCAGAAGCTGCAGCGGAGCGCGCCAGTCGGCTTCAGCCTGCTGGCCTGCAACCTCGACCAGGGACATCCGGGATTCCCCGCGGCGGCCCTGGAAGGATACCTGCGCGGCACCGGCGTCGAGGTGCTGATGCTCCGCGAGGACACCTACTCGGTGGTGAAGCGCCTCGTCCCTGAAGGAGAGACCTCCTGTTCCGTCTGCTCCCGGCTGCGGCGCGGCATCCTCTACGGCGCCGCCCGCGCCCACGGCTGCACCAAGATCGCGCTCGGGCACCACCGCGACGACCTGATCGAGTCGCTCCTGCTTTCGATGCTCTTCTCGGGGAAGATGCGCTCGATGCCGCCGCGGCTGCGCAGCGACGACGGGGAGAACGTGGTCATCCGGCCGCTCTGCTACGCGAAGGAAGCCGAGATCGCCGCCTTCGCGGCGGAGAAGGAGTTCCCGATCATCCCGTGCGATCTCTGCGGGTCGCAGGAAAATCTCATGAGGCGGCGCGTCAAGGACCTGCTCTCCGGGCTCGAGCAGCAGCATCCCGGCATCCGCGCCTCCCTCTTCGCTTCGATGGGCAACGTGATGCCCGCGCACCTGCTCGACCGGCGCCTGCTGCGCGAGGAGCGCGGCCCGGACCCGTGGATCGACGGCGACGGGTGCGATCCTCCGGCGCCGATCGCCCTGCGCAGCTGACGTCTTGCGCCGTGCAAGCGGGCGTGCCAGCGCCCTTGCCGGGCGCGCGTTCCGTTCCCACACTTTTCCCAGGCAGCCGGGCGAGCGCGGGAGGCGGGATGAAGACGTGCGGACGGTGCGAACGGCAGAGGATCCTTTCCATCACCCTGGACGACAACATCGACGCCTGCGGGCACACTTTCATCGCCCGGCTTCCGGCGGAGAAGTGCCAGGACTGCGGCCAGATCGTCATCCAGGGCGCTGACCTCAAGCTCTTCGAGCGCCGGGTGGCGGTGGAGCTGGCGAAGGCCGGGCTCCGGCACAAGGAAGCGTTCAAGCTGCTGCGCACCGCGCTCTCCCTGGAGCCGAAGGGGCTCGCCCACATCCTCGACGTCCCTGAAGAGTTCATCGGCTACTGGGAGCGCGGCGAATGGCCGGTCGACCCCCGCGCCCACGCCGTGCTCGCCTCCCTGGTCCTGGCAAAGTTCGAGCAGCGGCCCTCCGCCCTGGACTGCCTCCGCGTCCTCCGCGAGCCCCGCTCCCTCGCACGCAAGGTCCGCCTCCACCTCGTCGATGCCCTCGAACAGGCGAGCAAGGCCCTTCAGTTCGGCTCCGCCGCCCACACCGCTCCCGCCTTGGCGTAGGAATTTCGGGGACACGCACGCAACCCCCCGGGCGAGTTTCGGGGACACCATACGAAACTCCCCGGATCTCAGGCGGAGATGGTGGCGCCGCCGAGGACTTCGTCGCCCAGGTAGAAGACGGCGCTCTGGCCTGGGGCGACGCCGATGGCCGGCTCGAGCAGTTTCACTTCCACTTGGTCGCCGCTCACGTCGAGGAGCGCCGGGAGCGGCTTGCCGCGGTGCCGGATCTGGACGTCGCAGCGGGTGCCCGCAGCGGGCGTCGCGGCCACCCAGGAGGCGTCGCGGCCGCGGAATTCGCGGCGCTGCACGTCCTCGCGCGTGCCCACCACCACGCGGCGGGTGGAGGCGTCGATCTCTCCGACGTAGAGCGGCAGCTTGAATCCGGCGCCGATCCCCCGGCGCTGGCCGACCGTGAACCGGTGGACGCCCGCGTGCGCTCCGAGCACGCGCCCCTGCCGGTCGACGATCTCGCCGCGCTCGGGCGCGAGGCCATGGCTCTCGAGGAACTCCGGAAGCGGGGTGGCGCCGACGAAGCAGACCTCCATGCTCTCGGGCTTGTCGGCGTTCGGCAGCCCCCGCTCGCGCGCGAGGGCCCGGACCTGGAGCTTCGTCAGATCGCCCAGGGGAAAGCGCACCAGCTCGAGCGCCTCCTGCGTGAGGCCGTGCAGGAAATAGCTCTGGTCCTTGGCGCCGTCCGCGGCGCGCAGCAACCGCCACCGCCCCGACCGGACTTCCACGCGCGCGTAGTGGCCGGTGACCAGCTCGGTAGCCCCGAGCTCGCGCGCCCGATCGAGCAGCCAGTCGAACTTCACGTGATCGTTGCAGCGCACGCAGGGGTTCGGCGTCTCGCCCCGTCCATACGCAGCCACGAACGGCTCGATCACCCGCTCGCGAAACCGATCCTGCGCATCGTAGACGTAGAAGCGGACGCCCAGCGCCGCTGCCGCGCGCCGCGCGTCGTAGAGGTCCTCGGGCGCGCAGCAAGTCCGTCCCGTCCGCGCCGCCTCCTCGGGCGTCGAATAGAGCCGCATCGCCACTCCGGCACAGGCATCGCGGCCGCGCGAATCCGCCGTCAGCGCGGCCGCGACGGAGGAGTCGACCCCTCCGGACATGGCGATCATCGAGAGCACGGCGGGCGATTCTAGGAGGTTCCGCCCTCGGGGGCACTCTCCGCGAACGGCGTGGCCTGCGGTTCCTTCGGCGCGTACGGCCTGAGCGGGATCCAGAAGGCCACCCGGGTGCCGGAAAAATGGTGCTTGGAGTCCGGCTGGTTCTTCGGCGGGCTCTCCGCGGAGATGTGGCCGCCGTGCGCCTCGATGATCTGCTTGGCCACCGGCAGTCCGAGCCCGGCGCCCGGCGCGCGCTCCTCGCCCACCCGGTCTGCATGGAAGAAGGGATCGAAGACCCGCTCCGCCTCGTCGGCCAGCATCCCTTCGCCCTGGTCGTACACCTCGAACGAGAGCCGCTCCGCGTCCGCCGCCACCTGCACCAGCACGTGGCTGCCGTGGGGACTGAACTTGATCGCGTTGTCGATCACGTTGCCGAGCGCCTGGCGCAGCTTGCGCTCGTCGCCCCAGCCGTCGGGGAGCGGACCGCCGAGAAGCTCCACGGTGATCCGCCGCGCCTTGGCCTTCGGCTTCTCCTCGTCCAGCACCGACTTCACGGCGGCGCCCGGATCGAAGGTGTGCCGGTGGATCGCATACCCGCCGCTCTCCAGCGTGGCGAAGTCGACCAGGTTGTCGATGGTGCGGGACAACCGCTCGGAGGCGGTCTGCATCGAGTCGATGATCTTCCGCTGCGGCCCGCTCAGCGGCCCCATCTTCTCGGACTTGAGGATCTTCAGATATCCGGTGATCGGCGTCAGCGGCGTGGCGAGCTCGTGCGAAAGGTTCTGCATGAACTCGGTCTTGCTCCGCGCTCCGGCCCGCAGCCGCGAGTTGGCGGCGGTCAGCTCGCGCACCGTCGCCTCCAGGCGCTCGACGAGCGACTGCGAGTACTCGCGCAGGTACCGCCGTTCCTCGGCAGTCTTCACCTTCTCCCGCTTGCCCTTGAGGAACTCGCGGAGCTGGCCCGGGAACTTCTCCACGTCGATGGGCTTCTCGATGTACCCGTCGCAGCCGATGCTCAGCGAGAGGCCCCGGTCGCCGTGGGAGGTGAGCACCACGATCGGGCAGCCGTCGAGCCCGCGGTACGAACGCAGGCGCGTCGCGGTCTCGTACCCGTCGATGCCCGGCATCTCGATGTCGCAGAGGATCAGGTCCGGGTGCGCGGAGATGGCGAGGTCGATGCCCGCGATCCCGTCGGAAGCCTCGAGGACGTCGAATCCGCGGGCCTCCAGGACGTTGCGAACCAGGGTCCTGCTCTCCGGGTTGTCCTCGATGTAGAGGATGCGCGGAGGAGACGGCGGTGCCTGTTCGGCCATGGAGGGGCGTCCGGGTTGCGGTGGGGCCTGCAAGGCGCGCGGCGCGGACTGTACCACCCGGTCGGAAGCCCGGGAAGGTATTCGGCCACCGCTCTCCGGCCTGACACTGTCCATGCGGAAGCCGTGCGCGCCTTCGCGAGTCCACAGTCTGTCCACAGGGCGCATCCTCCCGCGGCCGCAATCTTGCCATCGCCCCGAACGAGCGCATGCACGCGGCCCCTGCCGCCGGAACCACGTCGCATCAGTCCAGACTTACGACCCTTTCGGGTGGTCACCAATTCAACCCTACATGTCGCATCCCACGAGAATGCCGCGAAGCGCAACAGACTGAAATGATCACTGTGGATTTCCTGTGGATGGAATTTGGCGTACCTCCGCCAGAAGTCGGAACAGCCTTTCCCGGGTGTTCAGATCCGGATCATCGATCACCCGCTCGAGGAGGCGCGCGAGCAGTTGGCCGACCTCCCGGCCGGGGCCGATGCCGAGCTGCCGCATGACGTCCTCGCCGGAGATGGCGAGATCGGAGATCTTCAGCGCCGCTGCGCGGTCGATCTCCCGCTGGAACCGTACCTCCGCCTCGGCCTGGTTCGCGAGCCCTTCCTCCACGAGGCGCCCGCGGGCCTTCAGATCGGCGCGGCGCAGCGACCAGAGCGCCGGAAGCTCGGCGGGGCCGACGCGTGCCAGCACCCGGCGCACCGTCGCGTCGTTCCACTCCGGGCGGAAGTACCAGTTGTGCTCGGCGACGAGCAGCGCCACCCGCTCGATCTCGCGGCGCGGGAACTTCAGGCGCTGGAGGATCTCGATCGTGAGCGCGGCGCCCACTTTCTCGTGATCGTAGAAGGTGTGCTCCCCGGGCGCGCCTTCTTTGGGCGCCGCGCAGCGGGGTTTCGCCACGTCGTGCAGCAGGGCCGCGAGGCGGATGACCAGGTCCGGGGGGGCGAAGTCCACCACGCGGACGGTGTGTCGCCAGACATCCCAGCGGTGGAAGCGGTTCTGGGTGAAGTTCACCGACTCGAGCAGTTCGGGGATGATGCGGCCGAGCAGCCCCGTCCGGAGCAGCAGCCGCAGTCCGCGGCTCGGCGGGGCCCCCCGCAGGAGGAGCTTGGTCAGCTCGTCGCGGACGCGCTCCATCGCCACCTGCGCGAAGACGTCGAGGGTCTCCGGGATCGCCCGGCGGGTGCGCAGCTCGATCGCGAGGCGCAGCGTGCAGGCGAGCCGGACCGCGCGCAGCGGCCGCAGTCCATCCTCGCGAAACCGCGCCAGCGGGTCGCCGACCGCGCGCAGCAGGCAGCGCCGGAGATCCTCGGCGCCGGCGAACGGGTCGCGCAGCACGTTCGCGATCGGATCCCAGGCGATCGCGTTGACGGTGAAGTCGCGGCGCGCGAGATCCGCGTCGATGTCGGAGAGGAAGGTCACCGCGCTCGGGCGGCGCCCGTCCAGATACGGCCCTTCACCGCGGAACGTGGTGACCTCCACCTTGTGGTCGCCGGAGATCACCATCACCGTCCCGTGCTGGACGCCTGTGGGGATCACGCGGGGGAACAGCTTCATCACCTGTTCGGGGAGCGCGTCCGTCGCCACGTCGAAATCATCGGCGCCTTTGCCGCGCAGCAGGTCGCGCACCGCTCCGCCCGCGAGCCAGCCCTGCTTGCCCGCGGCGCGCAGGGTGCGCAGCACGGAAATCACGTCCTCCGGAACGGCGGCAGGATCGAGCAGCACGCCCGTCAGCTATCATGGCCGCCGGCCTCTGCCGACATCCGTGACGGTTCCAAGCTCTCCGGGCAGGAGCCTTTGCGCCGCATCGTCGGACCTGGAATCCCGGGGACCGATCTCAATCGAAGTGCGCGTTGGCGATCGGCAGGATCTTCAGCCCGGAAGGGTTGTTGTCCGCCCAGTTCACCAGGCCGATCTGCAAGCCGTGCAGGCTAGCCGCGTAGTTCACGAGCCCGATCGTGAGGCCGTGTTGCTCGCCGCGGATCCGATTGAACACGCTGACGGACACGCCGGTCATCTGGCCCTCCGTCAGCACCTCGAAGTACGCCGGCGCGATCACCACGCCCTTCACGTCCTGTCCGCCGGCTGCGAGCGCCGCGACCGCGCCGCGGATGCGCGGAGCCCCCACGCCGAGGCCCCCGACGGCGATGCCCCAGATCGTCCCGCCGGCGCCGACGCCGAGACCGCCGATGGCGAGGCCGCGCAGATCTCCGCCGGTGCCCACGCCGAGCCCGCCGAGCGCGATGCCATCGATCCCGCCGCCCGATCCGGCGCCGAGTCCGCCGAGGACGATCCCGGTGATCCGTCCGCCGGCGCCGACGCCGAGGCCTCCGATCGCGATGCCGGTGATGTCTCCGCCGCAGCCGGCGCCGAGCCCTCCGACCACGATCCCGCGCACGTTTCCACCGCAGCCCGCCCCGAGCCCTCCGGCGGCGAGGCCGTCGAGATCGCCGCCGCTGCCGACACCGAGGCCGCCGACGAAGATCCCGCGCAACGGGCCGCCCGAGCCGATCCCGAGGATCCCCAGGCCGATTCCGTCGGCTTCGCGGGTGATCCCGAGCCCGAACCCGACGCCCACTCCGCGGAGCGTCCCGGCGCCGGTCAGCGGCAGGCCGAGCGCGATCCCGTCCACCTCGCCATCGGCGGTGTTGGAGGGCATCCAGACCGTGACGTTGATCCCGTGCACCGTGAACGGCGCGACGTCGCGGAAGTTCAGCCGCAGCCCGTCGATGTGTTTCGAATTCCCGATCCCGATCCCGAAGTCATGGACGGTCAGGTCCAGGCTCCACGGCTCGTCGGGCGGCGGCGGCGGCTGCTCCTGATCCGGGCTTTCCTGCGCGCGCGCGGCCATCGCGACGGCAAACGCCAGTGTGAAGATCGCGAATCGCATGCGTGGAGTCGTCCGTTCAACGCACCCGGCCGACGCTTATTTCCCGGCGGTGCGACGATCGGAGTGCGCCCAACAGGACTCGAACCTGTGGCCTGCGGTTTAGGAAACCGCTGCTCTATC
>DASREU010000007.1:0-5481 GCA_035651935.1 Myxococcales bacterium | reverse complement strand
GGTCAGCGCCGATCCTCGAGCTTCCGCGCGCGCTGACCTCGCCACGCCACACCTCCCGGGCGGAGCCGTGCCCTCCACCCCGCGCCGGTGGCCGCGGTGGTGGCCATGATCGATCGCCAGCAGATCTCTGCCAGCGGCGATCCTCGAGCTTCCCCACGCCGACCGCCGCCCACGCCACCGGGCGCAGCCGCGCCCTACACCCCGCGCCGCGCTCCGCGCGCCGCGGTCGTGGTGCCAGCCATGATCGCCAGCCGGATCTCTGCCAGCGCCGCCGGAAATGCCAGGCGCCGGCGGACCGCGACCACGTCGCCATTTGCTCCGCGCGCAGCCGCCACGATGGCCTCGACGCGTTCTGCTCCGAGGAGCCGGCCGACGTCGAGCGGCCTCCCGTCGAGCGCGCCGTTCGCGAGCTCGTTCGCTACGTCCGCGGTGCTCCTCCGGAGCTGGGTGCAGATCTCCCCGAGCGTCGCGCCCGCAGCGCACAATCCCCAGAGCTCGCTGTTGGAAGCCCGGGCAGCCGGCGCAGCCGCCGGCTCGACCGCGGACCCGCCGCCGGCGGCGCGCCGGGGCTGCGCAAAGCGGAGCGGCTGCTGCTCCTCTGCTTCGTGGACGGCGGGCGTAGTGTCCACAAGCGTGGCCACCCGGGTGATCGCGAGTACCCGCTCCCCGTACCGTTGCCAGCGCCCCGGACCGGCACCCTTCACCGCCAGAAAGCTCTTCTCGTCGCTCGGCAGCGCTCGAGCGAGCTCGCGCAGGGTGGCGTCGTGGAAGACGACGTACGGCGGCATCCGCGTCTCCCGCGCCAGCTCGGTCCGCAGCGCGCGGAGCTTCTCCAGAACCTGCGCGTCATAGGGCCCCTCCTCGACGGGAGCCGCCGCCGCCGTCACCGCCGCGGTCTTGCGCGCTCGCGGGACCGTCGCGATCGGCTCCGCTTCCGGAGCCTTGCTCCCCTTGCAGCTCTCGCACGCATCGCACCCGCGCGGCGCCTCGACGTCGCCGAAGTAGCGGAGCAGGTTCTGCCGCCGGCAGCCGCGCGTGTCGGCGAAGCGCACCAGCCGATCGAGCATCTGCCGCTCGCGCGCGACGCGGAGCTCGAGCAGCTCGAAGTCGACCCCCAGATCTTCCGCCCCGACCGTCGGGGTAGCGACGAAGAAGCGGCCGTCCCGTCCGAGGCCGCGCTCCAGGTGACCGGCGCTCTCCAGGAGCCGCACCGCTCCGGAAAGCTCGGCCGCGGAGACTTTGCACTCCCGGGCCAGCTCCTCGATCGATCCCTCGAGCAGCCCGCGCGCCGCCGTCCAGGCCCTCTCGACCAGATCGCGGGAGGGCCGGCCCGCCTCGATCATCCGCCGCTGCATCATCACGTCGGCGAAGTTGAAGAGGAGCAGGGCATGGCTCTCGAGCCCGTCGCGGCCCGCGCGGCCGATCTCCTGGTAGTACGCCTCGAGCGAGCGCGGCACGTCGAAGTGCACGACGAAACGGATGTCGGCCTTGTCCACTCCCATGCCGAACGCGTTGGTGGCCGCGATCACCTTCGTGTCGCCGTGGACGAAGCGCTCCTGCGCCGCCGTGCGCTCCTCGTCGCGCATCCCGGCGTGATACCCGAGCGCGTCGATGCCGGCCGCGCGCAGGACGCCGACCACCTTCTCGACGTTCTTCCGCGTCGCTGCGTAGATGATGCCCGGACCGCCGCCGCGGCAGAGCGCGAGCAGCCGCCCGAGCTTGTCCTTGTCGCCTGCGACGCGCAGCACCTCGATGAAGAGGTTCGGCCGGTCGAACCCGGCGACGAACACCTTGGGATCGCGGAGCTCCAGCGCATCCGCAATGTCCCGCCGCACCTCCGGCGTGGCGGTGGCGGTGAGCGCCAGGACCCGCTCCGCCTTGAGCTGCTCGCGGGCGCGGGCGAGCTGCTGGTACTCGGGCCGGAAATCGTGCCCCCAGGCGGAGATGCAGTGCGCCTCGTCCACCGCCAGCAGCGGAACCTTCAGTCCCGCGACGGCGGAGAGGAAGGAGGGCGACTTGAACCGCTCCGGCGCCACGTAGACCAGGCGATATTCGCCGCGCCGCAACGCCGCCTGGCGTTCCTGCCGCTCACTCTCCGGCAGCGAGCTGTTCACGAACGTGGCCGCGATCCCGCGGGCGCGCAGCGCGTCGACCTGGTCCTTCATCAGCGCGACGAGCGGCGAGACCACCACCGTGGTCCCCTCGAGCAGCAGCGCCGGGAGCTGGTAGCAGAGGCTCTTGCCGCCCCCCGTAGGAAGGATGGCAATGGTGGGCCGCCCCGAGAGCACCGAGCGGACGACGGCCTCCTGCCCCTTGCGGAACGCGTCGTACCCGAAATGTTCCTTCAACGCCGCCGACAGCTCCATCCCCCTCCTCCTTTACCCCACGCCGAAGCGCGGAACGAGCGATTCCGGGTCCGGCGGCTTGCACGCGCCCTCGACGGCGCTGTGCAACCCGCCTTCCGCAAGCACCAGGTGATCCACCACCCGCACTCCGAGCGCATGACCGGCCTCGTCGAGCAGGATCTGCAGCCGCTGATCCTCTCCCGAGGGCAGCGGATCTCCGGACGGGTGGTTGTGGACGAACGCGACCGCCGCCGCCCGGTGGATCAGCGCGGGAGCGAACGCCTCGCGCGGCGAGACCGAGCACTGGGTGAGTCCTCCCCGCGCGATCTGCACCGAGCGGATCTCGTGCAGCCGCGCGTCCATCAGCACCGCCCAGAACTCCTCGTGCGGAAGGTGCGCGAGGCGTGCCCAGAGCGCGAGGCCGACGTCCTGCGCGCGAAGAAGCCTGCGCCGCTCCGGCGCCGGCGCGAGCGCCACGCGCCGTCCGAGCTCGAGCGCCGCGAGCACCCGGGCGCTGAGCGACGCGTTCATCCCCGGCTCGAGCAGCAGCTCCCCGGCGCTGGCGCGGCGCAGGGCCGCGAGCCCGCGCGACAGCAGCCGGGTGGAGAGCACCTCGTCCCGGGCGCCGAGGACGACGCGCATCAGCTCCGCGTCCGCGAGACCCGCCGCGCCTTCTCCGAGGATTCGCTCCGCCCGCGCCACGCCGATCACGACTGCAGCGCACGTGCCACCCCCGCTCCGAGCGAGGGGCCGCGGAACCGGACGCCGGAAACCGGACCCCCGTCTCAGAATCGGGCGCTGAGCGCGAAGAACGCCTTGATCTTGTCGTTCGTCTCCCGCAGCCGCGCGGAGAGCGTGCGCACGAACGTCCAGAGCAGCTCGTACGCGAGGTCCTTGTGCAGGAACATCAGCTCTTCCAGGTCCGCCTTCTGGATCGCGTACAAGGTGCAGGGAATGTGCGCGGTCGCGTCGGCGCTGCGCGGGGTGTCGTCGATCAGCGCCATCTCCCCGAAGTAGCTCCCCGGCTCGAGGATCGCGAGCGCCTCCTCCCCCACGCCCGGCACCATCTTCGAGATCCGCACCTTGCCGGCGCCGATCAGGTACATCTCGGTTCCGACTTCGCCCTCCTGGAAGATCTTCTCGTTCGCGCGCACCTGCTTCTGCGTGGCGATTTCCGCCACCTTCACCAGATGGTCCGCCGTGAGGTTTGCGAACAGCGGAATCTTCTTGAGCTGTGCGGGATCCAAGGTTCCTCGGCGCCCTCTACATTAGCAGAAGGGGCAGGCGCGGTGGCGTTGCGCCCGACCGCCCCTGCCACTGTAGACTGGTCCGCCCTGCAAGGAGAGATCGTGGAGAAGCACCAGGTCGTCATCATCGGGTCGGGCCCCGCCGGCTATACGGCCGCGGTCTACGCCGCGCGCGGCAACCTCAAGCCCGTCCTCTTCTCGGGCCTGCAGCCGGGCGGCCAGCTGACCATCACCACCGACGTCGAGAACTATCCCGGGTTCCCCAAGGGCATCCTCGGCCCGGAGCTGATGGAGCTGTTCCGCGCCCAGGCCGAGCGCTTCGGGACCGTGATCATCGACGGGATGGTGACCAAGGCCGACCTCTCCAGGCGGCCGTTCCGGATCACCGGCGACGGCGGCAAGGAGATGCTCGCCGAGACCGTGATCATCGCGACGGGCGCCTCCGCCAAGTGGCTGGACATCCCCTCCGAGAAGCTTCTCTCCGGCCACGGCGTGTCGGCGTGCGCCACCTGCGACGGCTTCTTCTTCCGCGGCAAGGAAGTGGGCGTGGTCGGGGGCGGCGACACCGCGATGGAGGAGGCCAGCTTCCTCTCCAAGATGGCCAGCAAGGTGACGGTGATCCACCGCCGCGACTCGCTCCGCGCCAGCAAGGTGATGCAGGAGCGGGCGATGAACAATCCGAAGATCGCCTGGGCGTGGAACCAGGAGGTCATCGACGTCCTCGGGGAGAAGCAGACCGGCGTCCGCGGCGTGCGCACCCGCGATACCCGCACCGGAGAGGAGCGCGAGATCCCGCTGGGCGGCCTCTTCGTGGCCATCGGCCACGAGCCGAACACCGGGTTGTTCAAGGGCCAGCTGGCGATGGACGAGGTCGGCTACATCAAGGTGAAGGCTGGCACCACCCAGACTTCCGTGCCCGGTGTGTTCGCGTCCGGCGACGCGGCCGATCCGGTGTACCGGCAGGCGGTGACCGCGGCGGGGACCGGCTGCATGGCCGCGATCGACGCCGAACGGTTCCTCAGCTCCGGCGGAACGCACTGACCGCGGCTGCCGGCGGTCAGCGCTTCTTCGCTGCTCGCACCGCTGCGGGCGAGAGCGGCTCTTCGGCGCGCGGCTGCGGCGCCTCGTCATTGCGGGTCCACTCGCCGGAGCGCCCGCCGCTCTTCCGGACCAGCCGGACCGAGACCACCTCCATGCCCCGGTCGTGCCGCTTCGCCATGTCGTAGATCGTCAGCGCCGCCGCCATCGCGGCCGTGAGCGCCTCCATCTCCACGCCGGTCCGCTCCACCGCGTGCACCCGCGCCTCGATGCGGACCACCCCCGCGCCCTCGTCGCAGGCGACGTCCACGTCGGCGCCCGCGAGCACGATCGGATGGCACAGCGGGAGGATGTCCGGAGTCCGCTTCGCCGCCATGATGCCCGCGAGCCGCGCCGCGGCCAGCGCGTCGCCCTTCTCCAGCCGGCCCTCGTTGAGCAGCTTGAGCGTCTCGCGCGAGCAGCGCAGCTCGGCCCGGGCGATCGCCACCCGCGACGTCCGATCCTTCTCTCCGACGTCGATCATCTTCATCGGAAGCCCTACAGCCCGCGGTCGCGGAGCTGCTCGTCGTCCTCGCCGTTCAGGTGTCCCACCTCGTGCATCAGGGTATCCCGGACCTCGCGTCGCAGCTCGTCGTCGTTGTGCGCGGCGCGGGCGAGGTTGCGGCGGTAGAGGAGGATGGTAGGCCTTGCCTCGCCCGAGGAGCTCTCGGGCGGCGGCCGGAAGAGGCCGAGGATTCCAGGCGAGAGCGGAGGATCGGTGGCGACCAGATCGCCGACCTCGGGCAGGTCCTCGACCTCGAAGTTGGCCCGGGCCAGTCCGGCCTTGATCGCCTCGGGCAGCTTGTCCAGCT
>DASREU010000006.1:0-19791 GCA_035651935.1 Myxococcales bacterium | reverse complement strand
CACCGTGGTCCCGTCTATCCACACGATCCGCGAGCCATCGGCAGAAATCTTGAGTGCGCTGATCGCGCCACTCGAGACCTGTCGTGTCGATCCAGACGTGGTGTCGAGGGCGATTAACGATGTCGCTGGGGTGTTGAGTGGTGGCGTGAAGGTTCCCGCGACGAGATACACGCGATCGCCGG
This sequence comes from Myxococcales bacterium, assembly GCA_035651935.1. Lineage (GTDB taxonomy): Bacteria > Myxococcota > Myxococcia > Myxococcales > 40CM-4-68-19 > 40CM-4-68-19. The sequence goes on along the minus strand of DASREU010000006.1, from coordinate 19,609 downwards.
CCGGCATCGCCGCGGTGGCGGTGAAGACTTGTCTGGTCGGGCCGTCGCGCCAAATCGTAAACGTCTGCTGAATCTGCGCGGTCGTCGCGTTGTAGACGTGCACGACTCCCTGAGTCGAACAGAAATTCACCGGCGGCTGCGAACACTTGTCCGTCAGCGCTGCGGTGACGTACGCGAGCGCCTGCGCACGCGCGGAAGCAGCGGATGAGAGCAGCAGACAGGCAAGCGCGACTGACGCGATGTGTTTCATGGGTCGGCCCGTCATCTTTCTTCACTTGCCCGCGGGGCCCCACCCCCGCTCGCCCGCCCTGCGGCGCTCGACGACTCGCTCTCCTCGGGCGGCCTAGTCTCCCGGCCCCGTCATCTTGCTCGCGTCGACCCACTTGTCGAAGTCGGCCTCGCTGACGTACCCGAGCTCGGCGGCGGCTTCCTTAAGCGTCGTGCCGTCCTTGTACGCCTTCTTCGCGATCTTCGCGGCCTTGTCGTAGCCGATGTGCGGGTTGAGCGCGGTGACGAGCATGAGGCTGCGGTCGAGGTTTTCCTTGATCCGGCGGCGGTTCGGCTCGATGCCCGACGCGCAGAACTGGTCGAAGTTCGTCATCGCGTCCGCGAGCAGCCGCGCGCTCTGCAGCACGTTGTGGATGATGAGCGGCTTGAAGACGTTCAGCTCGAAGTTGCCCATCGCCCCGCCCAGGTTGACCGCGACGTCGTTGCCCATCACCTGCGCGCAGAGCATGGTCATCGCCTCGCTCTGCGTCGGGTTCACCTTCCCGGGCATGATCGAGCTGCCGGGCTCGTTCTCGGGGATCTTCAGCTCGCCGATCCCGCAGCGCGGACCGGACGCGAGCCAGCGCACGTCGTTCGCGATCTTCATCAACGACGCCGCGAGCGTCTTCAGCGCGCCGTGCGCGAAGACGAGCGCGTCGTGCGCCGCCAGCGCCTCGAACTTGTTCGGGGCGGAGGTGAACGGGTGGCCGGTCAGCTTCGAGATCTCCTTGGCGACCCGGTCGGCGAACTCGGGGTGCGCGTTCAGCCCGGTCCCCACCGCGGTGCCGCCCAGCGCCAGCTCGCGCAGGTGATGGAGCGCGCTCTCCACGTGCCGCAGGCCGTGATCGAGCTGGGCCACCCAGCCGCTCATCTCCTGGCCGAGCGTCAGCGGCGTCGCGTCCTGCAGGTGGGTGCGGCCGATCTTGACGATGTCGCGGTACTCCTCGGACTTGCGCGCCAGCGTATCGCGCAGCTGCCGCACCGCCGGGATCAGCTGGTCCACGATCGCCGGCGCCGCGGCGACGTGCATCGCGGTCGGGTACACGTCGTTCGACGACTGCCCCTTGTTCACGTCGTCGTTGGGATGGACGAGCCGCTCCTCGCCCCGGCGTCCGCCGAGGATCTCGCTGGCCCGATTTGCAAGCACCTCGTTCATGTTCATGTTCGTCTGGGTGCCCGATCCGGTCTGCCAGACCGCGAGAGGAAACTCGCCGTCGTGCTTGCCGGCGATCACTTCGTCGGCGGCCTCGATGATCGCCTTGCCCTTCTTCGCGTCGAGCACTTTCAGATCGAGGTTGACCTGGGCCGCGGCGCGCTTCACCTGCGCGAGCGCCTTGATCAGCGCCGGAGGCATCTTTTCCGTGCTGATGCGGAAGTTCTGCAGCGATCGCTGCGTCTGCGCCCCCCAGAGCCGGTCGGCGGGAACCTCGATGGGACCGAAGGTATCCTTCTCGATGCGGTTGGCCATGCACGCTCCTCTTCCCGGGCGCGCGGTGCAATAGCGCCCTTCCCGCCGGCAAACAAGCGGTGCGACGATTTGTTGACCGCGCCCGGAACCGCCGTAGGTTTCGCGGCCATGCAGCACCGATTCGACTCGCAACCGGCGGCGCCGGTGGGAGTGGCCATCTCGGAACCGCCCGTCGCCCCCGTGGCGCTGTCGTTCGACTCGTCGCCCGCGACGGTGCCTTCTCCGCCACAGGGGCGTCAGGTTCCGCGCGCGCCGGCGGCAGCGCGTCTCCTCTGCGCCTGGGCGGTCGATCTCGCGCTCCTCGGGTCCACCGTCGCCGCGAACCTGCTCGCGGCGACGTCGATCGCCGGACAGCGCGGCTGGAGCGAGGCTCTCGCGGCCGCCGCCTGGCTCTGGGTGGCCCTGGCGGCCGTGCTGGCGATCGCCTGGTCCTGGATCTTCGTCGCGCTCTGCGGCCGGACACCGGGGATGGCCGTTGCGGGACTTCGGGTGCAGGCTGCGCAAGGCGGCAGACCGGCGCCCGCGCGCGCGTTGCTGCGCGCCATCCTCGCCCTCCTGTTCGCGGCGCCGGGCGTGTTCGGATTCGTGGTTGCGCTGTTCGATCCGCGCGGGCAGACGCTGCACGACAAGGTGAGCCGCTGCGTCACAGTCGTTGACTGAGGCGCGCCGCCGCCGTTAGGCTGCGCCGCCGTGTCGGAAGCGAAGCAATACATCCTGCCCATCCCCAGGCGCCGGGGAGTGATCTTCTTCCTCCTCGCGAACGCGTTCGCCTTCGCCCTCTGCGGCTGCGTCTGGGCGCTGTTCTGGTACGGCGACTTCTTCACCCCGGCAGCGCACGCGATCTGGGGCTTCCTCGCCGCGCACTCCGGGTGGACCGTGGGCGCCGCTCTTTCTCCGCTCTTCGCCGCCCTGGTGCTCGGGTACGGATACATGCGCCGCGCGATGGCCCGGCGTGCGCGGGAGAAGGCGGAAGCGCTCGCCACCGCTGCGCAGCGCGCGGGAACACAGCTCCCGAACTGATCCGCCTGCCGCCTCGCCGGCATCTGTAACGTCATCCACGGCCAACCGATCCTGCTGCAGCCGCGTGAATCGGCGCTCCCGATAGCACGCCGCGAAGGCTCACCCGGCGCCGTCCGCTGCGGCCCGGATGACCCCTGTCGACTGGTACCCGATTCTTTCTGACCCGGCGCGCCGCCGTCCGGTGTCAGAGAGGAGCCGATGGCCGACGAGACGAGATCGGCGGCCTTGTCGCTCCCGGCCTCGCTCACGTACGCGGGCGTGACGACGACGGCAGGCTCGTGCACGGGTGGGTCGACGATCTCGTGCACGCTCGGTGATCTCGCGAACGGCGCACAGGCGACCGTCGCCGTCACCGTCAGGGCCCCCGGCACGTCCGCGCCGATCGCCAACACAGCGTCGGCGAGCCTGACGATGCCGCAGAGTGACACGAACGCGAACGACAACATCGTGACGATCACCGTCACTCCCAGGTAAAGGCGCTGGCAAACGGCGACGGGAGAGGTTACACCGGGCCGGGAAGCAACCGCCTGCGCCGATGGTGATGCCTCGTCTGAAGCTCTCCAGAGTCTCCTGGCGCGATCTCGCGGTGACGTTCGGACCCTTCGTCCTGCTCGTCGTGCTGGCGTTCTGGGTCGCGTTCCACTACGTCCGCCCTGCCCCGCCCCATACCATCGTCATGACCAGCGGGACCGAGGGCAGCACGTTCCAGGTCTCGGCCGACCGCTATCGCGCGATCCTCGCTCGCCAAGGCGTCAGTCTCAAGGTCGTCCCCTCGCAGGGCTCGCTGGAAAATCTCAAGCGCCTGAGCGATCCGGGCTCCGGCGTCGACATCGGATTCGTCCAGGGCGGGCTCTCCGCCCTCGGCGACCCGGGCAGGCTGATGTCGCTCGGCAGCGTCTTCTACGTCCCCGTGCTCATCTTCTATCGGGCGCCAAAGCCGATTCGTTTCCTTTCCGAGCTGCAGGGGAAACGAATCGCCATCGGTCGCGAGGGCAGTGGAGCGCGCGTGCTCGCAGAGACGCTGCTCAAAGCGAACGGGATCGCGGCGGGCGGGCCGTCGACGCTGCTCGACCTGGAAGGCAAGGCTGCGGAGGACGCCCTTCTCAAGGGCGATGCCGAGGCGATCTTCGCCATGGGTGACTCGGCGACGCGGGAGACGATGCGCGAGCTGCTTCACACCAGCGGCATCCGCCTCTTCGATTTCGTGCAAGGCGATGGATACGTGCGCCGCTTCCGCTATCTCACCAAGATCGAGCTGCCTGCCGGATCGATCGATCTGGGGAAGAACACCCCCGCCGAGACGCTCACGCTGGTGGCGCCGACGGTCGAGCTGATCGCGCGCACGGATCTGCACCCGGCGCTTTCCGACGTGCTGATCGAAGCCGCCCGCGAAGTGCACGGCCGCGCCACCCTGATGCAGAAAGCGGGCGATTTCCCCGCGCCGCTCGAGCACGAGTACCGGGTGAGCGACGACGCCATCCGGTACTACAAGTCCGGCAAGGGCTTCGCGTACAAGCACCTGCCGTTCTGGGTGGCGAGCCTCGTCGATCGCGCCCTCGTCCTCCTGCTCCCGATCGCGGTCCTGCTGATCCCCGGGCTCCGCGTGGTGCCGTTGCTCTATCGCTGGCGCCTCAGCGGGCGCATCTACAAGCGCTACGGCGAGCTGATGGCGCTGGAGCGTGCGGCGTTCGCGCAGACCACCGCGGCGGAGCGGGCGAGCCTCCTCAAACGGCTCGACGACATCGAGAAGCGGGTGATCACCGCCAAGCTGCCGGGTTCGTTCGCCGACCAGCTGTATGTCCTGCGGCAGCACATCCATTTCGTGCGCAACCGGATCGTGCAGAGTGGCGGCGAAGCCGCGCCTGGCCGCGAGGCGCAGATGTAGCGCGGTGCCAGGGCCGAAAACCGTGGCGTCGCGTCAGGCTCGCTTCTCCACCTTCTCGAACATGGGAAGGCAGTGCTTGTCACAGCGGACGTCTTCCGGGTTGGAGTGCGCGCTGCAGCGGCGGACGCCGACCGGTTCACCGGTCTTCCGGTCCCGCACCAGCAGGAGATGGACGAGCTGGTTGTCGTGCGTGCGGCAGCGCACCGTCGCTTCCTCGACGCTGTAGCGCTTCGACGCGTATCGCGAATGGAGCCAGAAGGCGAGGACCGGCGAAATGGCGATGAGCAGGATGACGAACGGAAACCAGTGGACCTGACCAGTCATGGCGGTCCTCCTTTGCGCGGCACGGCGAACGCTTTGCCGACACTCTGCAAGCCCCGAGCCCCGGATGAGATCGAGCCTCGGTCCGGCGCGCCAAAGGGGTGGAACGCGCGCCGAACGGAGCGTTGCGTCCCGCCGGCGCACGAATTGCGCGGCGGCGAGATTCCCGGGAGTACAGACGAAAGAATTTCGTCTCGGCCTTGCACGCGGTCGCGGCGAGCGGCGCGGGAAGCGCGGCGGCTCTCAGCGCGCTCCCATCTCCTTCACGATCTTCGGACGCGCGTCAGCCTCCCCTCGGCGTGCTCCTCGCGGAACACCGGCGCCGACTGGCAGGGGATCGCCGGTTGCTCGCTCGCCGGGTTTACCTCCGCGCCCATGCCCGCCTCCTGCTTCCCTCCCGTGCGTCCACAACGCAGTTTCGATCCTGCGCACGCGGAGGGAAATGGGCGAGACCACCAGTTCGGCATCGATGGAGGGGCTGTCGCCTTCGGCGGAGGGCAAGGGCCCACTGCGGCTGGGCGACGAGATCGACATCGCCATCGCGAGAGCCGACTGATGGCGGAATGGCGCCTGCTGCGGACCTGGACCCGCGAGGAGCTGACGCCGCGGTTCGCGGCGGCCTCGGCGCTGCCGCCCAGCGCTCCGGAAGGCGATCTGAGGCGGGAGGCAGGATGGAACCACGTCCTCTCGCATGCGGCCATCGGCGTGGAGGAGCCCGGACCGCCGCAGGCCGGCGGCGTGTACGAGCGCGCACGGCTCCTCGTCTCGCGGCTCGGATTCTCCGACCCGCGCATCGTCGTCGGCCACTGGCGGGACAACGCGCACCTGCGCAACCGGACCGTGCTCCTCGAGCTCAAGTCGCTGGGGCTCCACTTCCTCTGCCCCGTCCGCATCGGCGCCGTCCGTGACGAGCGAGACGAGCGGCACAGCGTGTTCGGCTTCCGCTTCGAGACGCTGCGAGGACACGTCGAGACCGGCAGGGAGTGGTTCGTCCTCGAGAAGGACCACCGGACCGGCGAGATCTCCTTTCACATCGAGGCGGACTGGCGCCCGGGCGAGTTCCCCAACTGGTGGTCCCGCCTGGGCTTCCACCTGCTGGGGCGCAGGTACCAGCGCGCCTGGCACCGCCTCTCGCACCAGCACCTGCGCGAGGCGGTCCGGCGGTGGGGCCGCGAAGACCGCAAGGCGCGCGGTCACGCGGCGGAGCATCCGGCGGTTTCCGCGCCGGTACAGCTCTTCGCACAGAAGGCGATCCCCGGCGTCCGGGTGGACCAGGAGGCAGAGCAGATGCGCAAGGACCAGAGCCTGTTTGCAGCGGCCGCATTCGGCGCCCTCTCCGGCGGACGCAGCGCGGTCGGACCCGCGTTGCTCGCCCTCGAGAATGGACAACGGAAAGGACGGTTCCGTGGGAAGCGGATCCGCCGCGTCGCGAGCGCGCTGCAGGCGGTCGCGGCGGCCGAGCTCGTGGCGGACAAGCTTCCCTTCACTCCGTCGCGGACGAGGGCGGTCTCACTCGTCGCGCGCGCCACATCGGGAGGGATCGTCGGCGCCGCACTTTCCCCGCGGGTGCGCCTCGCGGGAGCAGCGGTCGGCGCGAGCGCGGCGGTGGCTGCGACGTTCCTCCTCCACCGGTTGCGGGCGGGGCTGACGGGCCGGCTGCGGCTGCCGAACGTGATCGCCGGAGCGCTGGAGGACCTGATGGTGATCGGCCTCGGGTCGCGGCTCGCTTCCCGCATGCCGTGATCGAGGTCGCCACACGCCGGCTTGCCACGTTGGGGGCCACGGACGCGGCCCAGCGACGATGGCGCAAAGAGAACGAACGCGCTTCCGTGTGCAGCGCACTATTGCAACGCGTCGAAGCCCACGGTGATGGTGTCGTTGAGAGCGCTGGCGCTCGTGTAGGCCTCCACGCCGATCGCCCGCGAATCGAGGGGAGCCACGGCAAGGGGCGTCGCGGGAAGAGGGTTGGGCAGTGTCGAGACCGGGATGCTCGCCGTGATGGCGTCCCAGGTGTCTCCCTGGTTCGTGTCCTCGCTGCCGGATCCCGCGACCGCCGACGGCTTGACGAGCACGTGCAGGCCGGTGAGCTGGACCACGGCCGTGCTCCCGGCGATCTTCGGGTTCGTGAAGCGGTACTCGGTCGGGTTCGGGGCCACGATCTCGAGCTCCAGGATCGCGTTGGCGAGCGGCGCCACCGCCGGCTTGAGGTTCGAGAGCGCGAAGCGGAGCACGGCGGTCTTTCCCGCGGTCAGCGTGGGGAGCGTCGAGATCGGCGGGATCGCCATCGATGCGGTCAGGTAGGCGGGGCCTGCGGGAGGCGGGCCGCCGTCGTACCCGGGCGAGGTCTCGGCAGTGGCCCACTGGACGAGGTCCTGCTGCACGATCGCTGTGCTGCCCGAGCTCGGCCCGCACACGGTCGCGATCCCGCAGTGGTTGTTCCCGGCATACGCGATGAAGCGGGAGTTCGTCGGGTTCGCGAAGTCGACCAGCGCCTTCGAGGCGGTGTAGGCGGTCTGGACGTCCGGGTTCGCGAAGAACGGCGCCTGCACGCTCGCGTGGCACCCTCCACAGCTCGTCGACGGAGACGCGAACGCGTAGAAGCCGGAGCGGAACGCGTCGAGCCCCGAGGCCGGCGGGTCGCCCGCCGATGTCTGGTCCGCCCCTGGCATGCAACCCAGCAGCGCCATGACGGCGGCCACGCCTGCTCCGACGGCCCTCCGAGCCGCGCCGGGTTTCTTCGGATGATCATCGAGCCGATGCCGCATCATGGGGAACCTCCGGGAGCGGTTGCCTAGAACAGCATCAGATCGGACGGGGTGCGTGCGATGCCGGCCTTCTGCATGGCCGCCGTCGCCTTCCCCACGTCGGCGCCGATGTGCTGGAGAGCCGACAGGTAGAGGCCCGCCACCGCGTCCTTGCTCGAGGCGATCTTCGAATCGATCTTGACGTTGCCGTTCAGGTCCACGCTGCCGGTGAACCTGGCCGCCGGTGGAGAGCCCGCGGGGTCGTAGAAGATGATCAGGCCCGCGTTGTACGATCCGCCGGCGTCGCCGTCGGCGATCGGGGAGTTGAGGGTGACGGCGTTGCCCCCGATGGTGTTGGCGGTCTGCTGGGCGCCGGCGGCGATGGCCTGGCCGTTCGAGAGATAGATCAGCGCCCCCCGCGACTGGGCCTTGTCGCAGGCGGCGAGGAACATCACGATGGCCCGCGCCTCCTCGATGTCCCGCGGGGCGATGACGGCCTGCGGATCCTCGCCGTGATAGTCGCGGCCGAAGTACTCGATGAACACCCCGCCCGCCATCCCCGCTCCCGACTGGTAGAACGCGGCGAGGAGAGCCAGCTCCTGGGTGCTGAAGGTGTTGGTGATGGTGTTCCCGGCGCCGTCGGTCGAAGTGGTGGCGGCGGCGATGCCCGCCAAGGCGGGGACATTCGCCGGGGTGAAGAGGTTGAGCCCGTAGTTGGGATCCGCGAGCGCCGCGGCCCCGTAGAAGCCGCAGCTCGTCGTCCCCAGCACCTCGGAGCCGCCCTTGCGCTTGTCGATGCCGAACACGCGCGTGAGGATCTGCCCCAGCGCGGTGGCCCCGTCGGCTGCGGCGGTCATCGCGGAGGAGTTGGTGAAGGCGCCCGCCGCAGGCGTCAGGCTGAAGATCTTGGCGAGGTTGGCGGGTGTCGGGGTCTTGACCAGGCTCGAGGGCAGGCCGTTGGCCCAGGCAGCCAGCTTGTTGGCGTTGCTGATCCGGATGTCCTTGCCGATCTGCGACGACTTGAACGGGCTCGCCCCTCCGAGCAGTCCGGTGTCGGACCCCGCGCCGTCGTCCTGGTTGAACTGTCCCCGGTGCCCGCCGCCGCTGACCCGGGAGAGCACGGCCTGCCACTGGGCGCTGGTGTAGCCGGGCGGACCCTGCAGCAGGGTGGCGCCGAACGGGCTCGTCTTGTCGACGCGGAGATTCCCGATGCTGACGAGGTTGGCCTGACCGGAGATGCCATAGTTGGCGGCCATCGTCGCGTTCATCGATGTCGCCTGATCGTCCCCGATGAAGCGGGCGCCCATCGTCGGCCCGCCTTCGGAGAAGATCTGCGCCAGCGCCCCTTTCGCCAGCGTCGGCACGGGGCAGCCGGGCGGCAGCGCCGCCATCGCATCCTTGATCATGGCCTTCGAGAAGACGACGGTCGCGAGCCCGGCCGACAACCCGCGCCGGAGAAAGGTCCTTCGCGACGGATCGTGATCATGGCTGTGGCAGATCGCGTCCTTGTGGGTTCGCTTCAGCCGGATCAGCATGACGTTCTCTCGCTCTCTGGGCGCATCAGGCCCGCAACGTTCCTCGATCGAGTCCGCGATCCCGCTGCCTAGTACCCGACCATCGAGACCGCCGCGGTGGTCGCCGCCATGCACACGGCGATGAACGAGGTGGTCATGGTCTGGGTGGCCGACTTGTCGGCGGCCAACGTGCTCACCAGCGCCTGGAGCGCCGCCTGGAAATCAGCGCTCGAGGCGCCCTGGCTGGCGAGGCCGGCGAGCCCCGCATCCAGCATCTTCATCCCCGCGGCGACCAGGGCCGCGGAGTTGGCGGTGATGGTGCCCGTGGTCGGGACGCCGTAGGTCGCGAGCTTCGCGTCCGTGCAGGCGCCGTAGACGAGGAGCGGGATCTGATCGAGACCCGTCGCCTGCACCGGGTTGGTCATCTGCGGCAGGTTGGGTTTCACCTGCGCGATCGCCTTTGCGAAGTTCCCCGCCAGCGGATCGACCCCCGTGAGCGTGTTGCGGATCCGGCCGATCACCGCGTCGGCCGTCGGCGCCGAGGCGCTGCCCAAGCCCGGCAGGTCGGTACCAGGCTCCGAGGGAACTCCCGAGTCCGGAGGTCCGACACCCACGGTCTCGTTCGCCGGTGCGCAGGCGATCGTGGCCAGGCTCGTGACCAGTGCGGCGAGTAGCACATGGCTCGTCCTCTTCATGGTCGCTCCGTGCCGAGGTTGGTTCACGACGCTTCCCTTCGTCTGCGGGATCGTTCGCTCTCTCGCTCCGAACGACTTCGGAGATCAGATGCAGGTCGAGCTGGAGGCGACCTGGGCGAGGATCACCCGGATGTCGTCTGCGGCCTTGCCGGCGGCCGCGATCCGGTCGATGTCCGCCTGGCTGAACGTGCCCGTGGGGCAGACCTCGCGGATCACGCGCCAGGTGAAGTTCTGGTAGACGATCGTGGCCTGACCGAGCGCCGCGCCGAGGGCCGCCAGGCCCTGGCCGTTCGTCGGCCCGCTCCAGCCCAGCTTGTCGAGGAGCCCGCTCGATCCCCAGGTGGTGCGCAGGTCCCAGGCCTGGTTGGGATCGGTTCCGGAGCTGTCGGGATTGCACACCGGCGTCGGCGTCCGGGTCAGGTTGCACGTGGCGTTGGCGGAGCGCTTCTTCAGGTCCGACGCGAGCGACTTCCGGGTGGCCGTCGTCGGGGCAGCGAAGTAGACGAGGCCGTTGGTGGCGTCGAAGTCCCAGAGGTCGCCCACGGTCGAATAGCCGTGATTCAGGGACGTCAATCCTCCGCCGTGGCAGGAGATGCAGGCGTTCTGCCCGCTGCCGTGGAAGAAGTTGGGATCGTATTCCGGGACGAAGCGGGGGACGGACTGCACCGCGGCGTCGCTGGAGGCGAAATCGAGGACCTGCAGCCCGGTGGAGATGGTCCAGACCCCTTCGATCATCCGGAGATTCGTCCCCGCCGTTGCGCCCACCATCGCGAACGAGTTGTCGTTGGGGCGATCGCTCAGGGTCACGTATCCGCCGACGTGCTTGTCCGGGATCGCCACCGGTGTCGCCGTGCCGTTGGCCACCGCCTTCGCGTTCTGCCCCGCCACCCGCACCAGCGCGGAGCTCCAGTCGAGGGCGACGAGATCGGCCGCGGTCAGATCCGCCCCGTGCACCTGGGTCGCGACTCCGTTCCGGGTCACCGTGACCAGATAGGTGGCGTTCTCGGACCAGAGGCCGCTGATCCCGTTCTGGGCTCCGGCCGCCCGGACGAAGTGCGCCATCAGGAACGTGGTGGCGTCGTTGTCGGTGACCTTGGTGGAATCGAGGCCGGGGTTCTGCATCTGGAAGGCGAGCCTTCGCAGGAGGTATCTCGCCGCGTAGCTGCTGTTGGCGGCGATGGTGGCGGCGCGGAGCGCGTCGCCTCCCTGGATGGCGGCCACCATCTGGGTGAACTCCGGGGCGCTCGGGGGCATGAGGCCTCCGGTAACGGTGCCGGCGAGCCGGAGTGCGGCGATGGTCGATGGAGCGTCGATCGCGGCTCGGGCCGGCGAGGCGAGAAGCATCGCCGCGATCGCCGCGCCGGGAAGCCGCTGGATGAAGCGCAAGGAGATCCGTACGATTCTGGAGGAAGCGCGCGACATCGAGTCACCTCCGCGATCGAAAGCGGTGTCTGGATGGCGAACGAATAAGGGCGGTCGTCGGCGGGCGTCAACGCGGGGAATGTGGGCGGATGAGCAGGGACGGGCAAAGGGCCGCGGCGATGTACGAACGGCGGCTGGCCCCATGCGCCGATGAAGGGCCCTGCGCGGCGGGGTATCGGCACCTTCTCGATTCCGTCGCCACCATCCTTGAAGTTGCGCCTCGTCGCGCTCACTTCCCGTCGGCGAATGAAGGAAGGAACGGCTGCCGCTCTCGCATGCCACTTGCCGGATCCCACTCGATCATTCGACGCCGCGGCACGATCGAAGATGGGCCGACGCCGAGCTGCCGGGCGTCCGTTTTCGGCTTGCCGGTTTCACGTACAATGCCGGAGCTTGCTCGCTCTCGTCGTCGCCGCCGCGGTGTTCCTGCCGTCATCCGCGGACGCGGTCCTGTCCGTCGAAGATGCGTCCGGCGTGCGCGCTCTCCTGGAGAAGGCGGGCGGGTACGCACCCTCGCTCTCGCCCCAATCGATCGGCGCCACGCTGCGCGACAGGGTGGGGATCGATCTGCTCGGGGATTCCACGGCGTGGGGACTCGCGCCGCGGGGCGCGCAGCTGCTGGTGTTCGGCCGCGATGCCGTCGGCCTGAGCGCGCCGGTTCGAGACCTCAAGGCCGCTCGCAGGCAGATGACCGCATGGCTGGCCCAGAACGAGCGCCGGGCGGCGCGGATCGGCCGCGGGCGCCTGCTCACTGCGTCGGGCCGAGGCGCGAAGGCGCTGCTCGCGGCGATGGGTCGCGCGGCGCCGCTTCCACCGGACCTCGCGGCCCGTGCGCGCGGTCCGGTCTGGCTCTGGGCGCGCCTCGAAGAGCCGTTGCGCGCCGTCGTGCTCGCCGTCGACGCCAGCGGAATCGGCCTCGTCGCGCGCGGGCTGGCGACGGCGAGCGGCCCGCTTCTCGCCGGCCCCGCGCCCGCCGGTTGCGCGGACACCGTCGCCTGCCTGCGGGCCGGCGTCGCGGAAGCGGGGCGAGCCGCCATCGCCGTCGCGCTCGCCCGGCTCGGCGCGGCGCCGCAGCCAGAGCTCTCCGCCGCGTCGCGGGTGGAGGAACGCGTCGACGCGATCGACGTCCGCGGCCTCTCGGACCGGGGGTCGTTGGCGCGCGCCCTCCGCATCACCGCGGTCTTCGGCGGGACGGCGTCTGCCGGGCCCGCCCTCGACGCGCGCATCGACCTCGCCGAGGTCGACGCCGCGCTCCGGACGATCACGCCGCTCGACGCCATCCGCGGCGGGTTCGCGGCGGGCGCGTACGCGGTGCACGCCGTCTACGGCGAGCTCCTGGGCAATGCCGGGCCCCTCACGCTCACCGGCTCGCCGTCGCGCGGCAACGCGGCCGAGATCGATATCCGGCTGCCGTTGCGCTGACCTCGTCGGACGCCGGCTCAGTCCCCGTCGTAGATGCCGACCGCCCCCTGGCGAAATGCCACCAGGACGCGGCGCTTCGACCCCGGCCCGCTCGCCGGCTGGACCTGGATGTCCCAGACCGCGCTGCCGGCCCGTCCTCCGAGAGCCGCGCTCCCGTAGAGCAGCACCGTGCCGTCCTGCTTGATCCGCGTCACTCCCGAGCCGTCGCGATAGCCGATCCAGATGCTCTCATCGGTCGGATCCTTCGCCACCGCCCCCACCTGCTTGCTCGGGAGCACGGACGTCGCGTCCGCCCGGAAGTGCCCGTCGTGATCGACGATCCGCAGGCCGTTCGTGGACGACCCGATCCACGCCTCGCCGCTCTGGAGCACCGCGATGCCGGAGACGTTGTCGAACACCCACTGGCTCTTGTTGGTGAAGTCCGGCTCCGACGAGAGCCAGTTCCCGTTCGCCGCGTCACGCCGCTCGGTCACCGGGTCGGGCCAGATGTCCATCCGGTTCCAGAACGCCGCTTGCGCCGCCGGATCGTCCGCGATGTTCGCCGGATTGTGTCCCGCGCTGGCGTACAGCTCCGTCAGCGGCTGCGCGGCCCAGTAGTCGCCGAGCTTCTCGCCGAAGCGGAAGCGGGTGGTGCGAGCCAGGCCTCCGAACCAGACGTCGAAGAACGTGTTCCCCGCGCCGTCGGCATGCGGGAACGTGTCGACCGCCACCCCGTAGTAGTAGTCGGTGATCAACCACCCGTGGACGTCGTTGACTCCAGGGTGCACGTGCTCGTACACGCCGGCGCAGCCGGGCTGGCCGTTGCAGGTGGGGTTGCCTTCGAAGTCGGCGAACCCGAGCGCGAAGCCGTGGCTCGCGCCGAACCACACGTAGCGGCTGCCGCGCTGCCAGACGATGCGGAAGACCGAGCAGAGCTTCTCGCGTCCGGCGGGCTCGTTCCCCACCACGCCCGGACCGCTGAAGATGTCGTAATGGGCGACGCGGATGCCGTTGCCGCTGAGCACCAGCTTGTCGGCATCGCCGCTCTTGTAGATGGAGGGATCGGCAAGCTCGTGGTGATCGCCGTGGCTGTCCCACTCGTCCTCGCAGCCGGACTTGCCGCCGTACCCGACGAACGCGCTCGAGCCAGGACCGCCGCTGACGCTGAGCACCGGGGTCGCACCGAGGCTCGGGCTTCTGTCGGCCGGCGCACCGCCCGGGAGATATCCGTACGGATGGAGTCCGTCGGCGAGCGTGAACTGCTGGAACCGGCCGTTGCCTCCGCGCTGGACGAACACGCCCGCGGCGCCGCCGGCGACCCAGATGTTCCCGCTCTCGTCGGCGGCCGCGCCCATCACGCTTCCGGGCAGTCCGTCGGAGGAGAAGTGCCAGCCGTCGCCGTTCGGGACGGAGATCACCGTGCCGGCATGCCAGACGCCCGCATCGGGACCGGCATCGGGCCCGGCATCCGGTCCCGCGTCGCCCGCGTCAGGCCCGGCATCGCCCGCATCCGGCCCCGCATCGCCCCCATCCGGCCCGGCATCGGGGCCGCCGTCGGTATTGATGGTCGGTGGCGGAACGACTTCCTTCGACCCGCCCGAGCCCTGGCCGCAGGCGACGGCGATCGCGATCGCCGCCGCAGCGACCGCCCCCACCCGCGCGCGCATGACTAGGGCAGCCCCCGGTAGATCGCGATCGCGCCGGCATATCCCCCGTTCGCGCGGAACCCCACCATGATGCTCCGCGACGCGCCGCTGCCTCCGGCGCGCACGGTGGACGGCGCGGTGTACAGCACGTCCCCGAAAGTCTCCTTCCCGTACGCCGCGAGCTTCGCGCCGCCGGAAGTGACGCGGGAGACACCCAGGCCCCACACCATCCCTGCCCAGAGGCTTCCGTCGAGCGGATCGGCGGCGAGCGAGGAGACGAACTTCGCCGTCAGACTCGCGGTCGCGTCCGCCATCCGGCTCCCGCTGGAATCGATGCGGATCAACCCGTTCGCGAACGAAGAGACCCAGGCCGTGCCGTCCCCCGGCGCCACGATCCCCGAGACGAGATCGTCGAGCCGCTGCGAAGGCATCACGTACACGATCGGGTCGCTGCGGGTCGGATCCCACTCGGGCACCTGGTCGGGCCAGAGGTCCCAGCGATTTGCCATTCCGCCACTCGCCGGCGACTGCTCCGTCTTGTCGGCGGCGGCGGAGAAGCCGCCCAGCGAAGCGCTGCGGAAGAGCGTGGTGCGGTTGGAACCACCGACCCAGAGGTCATGGCTTGCCGGATCCACCCCGAGCCCGAAGTAGAGATCGGTGACCCACTGCGTCTTGTTGCTCGGGCAATACCCTCCCGCGTAGTCGTAGTTGACCGCGCAGCCGCTGATCGCGGGATGCGAGTGCTCGATCACGGGACAGCCTGGCTCGCCATTGCACGTCGGCGCGTTCGAAGCGTCGGCCTTGCCGACCGCGAAGCCGTGATTGCCTCCGAACCAGATCTGGTTGGTCGTCTTGTCCCAGGCGAGGCGATACACGGTGCAGATCTTCTCGCGTCCCTTGATCTCGCCGGAGACGATGCCCGGGCCGCTGAAGATGTCGTAGTGCACGACCGAGATCCCGCTCGCGGTCAGGGTGACGCGGTCCGCGTCGCCGCTCTTGTAGACGGAGGGGTCGCCCCACTTCGAAGGCGGCGTCCACTGATCGCCGACCCAGGCGTCCTCGCAATGGTCCTTGCCCTGGTAGCCGACGAACACCGTCCCGGCGGGCCCGCCCGCGACCGAGATCACCGGCGTGGCTTCGAGGCTCGGGTGCGCATCCGCGGGCGTGCCGTCGGCGACGCCCATCCCTTGTGCCGCCTCGCCGTTGAGCCACCCATAGGGATGGAGGCCGTCGGCGATGCCGAATTTCTCGAAGGTGCCGCTCAGCTTCCCGGACGCTCCGGCGCGCATCAGGAACAGGCCTTCGCTGCCGCCAGCGACCCAGAGGTTTCCGCCCTCGTCCATGGCGACGTCGCGCACGTCCTGCGGACCGCCGTTTTGCGGGCCGTAGAAGTCCCAGTTCGCGGTCTGCGGGAACGCGATCGTCTTCAAGCCGCCCGCATCCGGCGGGCCCGCGTCGGGCGGACCCGCGTCGGGCGGCCCGGCGTCCGGCGGCCCCGCGTCGGGCGTGCCGGAGTCTGGAGCTCCCGCGTCAGGGCCCGTGCCCGACCCGATGCCCGCATCGGAGATCGCGACCTCGTCGCGAGAGCCGCCACACGCTCCAGCGAGCGCCACCGCAACGAACAACCCACCGACCGATCGCCAGCTCGACCGCATGCCTGTGCTCCCCCCGCGCTCGCTGCGGAGCATCGGCCGTGCCAGCGGGCGCGTGCGCGGTCAGAGCCACGCAGCGAGAACGACTTGGGAAATGGCCTTCACATCAGTGGGTACCCCGGTACAGTGACGGGCAGCCGCCGCCGCCTGGTCCGCCCGCGTCCGGACGCGCGCCCACGCCGCTGCTATTCACACGTGCAATGGCTGCCGAAGCCTGCTGCCGCGCGCTGCGGCTCCCGTTCCATCCGCCGCTCGACTTCGAGGCGCTGTGCGCGTTCTTCGCCGTCCGCGCGCTGCCGGGCCTCGAGGAGGTGCGCGACGGAGCCTGGCGGCGCAAGCTGCCCGAAGGCTGGCTGGAGGTGCGACGCGACGGGCCCGGGCATCTCGAGGCGCGCATGCCCGCCGCGCTCGCCCGGAAAGCCCGGCAGATCGCCGCGCGCGTCGAGCGCGTCTTCGATCTCCGCGCCGATCCACGCCCGATCCTCGAGCACCTGTCGCGCGACGAGGTCTTGAAGCCCTTTCTCCGCCCGGGGCTGCGCATCCCCGGCGCCTGGGATCCGTTCGAGATGGCGGTGCGCGCGATTCTCGGGCAGCAGATCTCGGTGCAGCGCGCGCGGTCGATGGCGATCGCGCTGATCGAACGGTTCGGCGCGTTTCCCTCGCCGGATCAGCTCGCGCGCGCGAACCTGCGCGGCATGCCCGCGACCCGCGCGAACGCGATCACGCAGCTCGCGAGGAGCGTCAAGAGAGGCGAGGTGCGGCTGGACGGATCGCAGGATCTCGACGCTGCATCCGCCGCGCTCTGCGCGTTGCCGGGCATCGGCGACTGGACCGCGCAGGTGATCGCGCTGCGCGCGCTCGGCGAGCCGGACGCATTCCCCTCGGGGGACCTCGGGTTGTGCCAGGCGCTGCAGCTTTCGCCGCGCGCCCTTCGCGAGCTCGCCGAGGCGTGGCGGCCCTTTCGCGGGTACGCGGCCTCCGCGATCTGGCTCTCCTGAATGCCGCGGCGGAAGACACTTTCCGGCGCGCGCGGCTCAGAGTAGGTTGCGCCCTCCATGGGCGAACAGACGAAGGCCGTAGCGCCGGAGCCGTCCGGCGGATTGTCCTCGGCGCAGCGGCAGGAGCGGCTGGCGGAGCTCGCCGCGCGCGAGAAGCTGGCTGCGCTCGACGCGCAGGCGGAGCTGGGCGGCGGTCCGGAGCGGATCGAGAAGCAGCACCAGGAAGGCAAGCTCACCGCGCGCGAGCGCATCGAGCTCCTGCTCGATCCGGGCAGCTTCATCGAGCTGGACAAGTTCAAGACGCACCGCGCAGACGACTTCGGGATGTCGCAGAAGAAGATCCTCGGCGACGGCGTGGTCACGGGGTACGGCACGGTGGAAGGCCGGCAGGTCTTCCTCTTCGCGCAGGACTTCACCGTCTTCGGCGGATCGCTGAGCGGCGCGTATGCGGAGAAGATCTGCAAGGTGATGGATCTGGCGGTCAGCACCGGATGCCCGGTGGTCGGCCTCAACGACTCCGGCGGCGCGCGCATCCAGGAAGGCGTCGTCTCGCTCGCGGGATACGCGGAGATCTTCTACCGCAACGTCTCTTCCAGCGGAGTGGTGCCGCAGCTCAGCGCCATCCTCGGCCCCTGCGCCGGCGGCGCCGTGTACTCCCCGGCGATGACGGACTTCATCGTCATGGCCAAGAGCTCCTCGTACATGTTCATCACCGGCCCCGACGTGATCAAGACGGTGACGCACGAGGAGGTGAGCAAGGAGGATCTGGGCGGCGCGCAGACGCACAACGCGCGCAGCGGCGTGGCCCACTTCGCGGCCGAGGACGAGGCGGGCGCCATCCGCGTCCTGCGCGAGCTGCTCTCGTTTTTGCCCTCGAACAACCTGGAGGATCCGCCGGTGGTGGCGACCAGCGATCCGCTGGACCGGCGCGACGATGCGCTCAAGACCCTGGTCCCCGAGAACCCGAACAAGCCCTACGACATGAAGGAAGTGATCCGGGCGGTGGTCGACGACCGGCACTTCCTCGAGGTGCACGAGCACTTCGCCCGGAACATCGTCTGCGGATTCGCCCGCCTCGGTGGCCGCAGCATCGGGGTGGTGGCGAACCAGCCGGCGATCCTCGCCGGAGTCCTGGACATCGACGCCTCCCGCAAGGCGGCGCGATTCGTCCGCACCTGCGACGCGTTCAACATCCCCCTGGTCACCTTCGTCGACGTGCCGGGGTTCTTGCCGGGCACGGCGCAGGAGTGGGGCGGAATCATCACCCATGGCGCCAAGCTGCTCTACGCCTTTTCCGAGGCGACGGTGCCGAAGCTCACCGTGATCACCCGCAAGGCCTACGGCGGCGCGTACGACGTGATGGCGTCCAAGCACATCCGTGCGGACGTGAACCTCGCCTGGCCCACCGCCGAGATCGCGGTGATGGGACCGGACGGGGCGGTGAGCATCGTCTTCCGCAACGAGCTGGCGAAGGCCCGGGATCCGGAAGTGGCGAAGAAGGAGCTGGTCGCGAAGTACCGCAACACCTTCGCGAACCCGTACAAGGCGGCGGAGCTGGGGTATGTCGACGAGGTGATCCTTCCCGAGGAGACCCGCCCGCAGCTCTGCCGTGCCCTGCAGATGCTCCGGAACAAGCGGCAGGAAGTCCCGCAGCGCAAGCACGGGAACATCCCGCTCTGATCCGGAGTTGCCTGCGGGGCACTGGCGCGCCGCTGCCGTGCTCCACACAGTTGGCCGCATGGACGAGCCGGACAAGGCAAGCCTGCCGCAGCCGCCCCGGAAGGTCGTGGAAGAGGCCGAGGAGCGGAGCGCCCCGCATCCGAGCGTCGTCTACGAGGCGGTGTACAGCGAGGGCCGCGACGAGCTGCAGCGCGCGGGCAGCTCGCTCTTCTTCTCCGGCCTGGCAGCCGGCCTCTCGATGGGCTTCTCGCTGATCAGCGAGGGCCTCCTGCGCGGTTTCTTGCCCGACGCTCCCTGGCGTCCGCTGCTGACGAAGTTCGGGTACTGCGTCGGATTCCTCATCGTGGTCCTCGGGCGCCAGCAGCTCTTCACCGAGAACACGCTCACCGTGGTGCTTCCGGTCCTGCGCCGGCGCGCGCTCTG
Organism: Myxococcales bacterium; assembly: GCA_035651935.1. Taxonomy (GTDB): domain Bacteria; phylum Myxococcota; class Myxococcia; order Myxococcales; family 40CM-4-68-19; genus 40CM-4-68-19. The sequence continues at coordinate 473 of DASREU010000006.1, read as the reverse complement.
GGTGTTCGCGAAGATGATCAGGCTGTGGGGGATCGTGCTGGTCGCGAACCTGATCGGCGCGTTCGGCGTCGCCTGGGTGCTCGGGCACACCGCCGTCTTCGACGACCGCATCCGCGAGGTCTTCGTCCAGGTCGCGCAGCACGGGAGCGGAGACCCGTTCGGGACCGTGCTGCTCAAAGGCGTCTTCGCCGGCTGGCTGATCGCCCTGATGGTCTGGTTGATGCCCGGCGCGCAAGGCAGCCGGCTCGCGGTGATCGTGATCATCACCTACGTGATCGGGATCGGCGGGTTCGCGCACGTGATCGCCGGATCGGTCGACAAGCTCCTGCTGGTCACCCTGGGCAAGCTGTCGGCCGGCGGGTATCTGTGGGGATTCCTCGCCCCTTCGCTGCTCGGCAACATCATCGGCGGCGTTTCGCTGGTGGCCGCCCTGAACCACGGCGCTGCCGGACGCGAGCAGATGCAGGAAAGCT
>DASREU010000005.1:0-7775 GCA_035651935.1 Myxococcales bacterium | reverse complement strand
CGGGACCGCTCACGGTCGGTCTGCGTGCCCACGTCCTCTACGCGCAGTCGGAGACTCCGGTGACCGACCCGGTGCTCCGCGACAGGCTGCGAGTCTCGGAATTTGGCGCCGACGTCTCAGCCGGATACTTGCTGGAGTTTGGAGCGCTGGGCGTGACGCCCTACGGCGGCGCGGGCGTGTCGAGGAGCCACGGCAACTTCCGCGTGACCAGCGACGGCGTCACCCTCACCAGCGACGACACCGCCGCGGCCCTGCACGCGGGCGTGCGTCTGCTCTTCGGCGCGCGCTGGCTGGGAGTCGCCGAGGTCGACGCCTATCCGGGACGGCTCGTCCACCCGAACTTCCGCGTCGCCTATCTCTTCGACCTGTTTCAGTAACCGCCGCCGGAAGTGCCGGGCGGAAGCACGGTGATGTTGCCGGCGTAAGAAGTGTTGGACGGATTCAGACTGTCGCTGAAGGTGCAGTTCCCTTGCGTCGTCACAGTGATCAGGCCCGAATCCGCACTCGGCGCCAGCTGGGCCGTATTCAGCTCCGGGCAGTTCGAGGACGAGATCTGGTGCGGCCTCGTGTCCTTGTTGACGAAGTGCACCTGGCCGCCGCTCGGCAAGCTGATGTTGACGGACGGATTCCCACCAGCGGTCGCGCCGCTTGCGGTCAGATCGATCTCCGCAGGTGCCCGGTTCCCGCCGCCGGAGCCGCCGCAGGCGATCAGGACGAGCGGGACGAGCAAGTAAGGAAGACGCATGGTACCTCCTCGCAGATGACTTCCCGATTGGATGCGCGCCGCGAAATTTCGTTCCAGGTGGCGCAACGCGGCACGGCGTTTTCCCGGCATTGCGCACGCGAGGACGAACCGTTACATCGCCGCGCCGATGCGTCAGGCTCCGCTGTTCGTCCTGGTCGTGCTCCTCGCCCCGGCGGTCCGGGCCGAGGTGCAGGCGTACCGGCTGGCCGAGGGCAAGGACGGTCCCGGCATCACCCTCTCGCTCCCCTTTACCTTCGGCACCCATACCGACCGCGTCCTGCGCGTTTCCGGCGAGTTGCACCTGGATCCCGACAGTCCGGAGCGAGTCGACGGGACCTTCCGCGTGCCCATCGACGCAATCGTGAGCGACAGCGCCGAGCGCGACTGCCACATGCGCGAGGCGCTCGGCCTCGACTATTCGCGCTCGCAGTATCCCCGCGAGCACGTCTGCAAGGACGACCGGATCCCCGCGGGGATGGTGGCGTATCCCGACATCGCTCTCGAGATCCGCGGCGCACAGGCGCCGCCGGTGACCACTATGGGGGTGGGCAAGGACAGCCTCATTTCGGCGCAGGCGCTGTGGACCATCCACGGCGTGACCCGTCCGGCCCGGTTGCGGCTCGGCGCCTCGCGCGATGCGAAGACTCCGGGTGCGCTGAGGCTCCGCGGCACGTCGGAGGTGCGACTGTCGGACTTCGGCGTGGTGGTGAAGAGCGCGCACGTGCTGTTCGTCACCAGCTCCGTCGGCGAAGTCGCCACCGTGCAGTTCGATCTCCTGCTCGTGCGGAAACCCGCGGGCCGGTGAACGGTCCGCTGCATGCGCGAACATTCGGCGCGCGGCCTGAGGACCCTGCGACGACCTCGCGTTCGAGGCGAGAAACGGTTATTCGCTCCGGCATGGCTGACCCGATCGCCCCCGCTCCGAACGCAGCAGCGCAGCTCCGCCGCTCCGACCGCGCGATGACCGAGCAGGAGACGCTCGCCTTCCTGCAGAGCGGGTTCTGTGGCCGCCTCGGTACGGTCGGAGCCGACGGCGCGCCCTATGTCGTCCCGCTGCTCTACGTCTTCATGGACGGACAGATCTGGGTCCACAACACGAGCGCGCGCGGACACCTTCGCACCAACATCGATCATGAAGCGCGCGTGTGCTTCGAGATCGACGAGCCCGGCGAGGTGTTCCCCTACGGCGGATTCGAATGCGACACGTCGATCAGCTATCGCAGCGCGATCGCGTTCGGAAGAGCGCGCGTCGTCGACGACCGCGCGGACAAGGCGAGGTTCTGCTCCGCCCTGATGGAGAAGTACGGCGATCGGTCGTTGCCGAGACCGAAGGACGTGTTCCCGCGTCTCGACGCGATCACGGTCTATACCGTCACCCTCGAGCGGGTCACGGGCAAGCGGAACCTCCTGCCGGACGTGGGCCGTCGCTGGCCCGCCGTCGAACGGAGATGAGGCAGCAGGCGTTCCCGGTGATGGTGGGGTGCATCTGCTGATCGTATGCTCCCACCGTGTGGGGTGGGAACATGCCCTTTCGCCTCGTCTCTTTCGTCCTCGTCGCGGTTGCGTCGCCTTCGCCCGAGCGGTCCGTCGCTCCGTACATCGACGCGCACACGCACTACGACGAGCACGATCTCCAAGGCAGCATCCGGTCCGCCCGGGCCGCGTTGGCGCATCAGAACGCGTCGGCGATCTTACTCCTCACGCCGCCCGATACGTTCGACCACCCGGGTCACTACGACGCCGACGAGATGATCGCGAGGGCAAAGCCATACCCGCGCGAGCTGATCGTCGTGGGCGGCGGAGGGACGCTCAACGCGATGATCCAGCAGGTCGCCCCCGATGCCGTGACCGCGCGGATCCGCGCACAGTTCGAGGAGCGTGCCGAGGCGCTGCTGCGCGCGGGAGCGGCGGGATTCGGGGAGATCACCGCCGAGCACTTCGCCGGAGGCACGCCCTATCAGGCCGCGCCCGCGGATCATCCTCTGCTGCTTCTGCTCGCCGACGTCGCGGCGCGCCGCGGCGTGCCCATCGACCTGCACATGGAGGCCGTCCCGGCCGCGATGCCTCTACCGGCGCGATTCAAGTCACCGCCGAATGCGCCGCAGCTTCGCGAGAACATCTCCGGATTCGAGCGGCTCCTGGCGCATGATCGCGGCGCGAAGATCATCTGGGCGCACGCCGGAGCCGATGGCACCGGCTTCAGGACACCCGAGCTCTGCCGGCGGTTGCTCGAGGCTCACCCGAATCTCTACATGGAGCTGAAGGTGGACCCGCAAAACCCGGGGCTGAATCCGCTCGTGCAGGACGGCGCCGTCCGGCCCGAATGGTTGCGGCTGTTCGGGGAGTTCCCCGACAGGTTCATCATCGGCTCGGACCAGCACTACCCGGAGCCGCCGCAAGGCGAGCAGCGGTGGCAGGCGGCCGTGCTCCTCCTCAACCAGCTCCCCGAACCGGTTCGTCGGAGCATCGGTCGCGAGAACGTGCTCCACATCTATTCGCGCAGCTTCGGCGCTGCGGACAAGGAGCCGAAATGATCCGCCGCAACTTGATGAAGGGAGCGCTGGCGATTCCGGGGCTGGCCCTCAGCAGACGCGCGGACGCCGCCTCCGCGGCTGGCGAATTCCCGCAGTCGCCCGGCCTGACGCGCTCGGTGGCGGAGTTCATCGTGCGGACGACCTCTTCCGATCTCCCTGCCGAGCTCCAGGCGCTGGCGAAGAAATCGATTCTCGACGGCTTCGGGCTGGCGCTCGCTGGTTCGGTATCGCCGCTCGCGCCGCTCGTGCAGCGCTACCTCGAGAGCCTCGATCTTTGCGGAGGAAAGGCGACCGTCGTCGGCTCGAAGATGAAGGCCGCGCCGCGCTTCGCCGCATTCGCGAACGGCATCTCCATCCACGCCGATGACTACGACGATACGCAGCTTTCGCAGGCAAAGGACCGGATCTATGGTCTGTTGACGCACCCGACGGTCCCCGTGCTTCCGCCGGCGTTCGCGCAATGCGAAACGAGCGGCGCTTCCGGAAAGGACCTGCTGCTCGCGTACCAGGTCGGCGTCGAGGTCGAATGCAAGATCGCGGAGGCGATCTCCCCGCGCCACTACGGCGACGGTTTCCACAGCACGGGAACCATCGGCGCATTCGGCAGCGCGGCAGCGTGCGCGAAGCTGCGCCGCCTCGATGCGACCCGGACGGCGCATACCCTCGGGATCGCCGCGACCGAGGGCGGCGGGTTGCGGAACAACTTCGGATCGATGACGAAGCCGTTTCACGCCGGCCGCGCCGCCGAGAGCGGACCGGTTGCCGCCGATCTGGCGGCGCTGGGATGGACCGCATCGGAGAATGTCCTGGAGGCGCCGCGCGGATTCTTCCAGGCGGCGGGCGGCGGATTCGATCCCTGGGCCATCGCCGGCCGCCTCGGAAAGCCGTGGACGCTGCAGCAGCCCGGCGTTTCCATCAAGCCGCATCCCTCCGGCTCTCTCACCCATCCCGCGATGGGCGAGATGGTGCGGCTCATCCGGGAGCACGACATCAGGCCGGCGCAGGTGGACGCCGTCGAGGTGGGCGGGAACCACGGGATGACCACGTCGCTCTTCCATCACCGCCCCATGACGGGCCTGGAGGGGAAGTTCAGCATGGAGTTCTGCCTGGCCATCCTGCTGCTCGAGCGCAAGGCGGGCCTGGCCGAATTCACAGACGCGACGGTACAGCGCGCCGACGTGCAGGAGATGATCCGGCGGATTCACTTCTCCGTCGCTCCCGAGGCGGAAGGAGCGGGGCTCGACAAGATGACCAGCATCCTCCGCGTTCGCCTCAAGGACGGAAAGGTGCTCTCCGGCCGAGCCGAGTTCGCCAAGGGCAGCCCCGCGAACCCGATGAGCTACGAGGAGCTCGCCGACAAGTTCCGGGGTTGCGCCGGATTCGCGCGGTGGCCGGCGGCAAAGGCTGAAACGGTCATCTCGGTGGTGAAAGCGCTCGAGGACGAGCCGAACATGAGCAGGCTCACCGCGGCGCTGAGCGCGGCGTAACGAGCGTCTCGTTCAGCAGCGGCACGGGCTCGCCGTCCAGCTCGGCGAACCACGAGCACGTCACCGCGGCGTTCCGGGCGAAGTTCGGAATCTCGCCGAACAAGATCGCACGCACAGGATCTCCGCAGATCAATCCCGGGCGTCCGGACGACGTTCCTCACGCCCGCACACCGGCTGGCACTCGCGCCTACACTGTCTCGCTGAACGCGTAACGCGTCTTCGGGCGCGGGCGCCTCACCACCTCCGTCCCTTCAGCAGGGTTCCCCACCCCGCGGCGCGCAGTCGTGTGCCCGAACGCGAGGAACGGTTGTCCCATTTCAACGTGCTCGGGGGTGAAGAAGGCGATGCGTGAATCGATCCTGATCACCGGAGTCGGAGGACCGGCGGGGCACGCCGGCGCGAGCTACTTCGCCAGCAAGGGCTATCGCGTCGTCGGCACCGACATCCGCGAGGTGTCTTCGCCCGCGACGCAGTTCCGTTTCGTCCCCGCTGCGCGCGACACCGGCTTCGTCCCCGCGCTGCTCGAGATCGCGAGCGAGGAAAACGCCGCGCTGGTGGTCTCCACCGTCACGGAAGAGCTCCCGCTCGTCGCCCGGATGCGCACGGCGCTGCGCGCGCGCGGCATCTCGCTCAGCATCTCGGACCCCGCCGGAGTGGACGTGGCGAACGACAAGCTGCGCACCGCCGTCGAGCTGGAGCGCGCGGGCCTGGCCGTCCCGCTCACCTTCGCCGCCGCCACCCCGCGCTGCGAGGTCACCGGTGCGCTCGGATTTCCCCTCCTCTCGAAGCCGCGATTCGGGCGCGGCGGGCGCGGCGTCGTCGTCCACCACGGCGTCGAAGGGCTTTCGTCCGCTGGCGCGGACGAAGTCGTCTGGCAGGAGTTCCTGCCCGGCGAGGAGTACGACGTGAACCTGTTCGTCGAGCGCGACGGCAGCGTGCCGGCGGCGATCGTGCTGCGCAAGACCGCGCTCAGGGAGGGCCTGGTCGGAAATGCCCTCCGCGTGGAACGCGTGGAACGCCCCGATGTCGCCGAGTTGGCCGTGCGCGCGGTCCGCTTCCTCGGCCTCGAAGGACCCATCGACCTGGACATCCGCCTTGGAACCGACGGAGGCCCGGCCGTGCTGGACGTGAACGCGCGGCTCGGCGCCAACGTCTTGTCGGCGCGCGAGGTGCTGGACGCCCTCGACGATGCCTGGAGAAAAGGACGATGCGCCTGAATCTTGCGATGCTCGCCTGCATCCTCGCTGCTCCCGCTTTCGCGGACCCGACCCCGCGCGAGTCCGTCGACAAGCGCGCTGTCGCACTCCGGTCGCCGGAGATCCTCGGCGTCGCCGGTACGCGGGCTCCGGCGCAGCTCCGCGCACGGGCGGATCTCTTGCGCAAGCAGGGTGAGTACGAGGCGGCGCTCGAGGCCTACCAGTCGGAGATGGCCATCACCGGCGAAACCGCCGACGGATGGAAGCACATCGGGTGGACCCAGCGCGCGTTGCGCCGGTACGGAGATGCGGCGGCATCGCTCCGCAGGGCGTCCGATCTCGATCCCGGCGATCGCGAGGCGCAGGACGATCTGGAGAGCCTGCGCTTGTCCCGTGGCCTGCGGCTGGACGCGCGCATGGGCGGCACCGAGCCCGGCACGTCGAAGAACGCCTTCGACGGCGAGCTCGTCTACGGAGGACTGAACGCGCTGGAGCTGCACGCCGGTGGCGGGTGGGCTGACAACATCTTCTACGACTCGATCAAGGGGTACGCCAACGCGTACTGGTTCTACTCGCCCGACTCGTACGTGAAGGCGGATCTCTCGCTTCGCCGCTACAACTATACGGGGGCGAACCGGCCGACGCCGGACTCGAACGCGTACGACCTGGTGCCGCGCGCCGAAGTCGAAGCGTCGCACTGGTTTGCGCAGACGATCCGCGCCGGTCTCGATTACCAGCTGTTTGCGCCGAACTTCTTCTTCGATCCCTCCGCGCGGATCCTCAACCAGAAGTTGACCGGCGCTCTCGAGGCCCGGCTCGGCGGCGGGTTCACGGCGGGGATCGCCGCCTCCCTGCTGCGCGACCCCGACCCGGCGTCCACCCTCGTGCTTGGCCGTCCCGTTCCCGGCGCACCGGCGGGGACGGTCTGCACCGCCCCCGGCCAACCCAACTGCGCCGCCGCGACGAGCGTGACGTTCCGCACCGAGTTCCTCGTCGGCGGGAGCCTCTCCTACGAAGCCGACGCCTGGGGCGCGGCGGTCAAGTTCATTCCCAACCGCGACCTCGATTCCGGATTCGACTGGTCGATCATCTCGAGCCTCGATCTCCGGCCCATCGATCGGCTGTCCTTCAGCTTCCAGTGGGTGTTCGATCGCTACTCGACCAGCGCGGGACCCAGCTTTGCCGGACAGAATGGAAACATCTGGTGGGCCACCGTGCGCTATCAGCTGACGCAGCCATTGGCGCTCGGCGGCGGCGTCAAGTGGGTGACGAACCCCAGTCCGGCCGACGTCACCGGCACCTCGACCCGGAACGACCCCACCGTCCTGCTGAACATCGAATACCGAACCGTCCTCTTCTAGTTCCATGCACCCGTCCCTGCTCCGGTCGTTTGCGCTCCTGCTCGTCGCCGCCTCCGCCGCGGCGCCGGCGGGCGCGCTCGTTCCGCCCGCGGAGGCGCGGCAGCCGCGCCTGATCGCGTCGTCGGGCGACCCTGCCCGGATCGAGGGAGCCATCGAAAGCATCCGCCGTGAGGGCGGTTCAAAGCCGGCGGCGCGGCGGTTCGACGAGGCGATCCGCGAATACGAGCGGCTCCACGCGCTCGACCCGGGAAACGCCGACGTGGTGGCGCACCTCGCGCAGCTGCAGGCCTGGACCGGCAATTACGACCAGGCGATCGTGCTCTATCGGGATGCGATCGCCCGGCGGCCTGGAGACCTCGGATTGCCGAGCGACCTCGCCGACGTGCTCACCTGGACGAACCGCCTCGAGGAGGCCGAGCGGCTTTACGAGCAGGTTCTGGCGCGAGACGCCA
>DASREU010000004.1:0-4565 GCA_035651935.1 Myxococcales bacterium | reverse complement strand
GGGTCGAGCTCGGCCTGCTCGGCGGGCTCGGCCTCTCCCTCGGGCGGCGGTCCCTTCTTCCCGAACAGGGACGAGAACAGGCCCATCACTTCACCTGGGAGCCGGGCTTCACGTCCGCCGGCAGCTCGATCGCGGTGTGCTCGCGATCCCCTCCGCTGGCGAAGAGGATCATGCCGTGCGAGGCCAGCCCCTTGCCGAAGCTCTTCGCCGGCAGGTTGGCGACGACGCACACCACCTTCCCCACCAGCTCTTCCGGAGCGTACGACTGCGCCACGCCGCTGACGATGGTGCGCGGCGCCGGCTCGCCCAGGTCGACGGTAAGCTTGAGGAGCTTGTCCTTCTTCGGCACCCGCTCCGCGGCGAGGATCTTCCCGGCGCGCAGCTCCATCCGGTCGAACTGCTCGATGCTCAGTTCGGGAGTCACCAGGCCCGGCTTTTCCTCGGCGGAAGCGGGAGCCGGAGCGCCCACCTGGGGTGGAGCGACGAAGCGCGAGGCGAGCTTCGCGATGTCGGCGTCCTCCACCTTCCGCACCAGCGGCCGCGGCTCCCCGATCGCCGTGTTCTCCAGCGGCGTGAACTCCCCCCAGCGCAACTCCGCTCCGCTCTGCTCCTCGACCCCGTGCGCGAACCGGGGGACGATCGGCGAAAGCCAGCGCGCGCACAGCCGGGCGACGTTCACCGCCAGCGTCAGCTCCGAGAGCGCCGCCTCGCGGTCTCCCTTCAGCTTCTCCCATGGCTTCTGCGCCTGCAGCCGCTGGTTCGCGGCGGAGGAGAAGTCGAGCACCTTCTGCACCACGGCGCGGGTGTCGCAGCGCGCATAGAGCTCGCCGATCTCCCGCTCCACCTGCCGCGCCTGCTGGAAGACCTCGGACGGCGGGACCCGCGTGAGCTTTCCCCCGTTCTTCCACACCAGCGAGAGCGCCCGATTCGCCAGGTTCCCCACGTTCGCCAGGAGCTCCCCGTTCACCCGGTTCTTCAGCTCGCCGAGCGAGAGATCGATGTCGCTGGTCGTCGGCCCGAGGTTCGCCGCGTAGAAGTATCGCAGCCACTCCGGATCGAGCCCGGCGTCCAGGTACTCCCGGACGTTGAGGAACGTGCCCCGCGACTTGCTCATCTTCGCGCCTTCCACCGTGAGCATCCCGTGCACGTGGACGCGCGCCGGCTCCTTCCACCCGCTGGCGTGGAGCATCGCCGGCCAGAACAGGGTGTGGAAGTAGACGATGTCCTTGCCGATGAAGTGCACGATGTCGCAGTCGGCGTCCCGGCCCCAGAACTCCTCGACCCGGCGTCCGTGCTCCTGGCACCACTTGTCCGTGCTGGAGAGGTAGCCGACCGGCGCGTCCAGCCAGACGTAGAAGTACTTGGTCTTCTCGCCGGGGATGAGGAACCCGAAGTACGGCGCGTCGCGCGAGATGTCCCAGTCGCGCAGCGGCTCCGCCAGCCACTGGTCGACGAAGTTGCGGATCTCCGGCTGCAGCCGCCCTTCGCTCCCCGTCCATCTCCGCAGCCACTCCTGGTACTTCGAGAGCTTGACGAAGTAGTGCGGCGAGGTGCGCTTCTCCAGGTTCGTGTTCCCGCAGATCGCGCAGCGCGGGTCCTTCAGGTCGGTGGGCTCGTACGTGCTCCCGCAGTTCTCGCAGGAGTCGCCGTACTGGTCCTTGGTGCCGCACACCGGGCAGGTCCCGCGGATGTAGCGGTCCGGCAAAAAGCGCTGGTCTACGCCGCAGTAGATCTGCAGCACGTCGCGCTTCTCGATCGCTCCGTCCGCCCGCAGCGCCTCGAAGATCCGGCGCACGTGCAGCTCGTTCTCCGGCGAATGCGTGATGTAGAAGAGATCGAAGTCGATCCCGAAAGCCTTGTAGTCCTGCGCGTGCTCGAGGTGGATCTTCGCGATCCATTCCTCGGGGTCCACGCCGGCGTTGCGCGAGCTGATCTCGATCGGCGTCCCGTGCGTGTCGTCGGCGCCGATGAAGATGCACTCCTTGCCCATCGCGTTCATCGCCCGCACGAAGACGTCCGTCTGCACGGACTCGACCATGTGCCCGAGGTGCAGGCTGCCGTTGGCGTACGGCAGGGCGTGGGTGACGAGCATGCGGGAAGCCATGAGAGAGCCCCTTAGCATGAATCAGCGGGCGCAGACCTCGACCAGCAGGCGCTCCATCGACAACCGCGGATCGGCGCCGTTCTTCAGCTCGAAGTCGACCTCGGCGCAGCGGATCAGCGCCCGCCGCCAGAAGGCGCGCGGGCGCCTTCGCGAGCGCTTGTAGCCGAGCCAGGCGGCGAACGGATGCGGCACTTTCTGCCCCTTTCCGGACAGCTCGGCCTCCAGCGCCGGAAAGAGCTTCGCCTGGTACTCGTTGTACCCGAGCTCGCGCGCGCCGGTGCCGGCGTACCGGGCGCTGTCGGCGAGCGCCTTGCGCACCGCACTGGCCACCCCGCCGAGGAACGGCAGCGCCACCGCGGAGGCGTTCGCCTTCCTCCGCAGATCGTCGCCGAAGAGCTGCAGCGCCTTCGCCGTATCCCCTTCGCCCACCGCCTCGGCGAGCGCGAAGAACTCCTCCTCGCGGACCGGAGCGACGATCGCCTCCACGTCGTCCCGCGTGATCTGCGGCCGGTCGCCGGCGTAGAGGGCGAGCTTCTCCAGCTCGGAAGCGATCAGGCGAAGGTCGTCGCCCAGGCGGGTCTTCAGCTCCAGATCGGCGTCGCGCGCGAGCCTCTTCTTCAGGGGGCCGAGGACGTCGGCCACCACGGGCGAGATGTCGAGCGTGTCGATCGTGCGCCCGCGCCGCTCGGCTCGCCGCTTGAGGTGAGCGCCGCGGTCCTCGGCGATCCGGACCAGCGCGTGCTTCGGCGGCAGCGCCTCCGCCACGAGGATCAGGTGCGTTCGCGGCGGCAGGCCCCGCTCGAGCGCCTTGAGCAGCGCCTCGAGGTCGTCGGGGGGCGCCACGAGGTTCTGCGCCACCGCCCACGCGGACAGCTCCTGCAGCCATCCCTTGTCCGTCTCCTCCGGAGCAGCGCCCACGTCCTTGCGCCATTTCGCCGCCGACGCGCCCGTCCGGGCCCCGAACGCCAGCTCCGCGGCGCTCCAGCCCGCCGTCGCGACCAGCTTGAGCAGCCGGCGCGCGGCATCGCGCTGCCGCTTCGCCTGCCAGAGATCCCGGGACCGCGACAGCTCTCGCGCGGCATCCACCTCCGAGGCGAAGGCTTCGGCGCCCTCGACGAGCACGACTTTCGGCGCCGCGAACATCGCGACGGTGACCAGATGCGAGGCGATCTCGCGCGCGCCCGCGCTCGCGTCGAGCACGATCAGGTTCAGCGCGCGGTCCTTCTCGGGGACGATCGCATCCGCCAGCTCCCGGGCGCTGGTCCGGGCCAGGTATTCGTCGCCTTCGATGAGGATCACCTGCGGGGCCTTGCCGGCCGACGCGAGATCGATCAGCTCGGGGATCTCAGGCATGCCGCAGCTCCCGGGATCCGAGCAGGAGCCGCTCCAGCTGCAGGCGCCCGTTCCCGTTCTGTCGCAACGCCTCGACGACCTCGGCGCAGAGCGCTGCCTGGCCGAGCAGCGCGTGCGCGGGCACCCGTCCGGCCACCTCGGCGGCGCGCGCGGCGAGCTCGCGCGCCTCCGGTTCCCCGCCCGATTGCGCGACCAGCAGGTCGCGGGTCCAGGCATGCACCGCCTCGGCGACCTCGAGCGCCTGGTCGCGATCTCCGTGCGCCTCCGCGAGGTCCAGCGCGGGGCGCTCGTCGGGCGCTCCGAGCGCGCCCTCCACGGCCTCGAGCAGCCCGGTCCATTCGCCCTGGACTGCGAGAGCGCGGGAAAAGCTCCCTTGCGCACGCACCGCCCGCTGCCGCGCCTCGGGTTCCGGGACGCCTTCGCGGAGCAGCCGCGCGACGAGCGCGGCTTCCGGAACGGGACCGAGCTGCACCCGCGCGCAGCGGGACCGGATGGTGGGCAGGAGCGAGTCCGGGTTCGCGCTCACCAGCAAGAACGTCGTCCCGGGGGGCGGCTCCTCGAGCGTCTTGAGCAATGTGTTCTGCGCGCGCTCGTTCATCGCGTCGGCGGGGGTGACGATCGCCACCTTCCGCCGGCCACGCAGGGCGGCGAACGAGAGCCGCCTGGCGAGCGCGCGCACGTCATCGACGCGGATCTCCTTCGAGGGCGCGCCTTCCAGATCCGCCCGCGACAAAAGGCCGCGCGCGAGCATCTCCGCCTGCGGCATGAGGAGCATCACGTCCGGAAAGTTGCCGCGCTCGATCCCCCGGCAGCTCGCGCAAGCGCCGCACGGCCGGGCCGCGGCGTCTTCCGCTTCGCAGTTGGCGGCCTCGGCGAAGGTCCGCGCCAGGAGCTCCTTGCCGACGCCCTCGGGACCCGCGAGCAGATACGCGTGGTGCACGTGGTCACGCGCCAGCGCACCTTTCAGCAGAGCCACCGCCCGGTCCTGACCCTCGATCTCTTCCCAGCGCATTGAATCCGGGTTCCTACACAGCGTCGAAGGGCGAAGCAACGCAGTTCCGCCCCCGTGCTACAGGTGGCTCATGCGCAAGGCCGTACTTCTCGCCCT
>DASREU010000003.1:0-4127 GCA_035651935.1 Myxococcales bacterium | reverse complement strand
GCACGACGTGGAGGTGAAGCTCCATGCCGACGTGACCGCCAAGGTGAAAGTCACCATCGCACCCGAGGCCTGAACCCGGCCGGACGCCCTGCATGCGGGGCTGCTGCCGGAAGGCGGGCAGCCCTGCTCTGCTCGTGCGTGCCGCTCCGGGTTATGCTCGACCTGCAATGCGCATTCTCCTCGCCCTGGTCTGTGCAGCCGGCGCGCTGCGCGCGGCGCCGCACCAGAAGGCGGCCCGCGCCGATGCGCCCGGCGCGACGCGACCCGCGGTCACGCGGCCCGACGCGACGACGTCGCTCCCCCAGCCGCCCGCGGTCGCGCCTGCCCAGCCCCGGCCACCGCCCCCCGTCCCGCCCCGGCGGTTCGGCCGGTTCGATATCGACATGCCCTTCGCCCAGGTGCGCGCGCTGCCCGACCTCGCCGACTGCGCCCGCGCGCTCGCGCCGACGACGGGAAGCGCGGACTGCACGCTGCCGAAGGGCCCCGACAACCTCGCCCGCGCACAGCTGGCGTGGGAAGAGAGGCGCGGCGGCCCGGAGCTGATCGCGCTGCGCCTGATCTTCGATCCAGAGACTGCTCCCGCGCTCACCGATCTCGAATGGCAGCTCACCCGTGGCTGGGGCCCGCCGCTCCTCGAGCAGCTGCGGCGCGACCGCGACCAGAAGTTCTTCACCCTGCAGTGGGAAGACGCCGAGCACCGCGCCACGGTGGAGGCGCAAGCGCCGCGCGATCAGCCTTCGCGCGCGACCGCGATCGTGCTGGAGCGCAAGCAGTTCCCGCTCTCCGGAGAGTTCAGCGCGCTCCATCCCCGGCCGTTCCCCGGGTTCCGGGTGCGCTGGGTGCGGCGGGTGGACTGGGAAGGGCAGACGCACGCGGTCCTCTGGGGCACCTCGCTGAGCCCGGCCCAGGAGGCGATGGGCGAACAGGGCGCGGGCTGGGCCACGCAGCGCAACTACGTGGGGATCTGGAAGCTGGAGCCGGCGGTCGGCGGCCGCCCGCGGCGCTGGAAGCCGATCTGGGAGCGGGTCACGGGCGGCGACGACGACGGCGAGCAGCCGCAGCGGGTCCTCTTCGTCGACACCCGGGACGTGACCGGCGACGCAACGCCCGACCTGGTGGTCGAGCTCTCCTGCGAGACTTGCGGCGCGACCGCCGACGAGCTGATCGTCAAGACGGTGCGCGCCGGCAAGCTGGTCGACCTGCTCGCAAAGCGCGACCTCTATCGGGCGCAGGTGGAGCTCGCGCCGGGACAATTGCGGATCCGCGAGCCGGAGGGCGAGGACGATCAAGGCGTCACCGTGAGCACCTACGCGTACGATCGCGGCAAGGGCGCCTTCGTGCTCGCCCGCGAGGAGCGCGCTCCGGCGCCGGAGCGCTGATCGCCCGGCCGTGGCGTGCTAGGCTTCCCCGATGGGAAAGAAGCCGCCGCTGCCGCCCTGGCTCGAGCACGCGGCCCTGGTGAAGAAGAAGATGAAGGACCGCGGCTTCAAGATGGCTGACCGGGTGCAGATCTGCCAGCAGTGCGACGAGTACGCCGAGGAGACCTGGTCGTTGAAGGGCGGCCAGGGGATGGGCGGGCGGGACATCTGCGCCTGCATGAACTGCGGGCGGGCGCGGAGCTGGAAAGGACAAGGCGCCGGTCGCGTCGTGGAAGAGCCGTTCGATCTGATGGGCTTCCTCGGGATCAGCGCGGCCCCCTGATCGCCGAGCCGCTACCGCAAGGCTTTGCGCAACTCGGCGGCGCGGCGCCGGATCTTGGGATCGCCGCTGTCGATCTCCACCGACGAGAGGCGGTTCCGCAGGGCCGGCGGCGCCTTCAGCGTCCCCGCCTTGTGCAGCTCCTCGAGGCGCGCCAGGGACTTCTCGACGATCTCCTCGTCGGGATGGCCGAGCAGCCGGTCGAGCAGCCGCGGATCGTCGGGGATGGGGTTTTTCTTCAGGTATTCGCTGGCGGCCGCGACGAAAGCCTTCGTGTCCTCGATGGCGAAGAGCTTCTTTCGCTCTTCGTCGCGCTCCTCGTCGCCCTCGCCCGCCTTGCCGCGCAGGTGCTCCGGAAGGGGCGCGCCGCCGGAAAAGAGGCGCTCCAGGTTGGTCTTGTACTTGGTGTACCCGGTGCTCCGCTCGAAGTTCTCGCGCTCGCGGGAGTCGCGGCGCGACGACCCGCCGCTGTGATCGCGCATCTTGTCGATCTCACGCCAGCTTTTCTTCTGCCGCGGACGGTCGTCGTCTGTCACAGGCTCTCCACAGGAATTCACAGGATAACAAGATTGCGCTTCACAGGCTCGTTGCGCGAGGGATGTCTGACCCCTTGTGCAGGATGGAACCGTGAGCGCCCCCGCCACCGTCGTCGCCCTGCCCCACGGCCGCGTGCCTCCCCACAACCTGGACGCGGAGAAGAGCCTGCTCGGCGGCGTCCTGCTCGAGAGCCAGGCATTCTCCGAGGTGGTGGAGATCGTCCGGCCCGAAGAGTTCTACCGCGACGCGCACCGCAAGGTGTTCGAGGCGATGAGCGCGCTGTTCGCAAAGGGCCAGCCCATCGATCGCATCACGGTCAAGGACGAGCTCACTGCCCAGGGCGCCTTCGAGGCCGTGGGCGGCGACGAGTTCATCGACCTGCTCGACAAGATCGTCCCCACCGCCGCGAACCTCGCGTACTACGCCCGGATCGTCCACGAGAAGGCGCTGGCGCGGAGGCTGATCGAGGCCGCCAGCTCCATCGCCCAGCTCGGGTACGAGCAGCACGGCGACGTGGGGGAGTTCGCCGACGAATGCGAGCGCCGCATCTTCGCGGTCACCGAGCAGCGCACGACCGTCAGCTTCGTGCACGTCAAGCCGATCATCGCCGCCACCTTCAAGAACATCGAGGCGCTGTACGAGCGGCAGGAGGAGATCACCGGCATCCCCACGGGCTTCGCGGATCTCGACCGATTGACCAGCGGGTTCCAGCCGGGCGATCTGGTGATCCTCGCGGCGCGGCCGTCGATGGGGAAGGCGCAGCCGCTCGATGCGCCCGTGCTCACGCCTTCCGGGTTCGTCCCGATGGGGAGCATCGGCGCGGGCGCGACGGTGATCGGCGGCGACGGGAAGCCCCACCGGGTGCTCGCGGTGTTCCCGCAAGGGGAGAAGCCGGTGTTCCGCGTCCGGTTCAGCGATGGCGCGGCAGCGGAGTGCTGCGACGAGCACCTCTGGTACACCACCACCCGCGACGAGAGCCGGGCGGCGTCGGGCGAGGGCTCCGTGAAGTCGCTGGCCGAAATCCGGCGCACGCTGCGCGCCGAGGGTGGCGGGGTGGGGCTGAATCATCGCGTCCCTACCGTCGCTCCGGTCGAGTTCGCTCCGCCGGAGAGGCCGCTGCGGCTCGCGCCGTACCTGCTCGGCATGCTCCTCGGCGACGGCAACTTTCCGGGCGTGAGCGCGCGGTTCGACGAGGGGGACGCGCACGAGCGGCTGCGGGCGCACCTGCCGGAGGTGGACTCGGTCTCGGTCGACGGCGTCACCGTCCGGGTGCGCCGGCAGGGCGAGGATTCGAGCGGACAGAGGTACGCGCTGCGGTACTACGGCCTGCACGGGTTGAGCAGCCGGGACCGGTTCATTCCCCGCGACTATCTGCATGCGAGCGTCGGCGAGCGGCTCGATCTGCTCCGCGGCCTGCTCGACACCGCGGGGCAGGTCACGGTGGCAGGCGGGCGCGGCATGGAGCTCACCACCGTGCATCCGCGCCTCGCCGATGACGTGGCCTGGCTCTCGCGCTCGCTCGGCGGAGTGGTCTCGCGGGAAGTCACCGCCGCCGGGGACGGCATCCGGCTGCGCATCGTCCTGCCCGCCGGGATCATCCCCGTCAGCTCGAAGAAGCACCGCGCCGCCTGGGACGGCGCCGCCGACAGCTTCGCCGGCAGGTTCATCGAGTCGGTCGAGCCGGCCGGAAAGCGCCTCTGCCAGTGCATCCTGATCGACTCGGCCGACCACCTCTACGTGACCTCCGACTTCGTGGTCACGCACAACACGGCGTTCTGCCTCAACATCGCCACCCACGTCGGCTGCCGCGGGCAGTTCCAGAAGAAGCGCTGCGGGGTGGGCGTCTTCTCGCTGGAGATGTCGAAGGAGCAGCTGGTGATGCGCATGCTCTC
>DASREU010000002.1:0-4857 GCA_035651935.1 Myxococcales bacterium | reverse complement strand
CGGGACCGCCGTGCGCGCCGTCCTGGTCCAGGATACCCGCCTGGAAGTCGAGCGCCTGCGCGAACGTGAGACGGCTCTCGAACGCGACGATCTCCTCGCGCTGGGGGTCGGTCAGTGGATCGCTCTTCTGCGCGTGGCCCTCGGTTGCGCCGTTCGCCTGATCCGCGAGGTCCTGATGGATGGTCATTCCCGCAAGCGTCTCGCGGCCGTCCCACATCACCGCGGAGAGGAACTTCAGATTCGCCGCGGGCAGCGGACGGCGAAAGAGGGACAACTCCTTTGCGCTCGCATAGCCGTATGGATCAACGACGGCGGCGAGCTCGAACTCGGCCCCGTCGGGGATGGGAAGCCCGACGCGGATCACTGCCCTGTCGAGCAGAAGCGCGTATGCGCTCCGGCGCGCTTCGAGGCTGGAGACGTCGGCCAGGGGCGACGTCGCCCCGTCGTTCGGGCGGAAGAGCGGGTCGAGTCCGGAGGTCTCTTCGAATCGCCTTTGCACGCTGCGCGGAGTGATCGTCCAGCCGTCGGACGCGACGTGGCAGCTCACGCAGGCGCGGCCGTTCGTGCCGAGGCTCTGGAAGAACAGGCCGCTCGTATCGATCACGCCGCCTGGAGTGAGGGTGCGGCCGACGCCGCTGCCGTTCGGCGCGAACACGAGATCGTCTCCGGGAACTCGCACCTGCGACACCATCGCGGCGCGCCCGGCGCTGGGCCGGGCGGGCGGATCCCCCGTGGCGCCGCCGCAGCCGCAGAGCGCCGTCAACAGCGCGCACCAGCGGATCGAGCAGCTTCGGGCCATTGCATCCTCCGGCGGTTTGCGGGCGTTACGGGCAGGTCACGCCGGGGTTGACGTCGTCGAACACGCCGTTCGGGTTCAGCTTCCAGACCCACACGTGCAGGATCCAGAGGCCGAGCTCGTCCTCGCTGTGCATCGTCTGGCCGAAGATGGACGGCGGGGTGGGGAAATCGCTCTCGGGCGCGATCCATTCGGGGCTGTTGAGGTGCCCGTCCGCCGTGTACATGAGGACGGAGGGATGGTGGATGTCGGTGGTCCCGACCAGGCTGCTCTTGATGTAGTGGTAGCCTTGGCCGGGGATGCAGGGGAGCCCCGAGTTCACGTAGCCGTCAGCCAGCGCGGCCGCTAGGTCGCGGTACTTGCACACCGCTCTACGCGCGGTGTTGAGCTCGGCGTTGATGCGCGGGCTCACGCCAGCGAAGTCAACCCTGCCCGGCGGGCAATCGTGATCTTCTTTTGCCGTTGCGTCAGCGGTCCGCGTGTTCAGCGAAGATGTGTCCGCGGAATTTCCGCCTGCGGTTCCCCCGCACGCGACCATGAACGCGAGCCCCGCGGCTGCCAGAAAACGAGACATGAGCTTCTCCATTGTTCCTCCGGAACATCGGGTCGTGCAGCGGTTGACTGGATTGCGGGTCGTCCTGGGACGGCCCACGCCTGCTCAGCGATAGAAGTACGGGTCGAGCACGCGCACCTGCGTGATCCGTTCCACGGGCAGCCTGTTACGGGTCGCGGTCCTGCGGATCGCTTCCGGCGACGGTGCATCGTAGATGCAGAAGGTCTTGCGCTTGTCGTCGCTCACGTACGACTGCACCCAGGTGACGCCGTCCTCGCCGTTGTTCGTCACCACGGCGAGGCAGGCCTTCTCGCCCGTTTCGTCGACAGGAATCGAGAGCCCGTCGGGAAAGGTCCGCTCCACCAGATATCGAGGCATGTGGCGCTCCGTTCGCGGTCCACGAAGGTGGACACGCGGCTACGGTAGAAGGCGTGGCGCGCCGCCACATCGGGAACGTTCCCCATTTTTCGGGGCACGCCCCCCTATTTTGCGGGGGCGACCTGGAGCGCGGACAGGCTGTGGTTGCGGGCCTTCGCGACCGCCGCTCCGCGGGAAGAGACGTCCAGCTTCTCGAGAATGGCGGAGACGTGGTGATCGACAGTCTTGGGCGAGACGAACAACCGGGCCGCGATCTCCGCATTGGAGAGCCCGAGAGCGAGCGCATCGAGGACTTCCTGCTCGCGAGCGGTGAGACCGAACGGATGCCCGCGTCGGGCGCTGCGCGGACCTCTGGGGACCGCGCGGACTCCGAGGTCGGCGAGCCGGCGGCGGACGCGTGCGGCGGCAGGACGCGCCTCCAGCCTGTCGAGGACCTCGAGCGCGGCCAGCATCGCGTCGGGATCGTCGCTGTCGTACCGGGCGAGGGCAGCGTGGTACGGGCAGCCGAGCTTCTCGAACTCCTCGGCGGCGGCGCGCCAATCGCCCTCGAGCTGGAGCGCCACCGGGCGCGCACACTCCCTCGCGGGCGGCGGCTCGCCGCCGCCGCGCCAGATCCAGACCGCGAGATCGGCGACGTGCCAAGGCCGGCGCGACTTCCGCGCGCGCTCGATCACCGCTGCGGCCTCGGCAGCCGCTCCCGACGCGTCGCCCGACAGCCAGCACAGCTCCGCGCGCGCCGCGGCCACCGGGACGGTCCGCTCGAGATCGCCGCTCTGGCGAGCCAGCGCGAGCGCCTCGTCGAGGGCTTCGCGCGCTCCCGGATCTCCCCGCCGCGTGCGCAGCAGACCGAGGGGCGTCAGGGCCACCAGACGGAACAGCGCGGATGCACCCGGATTGTCGAGGACGTGCGCCGTGTCCTCGACGGCCTCGGCCCAGCGGCCGATCTCCACCCTCAGGCGCGCGCGCCAGCCGTACATGCAGAGGATCCGCGTCCGGAGGTCGCGCTCGACGGCATACGCGATTCCTTCGTCGAGGATGCGCGCGGCCAGGTCATGGCGGCGCTCTTCGATCGCGAGCGTCCCGAGGTTCGCGTACGCGCGCCCGGCCGCGTCCTCGAGGTTGTGGCTGAGGGAGAGGCGCAAGCTCTCGTCCATCAGGCCCCATCCGGACTGGTCGCCGGCCTGGATCCGCGCGCAGGAAATCATGTTCAGCGCGTGCGCCTCGATCTCGCGATCCTTCAGCTCCCGCGCGATCTGCAGCGCGCTTTCGCCCATGCCGATCGCCGCCTTTGCGTCGGCGGCGGAGATGAACAGCAACGCGCGCGTCAGCCAGGCCATCGCAAGTTCAGGTCCCCGCTGCTGCGACTCCAGCACCTCGATGGCGAGGTCTGCGTAGCGCTCGGCGTCTTCGGGCCGCGCGGTGAACCACGCCGACCGCGCGAGCCAGGAGAGGGAGTTCCCTTCGCGGACGCGGTCGCCGAGTTGCTGCCAGAGCTCGCGCGCCTTGGAGAACGATTCGAGCCCCTCGCGCATTCGATCGACGAGGTAGCACTCGCGACCGTGGGCATCGAGGAGCTCGGCGAGGGACCGCGGAGGCAAGGCCCCGGCGTGGCGCAGCGCCATGGCGAGGTGGGCCTCCGCCTCGCGGTGCGCGCCGAGCTGTGAGGCGTGCTCGGCAGCCCGCGGCGCCAGCGACAACACGGAAGCGGAGTCTCCGGCGCCGGCGGCGTGGTGCACGAGAACCGCCAGCTGCGATGGCTCCTCTCCGTGGGCGCGCAGCGGCGCGAGCACCCGGGCGTGCAGCTCGCGCTTGCGCAGCGGCGGCAGCGCGTCCTCCACGGCCTTTCGCGCCAGCTCGTGCCGGAACGAAACCTCGCCGTCGGAGACGGACACGATCCCCGAGACGAGCAACTCGTCGAGGGCGGTGAAGGTCGGGCCCGCGGCGGCCTGCAAGAGAGGCAGGTCGATGCGCGAGGGAACCACCGCGACCAGCTCGCAGAGGGCGCGCGCCTGCGGCCGCAGGCGGGCAGCGCGGGCCAGGACCGCGTCGCGGACCGTCGCGGGCACGCCGGCTTCGTCGCTCGCCAGGACCTCGGTGACGAAGAACGGGTTGCCGTTGGTCGCGGCGTGCAGCCCCGCCGTGCTCCGACGAGCCCTGGCGCCCAGCGACTCGACCGCGGCAGGCGAAAGGCCGGGCAAGGGAATGCGCGTGACCACCTGCGGCGGCAGGTCGCCGATCGAGGCTCGCAGCGGATGGTCCGGGCGCATTCCCTCGTCTCGCCAGGTCAGCACGATGAGCGCAGTCGCGCGCTGCGCGCGCCGGCCGAGGAACTTCACCAGATCGAGCGTCGCGTCGTCGGCCCAGTGGAGGTCCTCGATCACCACTACGGCGAGCGGCTTCGGCGAGCGCAGTGCTTCGAAGAAGGCCTGGAAGATCTCCTCCCGCGGAGCCCCCGCGGCGATGCGCCCGGAGAGGCTGCCGCCTTGTGTCCAGGCGATGTCGAGCAGTGGCGCGAGCGGGCGCGGCGTGGAGAGCGGGTCGCATGCGCCCCAGAAGAGCCGCAGGTCGCGCGCGTGGACGCGCGTGAATTCCGTCACCAGGGCCGTCTTTCCGATGCCGGCCTCGCCGTACACCAGCGCGACGCGACCCTCACCTCCGCGCGCTTCCTCCAGGAGACGCGACAATCTGGAGAGCTGCGCTTCACGCTCGAGGAGTTCGATCGGTGCGGGCATGCAACCCCCCGGGGTCGTCGGCAAATCGTAGGCAAGGTGCGCGGCTTCGTCCAGCGACGTTCGAGACTGCACGACAGGGGGGCCGGGCGGTTGGCCGGCTGCGACGAGAGGTGCGATCGCGGTGGTCGCGTGCACCCAGCGCAGCTTGTCTCGCGCTCGCCGATCCGGTTCCCGACCGCGCCGACATAGCGGCCGTATGGTGGCGGTAGCGCATGGGAATCGAATTCGAAATTGGCCATTTTCACTAACGCCGCGACGACGCACGCCAATCGTTGTTTCGCGAGGAAGTCAGGGCCGTTCTGATGCACATTGCTTTCGACGGTGGTCGACAGTGGTCACCGGGATTCGCCCCGGTCGGGGGAGAGATAGGGGAGAGGACGCGTGCGTCTCAGCAAACG
>DASREU010000001.1:0-7428 GCA_035651935.1 Myxococcales bacterium | reverse complement strand
TTCGGCTCAATTTCGGACAGACGGCGGCGATGAGCGCCGGGATCGAGGCGGCGCGCGGCGAGGTGATCATCCCCATGGACGGGGATCTGCAGAACGATCCCGCGGACATCGCCCGGCTGCTCGTCCAGCTCGACTCCGGGTTCGACGTGGTGTCCGGGTGGCGGAAGGACCGCAAGGATCGCGAGTTCGGGCGCAAGCTGCCCAGCCGCATCGCCAACCGGCTGATCTCGGCCATCTCCGGCGTCCGCCTGCACGACTATGGCTGCTCGCTCAAGGCGTACCGACGCGAGGTGCTCACCGGCGTGAAGCTGTACGGCGAGATGCACCGCTTCATCCCCGTGTACGCGAGCTGGCAAGGCGCGCGCGTCACCGAGCTGGCGGTGAACCACCGCTCGCGGCGCGCCGGCCGATCCAAGTACGGGCTCTCGCGCACCTTCAAGGTGGTGCTCGATCTGATGGTGGTGAAGTTCCTCGCCAGCTTCGCCACGAAGCCCATCTACGTGTTCGGCGGGTTCGGCCTGATCTCCTTCGCCTGCGCGATCGGCGCGTTCCTCTGGGCGCTCTACTACAAGCTGGCCGGCCTGAAGGACTTCGTGCAGACGCCGCTGCCGCTCGTCACCGTGATGTTCACGCTGGTCGGAGCGCTCAGCCTGCTCATGGGCCTGCTCGCGGAGCTGGTGGTGCGCACCTACTACGAGTCGCAGGACAAGCGGCCGTACCTGGTGGCGGAGGAGCTGAACCGGCCGTCGACCGCGCTTCCCCGCGCGGTGGGGCGCGCCCTCACGCCAGGGTCGAGGACCTAGTGTTCTCGACGGCGGTGCACTAGATGTGCGGCATCTGCGGCGACGTCGATCTCTCCGGCGCTCCGGACGCCGAAGGCGTCCGCCGCGCGGCGCGGGTCATCGCGCATCGAGGTCCCGACGCGGAAGGGTTCTTCTTCGAAGGCCCGGCGGCGCTCGGCCACCGGCGCCTCTCGATCCTCGATCTCGAATCCGGCGACCAGCCGATGCAGCGCGACGGGGTCACCCTCGTGTTCAACGGCGAGGCGTACGACTTTTCCCGGCTCCGCGACGAGCTGCGCGCGAAGGGGCATCCCTTCACCTCGCGCAGCGACACCGAGGTGGTGCTGCGCGCCTATCTGGAATGGGAAGAATCATTTCCCGAGCACGTGCACGGGATGTTCGCCCTGGCGCTCTGGGACTCGCGGCGGCGCAAGCTCCTCCTGGCGCGCGATCGGCTGGGAAAGAAGCCGCTCTACTATTTCCTCCGCGGATCGCGCCTGGTGTTCGGCTCGGAGCTCAAGGCGCTGCTCGCCCATGGCGGGGTGCCGCGCGAGCTGGATCCCGAAGCGGTCGTGCAATATCTCGCCTGCGAGTACGTCCCCGCGCCCGCATCGATCCTGCGCGGCGTCCGCAAGCTCCCGGCGGCGCACCTGGCAGTGCTCGACGAGCGCGGGCTGCGCCTGCGGCGGTACTGGGAGCTTCCCTCTCCTACAGACGAGCGCATCGCGCCCGACGAAGCGGCTTCCGAGCTGGTCCGGCTCCTCGATGCCTCGGTGGCGAAGCGTCTGGTCGCCGACGTGCCGGTCGGGGTGTTCCTTTCCGGAGGGGTGGACTCCACCGCCGTGGCGGCGCTCGCCGTCCGCCACAAGCAGCCGCTGCAGACCTTTTCCATCGGGTTCGTGGAGGAGAGCTTCGACGAGTCGCCCTGGGCGGAGCTGGCCGCGCGGCGCCTGGGGACCGACCACGTCTCGGAGAAGTTCTCCGGGCAGGACTGTCTCGATCTCTTGCCGGCCGCCGCCGCACAGCTCGACGAACCCTTCGCCGATCCGAGCTTCCTCCCCACCTTGCTGCTCTCGCGGTTCACCCGGCGCCAGGTGAAGGTTGCGCTGGCCGGCGACGGCGGAGACGAGCTGTTCGCCGGATACGATCCCTTCCTCGCGCACCGGCCCGCGGCGCTGTTCGCGCGCATTCCCCGGCCGCTGCGCAGCGCCCTGCAGTTCCTCGTGCACCGGTTGCCGACCTCGTCGCGGAACATGAGCCTCGACTTCAGGCTCAAGCAGTTCCTCCGCGGCGTGGACGCGCCGCCGTCGCTGCGGCACGCTTCCTGGATCGCCGCGCTCCTCCCGGGCGAGATGTCCGCCCTGCTCCAGCCCGGGCTGCGCGCGCTGGCCGCCCCCGAGGTCGTCTTTCGCGCGGTGCTCGAGGACGCGGCTCGCAGCGGCGCCGCGCCGGGTTCGGTCGACGAGGCGCTCCGCTATTACCTGACGCGTTACCTCGCCGACGACATCCTGGTGAAGGCGGACCGCGCCTCGATGGCCGCGTCGCTCGAGCTGCGCGCGCCGTATCTCGACACCAAGGTCGTCGAGTTCTCCGCGCGCCTGCCGTGGCGCCTGAAGATGTCGCTCACACGCACCAAGCTGATCCTCAAGCGCGCGCTGCGCGGAACCGTCCCCGACGAAATCCTGCGGCGCCCGAAGAAAGGCTTCGGGATCCCGGTGGCGGCGTGGATCCGCGGGCCGCTGCGGCCGCTGATCGAGGACGCGCTCTCCGACCGCGCGCTCCGCGACGGCGGCGTGTTCGAGCCCAAGGCGGTGCGCGCGCTCCTCGATCTCCACCTCCGCGGGCGCGCCGACCTGCGCAAGCCGCTCTGGACGCTGCTCATGTTCCAGCTCTGGCAGAAGCACTACGCCCAGGCGCTTCCGCTCCGGAGCGCCGCATGAAGCGCGTGCTGGTGACGGGCGGCGCCGGGTTCATCGGATCCCACCTGGTTGCGGCGCTGATCGATCGCGGCGACGAGGTGGCGATCGTCGACAACTTCGACCCCTTCTATCCGGAGCGCCTCAAGCGCGCAGGGCTCGATCCGCGCGCCCGCCTCTTCGAAGCGGACATCCGCGACGAGGCGGCCCTGCAGCGCGCGTTCGCCGCGGCGAAGCCCGAGGTAGTGGTGCACCTCGCCGCCCTCGCCGGCGTCCGCCCGAGCCTGGAGCGGCCCGCGGCGTACATGGACGTGAACGTCCGCGGCACCGCCTCCGTCCTCGAAGCGGCGCGCCTCGCCGGAACGCGGCGGTTCGTGCTCGGCTCGAGCAGCTCGGTGTACGGAGCGCATGCGCAGCCTCCCTTCCGCGAGACCGCGCGGATCGACTCGCCCGAGAGCCCGTATGCGGCGAGCAAGGTCGCCTCCGAGGTGCTGGCGCACACCTTCCACAATCTCTACGGCATCGAGGTGGCGGCGCTGCGCTTCTTCACCGTCTACGGCCCCCGCCAGCGGCCCGACCTCGCGATCCACAAGTTCTCCCGGCGCATGCTCGCGGGAAAGTCCCTGCCGTTCTTCGGCGACGGGTCGACCCGGCGCGACTACACCTGGGTCGAGGACATCATCGCCGGCGTGATCGCCGCCTGCGACGTTCCGCTGGGCTTCGACATCCTCAATCTCGGCGGCGCGCACACCACTTCGCTGCTGGAGCTCGTCTCGCTGCTCGAAGATGCTCTCCACGTGAAGGCGATCCTCGATCGACAGCCCGCGCAGCCGGGCGACGTTCCGCTCACCAGCGCCGACGTCGCGCACGCCGGACGCGTCCTCGGGTATGCGCCGCGCACGCCGATCCGCGCGGGCATCGAGAAATTCGCGGCTTGGGTCCAAGGCGAAGGGCGCGACTGGATCTGACCGGTTAGGCTCGATGCGATGGCGAGCCTGGGCCGCAGCTTGCGGGAGCACCGCCACTCGCTCGCCCGACGCTGGCTCAGGCGCGTGCGCGAGCGCCTTCCCGACGAACGGCGTCTCGACGACGCCGACGTGCTCGACAGCCTCCACCTGTTCCTCGACGAGCTCACCGCGGCGCTCGAGGCGGACGCGCCGCTCGGCGAAACCGGGACGAGCCTGGCGCAGACGCACGGAGCCCAGCGCCTGGTATTGAACCTCGAGATCGCGGACATCGTCCGCGAGTACGGGCTGCTGTTCGAGGCGTGGATCGAGGAGTGCACCGAGCGTGGCCTCGGTCCCTTCGAGCCCGGCGAATACGCCCGCCTGGTCGGACTTCTCAGCCGCGGCGCCGCCGAAGCGGTGCGCGAGTTCGCCAGCCTCCGGGCGCTGGAGCTGAGGCGCCAGGCCTGGGAGCACTTCGCGTTCCTCGCCCACGAGATCCGGAATCCCCTGCAGTCGGCGCTCGTCGCCTCGCAACTGCTGCGCAAGGGGACCTCGCCGGAGCGGTTGGCGGAGGTCTTGGAGCGCAGCCTCGGCCGGCTCTCGGAAGCGATCGATCACGCGCTGGTCGACGCGCGGCTGCGCGGCATCGACGCCGGCGCGGCGCTGCAGAGCGAGCCCGTCGATCTCCGGTCGCTGCTCGGGGAGCTCGTGGATCAGCTCCTGGCCGACGCCGAGGGGCGGCAGGTCTCCGTGGTCCTGGATGCGCCGGCGCCACTGCCGACGGTCGGCGACGCGCGCGTGCTGAAGTCCGCGCTGGGGAACCTGGTCGGCAATGCGGTGAAGTTCACTCACGCGGGCGGCAAGGTGACCGTCCGGGGCCGCCCCGGCATCGTGGAGATCGAGGACGAGTGCGGCGGCCTCCAGCCCGGCCAGGAGAAAAGGATCTTCCAGGCTTTCCGCCAGGCGGGCACCGACCGGAGCGGGTTCGGCCTCGGCCTCGCCATCGCCCGTCAGGCGATCGAAGCGCACTCCGGAACTCTCGCGGTGCGAAACCTGCCGGGGCAGGGATGCATCTTCGTGGTCACGTTCGCCGAAGGCGGCGCTAGCTGACCCCGAGCAGCTCCACCTCGAAGACCAGGGTGGCGTTCGGAGGGATCACACCCGCCGCTCCCTGTGCGCCGTAGCCCAGCTCGGGCGGGATGGTCAGCTTGCGCTTTCCGCCCACCTTCATGCCCTGCACTCCCTCGTCCCAGCCGCGGATCACCTGCCCGCGGCCGAGGGGAAACTTGAAGGGCTGCCCGCGGTCCTTCGAGGAATCGAACTTCTTCCCGTCGGTGAGCCATCCCGTGTAGTGGACGGACACCAGCTTCCCTTTCAGCGCCTCGTCGCCGGTGCCGAGCACGACGTCCTCGATCTGCAGCTTGCCGGCCATCAAGGCCTCCTTCAGCGCTGTTGCACGAGAGGACCGATCCACGGGGTTTCTTCGTCGGGGAACGGCATCTCGCCGGGCAGCAGCCGGTACACCTTCACCACCTCGCGCCCCGCGATGCGTTCCACGTGCCAGGGCGTGCGCCGGGAGAGGTTGTCCACCGCGTCCTGGTTGAGGAAGTACAGCCGGCCCGTCTGCACCACGACGTAGCAGACCCGCCCCGAGCGGCAGGTCTGTCCGCGGCGCACCAGCGTCTGCCGGAGATCGGGGCGTCCCGCCGCCTCCGCGTAGAGGCGGGCGGGCCAGTCGATCTCGGTGGAGAGCTCCGCCCCGGGCTCCGCGTTCCTCGCGACGAACTGCACAGCCTCGCGGAACCCGGCGTCGAAGTAGTCGCAGTGCGGGAAGTACCACTGCACGCGTTCGTCACCGCCCGCCAGCGGCGAGATGTAGAGCCGGTAGTGCGGCGCGTGCGCGACCGCCGCGGCCGCCTCCGCGCCCGGCAGCAGGAGGATGGCAGCGGCGACCGCCGCCCAGCGCGGCGCCGGCAACCGCAGCCGCTCGATTCCCCAGCTGGCGGACGCGGCGGCGAAGATCAGGAACGCCGGCAGCACGGAGACGAAGAAGCGGCCCCACTTCGATCCGGAGACGGAGTGAACGAGGAACCAGACCGCGATCCACGAGAGCAGGAGCTTGTGCGCGGGCTTTCGCTGCGAAAGCGCGAGGGCGATGCCGGCGAGCGCGAAGAGGAAGGTCGCCGGGGCGAGCTTGGCCGCCGCGAAGACGGCGTAGAACCACGGCGGAGTGCCGTGCAGCCCGTACTCGATCAGGTTCGGATAGATCTGGCCCATGAAGAACAGCGAGCCGTGTACGGTCTGCTGCCCGGTGGTGTAGGTCCTCGCGTACTCCCAGGTGCTGGGCAAAAACGGCGACCAGTTCACGCAGACCCAGAGCGCGAAGGCGACGCCGATCAGCTGGAACCAGCGGCGCGGCGGCACGCGCCAGCGCGACTCCCTTCGCACCCAGAGGTAGAACACGATCGGGATCGGCGTGAGGAAGAAGAAGTACTTCGAGGCCAGCATGCCCGCGAGCGATGCGGCGCCGCCGAGCTCCCAGCGCCGAGGATCGCGCCCGTCGTCGGCGGCGGCCTTGGCTTCCGCCATGCACCAGAGCAGGAGCATGAGGAAGAGCCCGAGGAGCGTGTCTTCCTTCGCGACCCGCTGGTATCCGATCAGCGTGGTGGAGCAGCCGGCGAGCGCCGCCGCGAGCAGCGCGGCGCCGCGGCCGAAGAGCCGCCGCGCGAGCAGGGCCACCACCAGCACCGAGAACCCGCCCGCGATCGCGTTCGGCAGCCGGGTCATGGTCTCCGGGGCCCAGCCGAAGCGCGAGCCGACGGCGATCGCAGAGGCGATCAGCCATTTCATCAGCATCGGGTGCTCGACGTCGTCGCCCGAGAAGATGCCGTGCAGGTAGCGGTTGGCGGCGAGCCACTTGTGCACTTCGTCGTCGCCGAAGCCTTCCGCGGAGAGCCCGCGGAGCCGGAGCCAGAGGGCGAGGCAGGTGAGCAGAGCGAGCGCGAGCCCGGCCGGCCATCCCCAAGGCGCGGTCCGGCCGCGCAGCTGTCCAAGTGCGACTTGCATCGAGCGCCGTCCTTCTACCTGCGAATCGCCTCTCTGCCAAGGAACTGGCGCATTCGCGCTCACCCGTTAAGCTGGACCGTCAGCGTGCCCCGCATCTCGTCCAGCCTGGCGCTCTGCGTGCTGCTCATCTCCGCAGGGACCGCCGGGGAGGAGCCGCGGCCACCGACGATCACGCCGATCGACGTGCACGGCTTCCGCGTGCTGGAGAGCTACTCCGGACCGGTGAGCTACTACAAGATCGTCGAGGATCCGCAGATGCCGTTCATCCGGGCCGTGTATCGCCCGCCGATGGAGACCGTCACGCTGGGCGCGGAGGTCCCGGAGAACCTGCACACGCACACGAAGAAGGTGCGCTGGAAGTGGCGAGCACAGGTGCTGCCGAAAGGTGGCAACGAGTGCATGCCCGGATTCGGCGACTCCGCCGCGGTGGTCTACGTGAGCTGGAAGCGCGGGCTCCGCTGGTACTCGCTCAAGTACGTCTGGAGCTCGGTCGGGGAGAAGGGCCGGGTCTGCGACCAGAAGCGGAACCTCTTCGTCGCGCAGGACACCGTGATCCTCGAGTCGGGCGGCCCGCTGGGCCACTGGCGCGACGAGGAGATCGATCCCAGCGCCGAGTTCCGCGCCCACTTCGAAGGCGGCAACCCCAACGCGGACGTGCCGGACTTCCTGGGCGTGGGATTGATGAGCGACGGAGATCAGACGAAGTCGATCTCCGCA